>CALXUP010000005.1 GCA_944391715.1 uncultured Alphaproteobacteria bacterium
AATGCCGGTTTGGTTTATGCTTTTTAATTGACCGAACGTCGGCAGCGATCGGTTTATACGGTGCCCTGAGCCCCGCGTTGCTCCGGCGGGAGTTGTGAAGGGCTTTGTGCTTTGAAATTTATGTCATTCTCGGGCTTTTTTTCTTATGTCATTCTCGGGCTTGACCCGAGAATCCACGTTAATAAATTGGCTTTATGTTCGACTTGGATTGCCGGATCAAGTCCGGCAATGACAATAAAAAAGAGAGCCCGGGGATGACAATAAAAATAGCAAGCCCGGGGATGACACAAGAAGGGAGTCGGCAATGACACAAGAAGGGAACACAAGAAAGCAAAAGGCGGAATGGTTATTCCGCCTTAACTTTTTCAGGGCAATTCTTTTTCAACGTAAGTTCCGTCGCTGTGAATTTCGATATGGTCCAAATTCTGGCGCGCAACAAAGTTTCCGGTTTTGTGCATTGCTTCATTGACGCCTGCCGCCAGATAATTGTCATACACCCATTTTCCGCCATAGGCCAGACCGGCCAAAATTATCAGATATACAATCAGTTTCATCATCTTTCTCCTTTTTGATAGTTTTCTTTTAATACAAAAAAGTAAACAAATACTTATTGACAAAATTTTACGAAAATGATATTATTTTTTTATAAAAATATTTTTATGTTTAATAAAAAAATTGACTATTATGTATCAGATGCAACGAGAATGGATTACAACCTGTTGTCCTGAATTATCTCAATCACAAAAAGAGCAATATCTGGCAATTCTTGATAACCTGGAAAAGCAAAAACAAGCTTTATCACAAGAAGAGGTTATGGCCTATGCCGCAAAAATCCGGCCGGTTTTGTTTGGCTCAAACGGCGAGGCCGTGCTTGATCCCAAACCGCAAGACAAGGAGCTTTACTGGATTGAGAGTACGCCGATTGCTACGGTGAGCGCCGCTTTTTACCGCAAGGTTATTGGTCGGGCAGACGGGCTTAAAGAAATCGGGCGGATTGAATCGTATCATCCTTTTCACGGATATTACATTTTTTTGCGGCCTTCGACCGCTGATGCGATTTATCAATGTCCGAAAGACATTTTGGACAAGGTTTGTGCTTTTGCCTTTGTGACACCGGATTTGGATGTGAGAACCACATGTGATTTTAATCTGGAAATGCACAAACTGACAATTGTTTACTTTGAAGGGGAAGTGCCGCAGGAAATTGCCGCAACTCCCGTAGAATGGTAACGAAAAAGGATGCTTTATAAATAAGCATCCTTTTTTTGTTATCTCTCGCGGCCGGAACGGGAATTGTCATATTCCAGCAAGCGGGCCACATTTTGTTCGACTTCCGGATCAAGCTCCCGGCGAATCTGGCGGGACGGCTGATATTTTCCGGCAGAATTTAATAAATTGTCCAATATCTCCAACGGATTTTTACCGGCGAGCAACTGCTGTCTGGTCATTTCATTAGCCAAAGACTGGACAACGGCATTGCGAAAAGCCTCCTGTGCCGAATCGCGACTTTTTTCTTCTTTTATTCGTTCTTTCTCGGTATATTTGCGGTGGAATCGGGCAAATTCGTAAATCGGTTCGCCGCCGCGCTGAAACCCGTTCAGGCCGGTCAGGCGCGTTTTTTCATCTATCAGCGATGATATGCCGAATCCTTCCCGGTCACGGTAAATCATCCAATCTTCAATAATTTCCGGATAAACGGAGGCGTCGGCATCAGCCGGGTGGATATTGCCGAAATCAACCATTTTTGTGTGTTCGTCAGTTTGATAAACATTAATGTTTTCAATAAAAAACTCCCGCGTCTCACGGTTGCGGCGTGCCGGATTGACCATTGCCTGCGACAAGCAGAGGGCCACTAATGCGATTTTGAACTCCTGCGAGGCCATGTAGTTGATTTTGCGCGGATCTTTCATTACCTCGGCATCTTTTAACACCTGATTTATGCAATAGTTATGCAGATTTTTCAAAGCAGCCAGCTGGGAATAGCCGAGAGGAACGTTGGAAGAGATTTCAACGTCAGATGCTTTTTCGATGATATGGTGAATTGCCTGTTGTAACTTTTTGTTATCGTTCATTACAATGCCTTTCTTTTTCTGGTGAGATTATAGCACGGAATGCTTTGCATTTCCACAAAAAAATCGGTAGGAAAAATCACATTTTTATATAAAAAAATCCCCTAATATTTATATTTCTTAATTAAATTATTGATTTATTAATTCTTTTTGAATAGACTACGACTATCATATTTTCGGGCATTCGTCCGAAATATGAGGGAAAAAAAACTACGTAAGGAGATCCTTTATGAATTATAAAACTATATTGATGGCTTCAGCTGCTGTTATGTTTGCAACTGCCGCTTCTGCTAAAGATATTACCAACCCGTTTTATCTGCCGGAACAAGGCAAAGTTTTGTCTGACACTTCTATTGAAATGTCTCGTACGAACTTTAAACATTATGGTAATATTGATAAAAGTTTGTATGCCAATGAAGAAATTACCTATGGCGTAACCGACAATTTCTCTATCTTCGGTTCTATTGGTAACGAATTTGACAGCACACAATTCTCTAGCGGTGATTATAATAATGATCATAACTTTGATTATATGCTCGGCGCTAAATACAATATGCAGGCAGGCAACTGGCTGGCTCAGGTAGGTGCTCACTACTATACTTATGATCAGGAAAGCTGGTATGGCCACAACAGACAAGGCGAAAACGACAGATGGTACAAAGAACTGGGTGCTCAGGTTAAACTCGGTTATGACCTCTGCAACGGCTGGACTCCGTATACGAGTTTTGACATTGCCGGAAACATCGATGACGCTGACCGCGATATAGAATATTCTTGGTTCGGCGGCGTTCATAAGAAATTCGACAAGGCTTCTGTTGATGCCGGTTTGCGTTATGACTTCAATCATGAAGACGGCAGCGCTAACCAACTGTATGCTCAGGCTGAAGCCAACTACTTCATCAAAGACAATATCGCCGTTGGTCTTTATGGCGACTATTATCTGACAGGTAACGATGGTGAAAATTGGGAAGATGCTGATATCGACTATGATTACACCGCTGGCCTGCAGGCAAAAGTATTGTTCTAATTTTGACGAACAAGCTTTTAACGGGGATCCTTTTCAAGGGTCCCCTTTTTTATCTTTCCTAAAAAAATTTGAACCTTTTATCCCGATATATCGTTTATAAATATGTGAGATTTATCAGATTTTAAATATTTAAAAATAAAAAAGCAGATAAAATGTTGTAAAATAAATAGTTTTTGCAAGATATAACTTTGCGGCACTGCCGATGAAAAAACAAAAAACAGAGAAAAACAATGGGAAAAATGAAAACATTTGTGGGTAGGAACAAAAAGCTTTTAATCTTTGCCTTTATTATACTGGCCGGATTTTATATTTATTCCGTATATTTTAAAACCGGGAATCCGATTTCTTATATAACGGAACCGGTCAAAAGGCAAAATATCCAGAAGGTGGTGAACGCAACTGGTGAAGTCAGAGCCAGTGAGTTGGTTACTGTCGGTGCTCAGGCGTCCGGTAAAATCGAAAAGCTTTATGTTTCTATCGGGCAGGAAGTCAAAAAAGGAGATTTGCTTGCGGAAATCGATTCGACAACCCAGCAAAACGAGGTTGATCTTAATAAAGCAAGGTTAAACAGTTATCAGGCCCAGCTTAAAGCTGCCCAGGTTTCGCTGGATATTGCCAAAAAACAGTATGACCGAACACTCACCCTGAAAAAACGAAATGCCGCCTCGGTCGAAGATGTGGAAAATGCCGAAGATACTTATGAGAACGCCAAGGCCAAAGTTACGGAACTCGAATCGAGCATTAAAGAAACAGAGATTTCATTAAGCACGGCAGAAACAAATTTGGGATATACCAAAATTACGGCACCGCTTGACGGAACGGTCGTTTCCATTCCGGTCAAAGAAGGGCAGACCGTCAACGCGGCTATGAACACGCCGACGATTATGCAAATTGCCGATTTGAACCGGATGGAGATTCTGATTGAGATTTCGGAAGGCGATATCGGAAACATCAAACCCGGCGTAAAAGTTACTTATTCTATTTTGGCAAACCTTTCAGACGTTTTTGAAACAACGCTCAAATCTATTGATCCGGGTTTGACTTCTCTGACTAATGGAGAATATACCGATACCGAAGTTGTAGATTCAACGCAAGCTATTTATTACTACGGAAGATTGAATGTCCCAAATCCTGACGGTAAGCTGAGAATCGGAATGACGACGCAAAATGTTATTTATGTTGAGAGCGCGGAAGATGTGTTGACCGTGCCGGTTACTGCGTTGAAAAAAGAAGGAGACGAGACTTATGTGGAGGTTCTTACCCCGCACGGCATTATGAAATGTTCCGTAACAACCGGTGTTTCCGACGGGATGAATGTGGAAGTTACAAACGGCGTGGCCGAAGGGGACGAGGTGATTATTGCCGCCATGACATCGGATGAAATTTCGGATATGGCATCTAATGCCCGGGGAGCAAGACGGAGAGGTTTCTAAGATGAATATTCTCGAGCTGCAGAACATCAACAAATTTTTCGGACAGGGAGCGAATCGCGTTCATGTGTTAAAGGGCATAAACCTGACAGTTGAAAAAGGCGATTTTGTGGCCATTATCGGGCAATCCGGCTCCGGAAAATCGACCTTAATGAATATTATCGGCTGCCTTGATACTCCGACATCCGGCTCTTACCGTATTAACGGCATTGAGGCCGGGAAAATGGATCGCGACCAACTGGCCGAACTGCGCAGCCGAACTTTTGGCTTTATTTTTCAGCGTTACAATCTGCTCACCAGTCTAAACGCTCGTGAAAACGCCGCCCTGCCTGCTATCTATTTGGGGATGGGCGCGGAAGAACGGACGCAAAGGGCAGTTGAACTCTTAAAACGTCTTGAACTCGGCAACAAACTCCGTAACAAGCCAAACGAACTTTCCGGCGGTCAACAACAACGCGTGAGTATTGCCCGTGCTTTGATGAACGGCGGGGAGATTATTCTGGCGGACGAACCGACCGGTGCCCTGGACTCAAAAAGCGGCGAAATGGTGATGGAGATTATTAAGGGACTGCACAAGCAGGGACATACCATTATTCTGGTTACGCATGACAGCAAAATTGCCGCCCAGGCCAGCCGGATTATTGAGATTAAAGACGGCGAAATTGTTTCGGACGAGAGAAAAACTTCTGATTTTTATAAGATTGAAGAAGAAGTCAGAAAATTTAAGCGGAGTAAACTGGAAACTTTTAAATACCGCTTTGCCGAATCGTTCAGTATGTCTATCCACGCCATTTTGGCAAACAAAATGCGCTCGTTGCTGACGATGCTCGGCATTATTATCGGTATTGCCTCGGTGGTTTCGGTCGTGGCGCTCGGTAATGCCTCACAGGCCAAGATTATGGAACAGATCAACTCCATGGGAACAAACACCATCGACATTATGCCCGGAAGCGGTTTTGGTGATATGCGATCCGGTAAAGTTAAAACACTGAAGGTCAGCGACTCGGACTATTTGAGTAAGCAGGGTTTTATTGATAATTCCACGCCCAGCGTTTCCGGCAGCGGCACGCTTGTTTACGGCAATACGTCTTCAACGGCACAGCTGAAAGGCGTCGGCGCGTCTTTCTTTGATGTCAAAGGACACAAAATTGCCCTCGGCCGGATTTTTACACAAGACGAGGTAAACAATATTGCCTCTGTCGTCGTGATTGACCATAACACAAAAAAAGAGGTGTTTGCCGACAATCCCAATCCTATTGGCGAAATTGTCATTTTTAACAAAAAACCTTTGAAAATCATCGGTGTAACGGAAGAGGAAAATAACCCCGGCCCCCGGGCTGACGCGATGAACCTCTGGGTGCCTTATACAACAGCAATGTATAAAATCAACGGCAGTACAGATATTAATACCATTACGGTCAAAATTTCGGATAAGGTTAATTCTCAGGTGGCGGAAACGAGTATTGAAAATATCCTAACGTCGCTGCACGGCAAAAAAGACTTTTTTATGATTAACAGCGACAGCATTAAGCAAACTGTTGAAAGCGCCACCAATACCATGAAATTTCTGATTGCCAGCATTGCGGTTATTTCCCTGATTGTCGGCGGTATCGGCGTGATGAACATTATGCTGGTTTCGGTTACCGAACGGACGAGGGAGATCGGCATCCGAATGGCCATCGGCGCCAAGCAGGCTGACATTTTGCAACAGTTTCTGATTGAGGCGATTTTAATCTGCCTGGTCGGCGGCTTTATGGGAGTGGCGTTATCTTTGCTTATCGGCTTTGGCTTTAACACTTTTTCCGAAGAGTTCGGAATGATTTTTTCAACCGCCTCAATCGTGCTGGCTTTGGTCTGCTCGACGGGTATCGGAATCGTTTTTGGATATATGCCGGCGAAAAACGCTTCCAACCTTAATCCGATTGACGCTTTAGCGAGTGAATAAGATGAAGAAAAATATGTTTAACATACTGCTTTTTACAACTACGTTGCTGGTTTCGGGCTGCGCGACGGTTTCGCCTTACCCCTCCGACACGGCGGATGAGCTTAATTATACCCGGGAAGTGCGGGAAAAATACAAGGCCAACGCTGACTGGTGGAAAGAATATGGCAGCAGCGAGCTCAACCGACTGGTCGATTTGGCTTTGGCGAACAATCCGGATTATCTGAAGGCCGCCATTAACATCAATAAAGAACTTTATAACTTAAACATTACAACGGCAGACCTGTTTCCGACGCTTTCCGGAAATTTAAACACTTCTTCCCAACGGCGGATTGATACCGGAGACAATTTTTCAAACAGCTTTTCCGGAGAGGCCGGGCTGAGTTATGAACTCGACCTTTACGGCAAAATCAGAAAACTGCAATCCGCGCAGGAATTTGAATATCAGGCCACAATCATGGACAAGGAAACGGCGCGGCTGAGCCTGATTAACAGCGTTGTCGACCTGTATTTTAATCTGGAATATCTGCAAAATACCATTGATGTTACCAAGAAGAACATCAAGGCTTATGAAGACATTCGCAATATTACCGAGGCAAAATACAAAAACGGCAAGGCTGATGATTTGGAATTTCTGGAATCCAAGCAGAGTCTTTTATCCGAGCAAAACCGCCTGCTGGAGCTGGAAACCCAGTTCAAAGAGATGGAAACGAGCCTGAAAAATATTTTGAATATCCGGCAGGAAGAGCCGCTTGAGATCAAATTCAGCGATATTCTTGACCAGAAAACGCTCGGCGTCAACCTTGATGTTCCGCTTTCGGTTCTGGCAAACCGTCCTGACCTGCTGGCCAGCCAGTATCGTTTGGAAAAGGCTTTTAAAAATCTGGAAGCCGAAAATACAAACTGGTATCCGGGTATCTCTTTGCGTGGGGCTTTAGGTTCTTCTTCCGACAAAGCGCGCACGACGTTTGAATTTCCGTATATTTTGGGAAGCGTAGCGATTGACCTGCCGTTTTTGGACTGGACGCGCGTGAAAAACAACATTAAAATTTCGGAAGCGGATTATCAGATTGCGGCCATTGATTTTAAAGACACGCTCAATCAGGCCGTTAACGAGGTGGCTTATTATTACTTTGCTTACGGCAAAGCCACGGAAAGTTTTGATAATATTCAGGAAAATTATCAGAATTCTGTTAAAATTACCCAATATTACAAAGACCGCTATAATAACGGCAAGACGGAGTTTCGCGACTATCTGCAGGCCATTTACAGCGAAAATTCCCTCCGGAAAAACCTGATTCAGCAAAAGTATCAGATTATCAATTACGAGAACTACGTTTACAAAGCCATGGCCGGGAAGTATTAAGTTTTTTGGTTAGCGGCAGTAAAACAAAACCCCGCGGGATAAAAGCCACGGGGTTTGGACTTGTAAGATAACAAAAAATTATTTGCTTTCTTCTTTTGCAGCTTCGCGAGCTTTGGCTGCAGCAACCAGATCGTCCGCAATACGGGCAGAACGGCCGCGCAGAGCACGCAGGAAGTACAGTTTTGCACGGCGAACTTTACCAATGCGTTCAACTTCAATCTTGGCAACGTTCGGAGAATACAGCGGGAATACACGTTCTACGCCTTCACCGAAAGAAATTTTTCTAACCGTGAAAGAAGAATTCAACCCGTCATTCTTACGAGCAATGCAGACGCCTTCGTAAATCTGAATACGTTCACGGTCACCTTCTTTTACTTTGGTGTGAACTTTCAGCGTGTCGCCAGGCTTAAAACTCGGAACGTTTTTTCCTTCCATGAGCTTGCTGATCTGCTCTTTTTCAATATTTTCAATTATGTTCATAAGTTTTACCCTTTTTATAAAATTTTCTTATGTATATACCTAAGGCCGCTTAAAATCAAGATATTTTTTCATTAAGTCCGGCCGTCTCCGTTCGGTTATTTCCAAAGACTGCGCTTTTCGCCATTTGGCAATGTTTTCATGATGGCCGCTCAGCAGAATTTCCGGAACTTCCCTGCCCTCCCAGACAACCGGGCGGGTATATTGGTCGTGCTCCAACAAAAAATTCTCAAAGCTTTCATCTTCCAGGGAACTGCTGTTGCCCAACACGCCGGGCAGCAGACGGACAACCGCATCAAGCATTATCTGTGCGGCCTGTTCGCCGCCGGTCAGGATATAATCCCCGATGCTGATTTCCTCAATTTCATAAGCATCAAGCACTCTTTGGTCAACCCCTTCAAAACGGCCGCAGACAACCGTTATCTCGTCCTCTTTGCTCAGCTCTTTTACCAGCTGTTGGGTCAGAGGCCGGCCGCGCGGGCTCATATAAATAATCCGGCCTTTTGTATGGTTGGCCTTTATGGCCGCACCCAAAACATCGGGACGCATTATCATTCCGGCACCGCCGCCGCAGGGCGTATCGTCAACCGAGCCATGCTTGTCAAAAGCATAATCCCTGATGTTGACCGTTTCCAAAGACCAGATGCCTTCTTTTAAGGCCCGGCCGGTTAACGAATAACCAAGAAATCCGGGGAAAATTTCCGGAAAAATGGTTAAAACCTTAACCTTCATCGCTCTCTCCGCTTTCGGGAGCAAAGCTCATTTCCCTGATAATAATAAACCCATCTTTGATATTGATTTGCGGAACATACTGCTTGTTAAACGGCAGCATTTCCAGCTTTGCGGTTTTATTCACTTTGATTTCAATAATGTCATTGGCGCCAAAGTTATATAAAGCCGCCACTTTGCCGATAACCTCGGAAGAACCTTCTTCTTTAACATCCAGACCAATCAGATCCGTGTGATAGAACTCGTCTTCTTCCAGCTCCGGCAAGGCGCTGCGTTCTATGTAAAGCTCCGTCCCCTTTAAGGCTTCGGCCGCATTACGATCATCGCAGCCCTGAATTTTAACGCGCAAATCGTCTTTGGCTTTGCCGGTGATTTTCAAAACAAATTTACGGGAAGCGTTTTTGTCTTCCAGCGGGCCATAAGCCGTGAGGCTGCGGCAGTCTTCGGCAAAGCATCTGACTTTGACTTCGCCGCGGATGCCGTGCGCTCCGCTGATTATTCCCAGACAAACCCGTTCCGACATTTTGAAAACCTTATCCTGCAAAATCCAAACGGTACTTATTCGGCAGATGCCTCAGAAGAAGATTCAGCGGCAGCGGCTGCAGCAGCTTCGGCTGCGGCTTTGGCTTTTTCTTCTTTTTCTTTAATTCTCTCAAGAGCCTTGGCTTTCGGAGCAGATTTCTTCGGCTGATTGTTGATTTTCGGAGCTGCGCAAAGGCCAAGCTTCGAGAACATTTTAGCCAGTCTTTCGGTCGGAGTTGCACCTTTGGCAATCCAAGCCTTTACTTTTTCGCTGTCAACAACGAGTCTTTCAGCGTGATCCTGCGGCAACATCGGATTGTATGTGCCGAGTTTTTCAATAAATCTACCGTCGCGGGGAGCTCTCTGGTCAGCTGCTACAATACGGTAGAACGGACGTTTTTTAGAACCACCACGAGATAGTCTGATACGTACTGCCATTTTTATTTTTTCCTTTCTTTGCGTTTCTTCAAACGCGGTTAGTTAAATAAAACTTCCGTTAAAACGGAAATTTCGGGTTTTGTCCGCCCGGCAAGCCGCCGAACGGTCCTTTTTTCATAAACCGGGAAGCCAGAGCGCCCATACCGCCCATTTTTCCCATTCTCTTCATCATCGTCGACATCTGCTCATATGATTTGAGCAACTTGTTGACTTCATGAACTTCTACGCCGGAACCCGCCGCGATCCTTTTTTTGCGGGAGGCTTTGATAATGTCGGGATTTCTTCTTTCCGCTTTGGTCATGGAAAGAATAATCGCCTCTTGTTTTTTAATCAGATTATCGCCGCCGGCGTTCTCAATCTGATTTTTAAACCCGGAAAGCCCCGGCATCATGCCGATAAGGCCGCCCAAACTTCCCAGCTTTTGAATCTGCCGAAGCTGAGAGAGCATATCTTCCAGGTCAAACTTGCCTTTGAGCATTTTCTGCGCCATTTTTTCGGCTTCGGTACGGTCAACGTTTTCAATAGCTTTTTCTACCAAAGAAACAACGTCGCCCTGCCCCAAAATCCGCCCGGCCAGACGCTCGGGATGAAATTCTTCAATCTCGTCAATTTTTTCGCCGGTTCCCAAAAATTTAATCGGTACCCCGGAAACCATCCGCATGGACAATGCCGCACCGGCCCGGGCCGAACCGTCTATTCTGGTCAGGACAATGCCGGTAAGGCCGACTTTGTCATTAAACTCTTTGGCCACGTTGCAGGCATCTTGTCCGATCATGGCATCAGCCACCAAAAGGACTTCTGCCGGATTGGAAATTTTTTTAACCTCTACGACCTCGTCCATCAGAGCTTCGTCAATATGCAGACGGCCGGCCGTATCAAGAATAATCACGTCATAGCCGCCTTTTTTGCCCTCGTTCAACGCCCTTTTGGCAATCTCCGCCGTTTTTTCGCCTTTGACTATCGGCAGAGATACGACGCCGATTTGCGTTGCCAGCTGTGCCAGCTGTTCCTGCGCTGCCGGACGATATATATCCAGCGATGCCAACAAAACTTTTTTACGGCTCTTGTCTTTCAACCGTTTGGCAATCTTGCCCGAGGTGGTGGTTTTGCCGGAGCCCTGCAGACCGACCATTAAAATGCAAACCGGCGGAACGGCTTTGAAATTTAAGCCGCAATCTTCCGCTCCCAGCAATTTTACCAGTTCGTCATGAACAATCTTGACGACCATCTGCCCCGGCTTGACGGACTTGACAACCTTTTCACCCAAAGCCTCGGCTTTAACCCGGGCAATAAAATCTTTAACAACCGGCAGCGAGACATCTGCTTCCAGCAAAGCGACGCGAATGTCGCGCATGGCTTCGTCAATGTCTTTTTCATTCAAGACGCCCCGTGAGGTTATCTTGGAAAAAGCAGCGTTTAATTTATCCGTTAAAGCGTCAAACACTTTTGTTCCTTTGCCTACATACTATTGCACACCCGGCGGGTGAGGCATCAATGCCAACTTTCTGCCCCGAGGACCGCAATGCTCCGGCACATTCTTTGAAAAATCATGTGCCTACATACTATTGCACGCCAGTGTGCGAACCCTCGCTGACTGGCGGCACTCCTCGGAGTGTTATCAAAAATTCCATACCTTTAAAAGGAGAAATCTGTTTATATTTATGCGCTTTATAGCCGGTTAATCTGCAACTGTCAAGCAGAAAATGCCTTTGAAATCAAGATATGCCACCTTGATACTTTGCAGGCAAGACATATTTATAAGCAAAAGAACACCGGATGGAAAGGAAGCAAGATGAAAGTCGTAATTATCGGGGGCGGAACGGCCGGACTTGCCACAGCCACAAAACTGCGCCGGCTGGATGAAAATGCCGAAATCGTCATTTTGGAAAAATCTGCCGAGTTTGCCGTGTCAAACTGTGCGCTGCCTTATTATCTTTCCGGCCAGATTGCCCGGCGCGAGAACCTTATCGGGATTTCGGCCGAGGGGGTGAAAAGCCGCTATAATATTACCGTGCGGACAAATTGCGAGGTTATTGACATTGACCGACAGGAAAAAACGCTCAAACTTGCCGGTAAAGACGATGAACCTTATGATAAACTGGTCATTGCCACCGGAGCGGTGCAGCTGCGTCCGGATATTGCCGGTATTCTTTCGGAAAAAGTCTTTACCATAAAATCTTTAGGCTCCATTGATAAAATCAAAGACTTTATAGAATATAACAAGCCGGGGCGCGCCGTTATTCTCGGCGGCGGGTTTATCGGGATTGAAACCGCCGAAGCCCTTGCCCGTCTCGGGATTAAAATTTTAATTATCGAGGCAGAAAATCATATTCTGCCGTTTCTGGATGCCGATACGGCTGCTCCGGTTCAGCAAGAGGCGGAACGACACAGCATCAAAGTTTTTACCGGAGACAGCATTGTTTCGTTCGGCGACGAGGACATCCGGCTCAGCAACGGCAGCCGCCTGAAATATGATATGGCTGTTGTTGCAACCGGCGTTCGTCCGGATGTTAAGCTTCCGGTTCTGGCTGGCATTGAGCTTGGCGATAACGGCGGGATTGCCGTTAACGAGCAAATGCAGACAAGCGACGGCAATATTTATGCCGTGGGCGACACCGTCGAAATCGGCAATTTAACGACCGGGCAAAAAGAATTGCGCTATAATGCCAGTCTCAGCATTAAAGAAGCAGCCTGTGCCGCGGCAGCCCTGGCCGGAAAAAAATGTCGTTTTTCGCCGATTGCCGGAACATCCGTTACGCCGGTATTTGACTTGACGGCGGCCTCTGCCGGCTGTAACGAGGCTCTTTTGCAAAAATCCGGCATTGCCTATAAAAAATTGCACCTTTGGAGCAGAACATCTTCCCCGCAGATGGACGACGCGTCAGAAATCCTGCTCAAGCTTTTGTTTGCCGAAAACGGCAAGATCCTCGGACTGCAAGGGGTTGGAAAATACGGCGTGGACAAACGGATTGACGTGGCGGCACAAATCATCAGAAAGCAAGGGGATTTTGCCGATTTGGAAAACGTCGAGATTGCTTATGCCCCGGCTTATGCCTCTGCTTTTGACGCCATTAATCAACTCGGCTCCCTGGCCGGCAGCGTACTGAACGGTTCGCTCAAGCTGATTATGCCGGAAGAGCTTGATTTTATCAGAGAAAAGGCCATGTTAATTGATATCCGCGAGCCGGAAGCCTTTGCCCAAAAACATCTGGACGGCGCCATTAATTTGCCTTTATATGCCATCCGCCAAAATCTGGACAGCATTCCGCATGACAAGATGGTGATTGTCTACTGTACGCACGGCCGCGGTTCTTATCATGCGGCAATTCTGCTCAAAAACCGCGGATTTGACAATGTATATATGCTTTCCGGCGGGATGAAACTTTATGATTTGGTACATGACACATATTTTAACAAGAAAGGATAAAAAAATGAAACATCTGTTTTTAATTCTTCCCTTTCTGGCGGCTGCCTGCGCCAATAATGTGGAAGTTACGCGCGAAACCGAATATAAATGCGGAGAAAAGATTGTTCAAGCCGATTTTCTGGATGACGATTCAATGATTCTGCGGGTTGACGGTATAAATAACGTGTTGGTAAAAGTTGCCGCGACCTCGGGAAAACGTTTTGAAAATTCGGCCTCAAAAGTTACTTTTATGCAGCAGAACGGCGACTATTATCTTTCCATTTCCGGGCATAATTATCCGGTTTGTCAGGAAATCAGCCGTTAGCGGGATACAGGAAATTTTATTTTATCCGGCGCGCTTGTTACAGGCGCGCTGTTTTTGCTTATTTGAACAATTTTATAAGAAGAAAAAATGGTTGATTGTGATGAATAATCATCTAAACTAAATTCTGGATAATAAAAAGGAGTTCAAACAATGAAATTATGGTCAAAAGAAGCTCGTGTATTGGGCGGTATGTATGGTGTTTTAGAAACTCCTTTTTCTTTCTCAGGAGTTGAGCTTATTTCCGATGTTGTATTTTTAGCGTTCATCGTTTGCGCAATAATGCTCCTTTTTAATAAAACGCCGGGATTTATTTCTTTTGTTATGAGCAAACATCCGCAAACTGCATATTATCTGGCTGCGATTGGCTGGATCCCTTATCTTATGATTATTATCGGTTTTGCGATGATAAGCAGTTATCAGATTTTCGGTTATACTGATGTTGTATTGGAACATTTGTTGTTCGGGTTAGCTATTTCAGCGCTTCTTGCCGCCGTTGTTTCTTTGATCGTCGCTTACATCACGGCCAGGAAAAGAATTAAAAAATAAATTTGAACTGAGGTTATCTCCGAGTATTTTCCGGAACTTGTATAATCGGATAGTAAAAAAACCCTCCATTGGAGGGTAATATATTGGCGCGACCCCAACGGATTAGGGACTCCCGCGGGCGGGGCCTCCTTGCGCCGTAAGCCTCGCGCTTCTTAAAATCGCGCTCGTCAACTATCCGCTTCGAACTCTACGAGTTCAAATCTCGGAGCTCGCATACTAAAACACCAAAACCCTCCATTGGAGGGTAATATATTGGCGCAACCCCAACGGATTAGGGACTCCCGCGGGCGGGGCCTCCTTGCGCCGTAAGCCTCGCGCTTCTTAAAATCGCGCTCGTCAACTATCCGCTTCGAACTCTACGAGTTCAAATCTCGGAGCTCGCATACTAAAACACCAAAACCCTCCATTGGAGGGTTTTGGTGTTTTAGTGGCGACCCCAACGAGATTCGAACTCGTGTTCCCACCGTGAAAGGGTGGTGTCCTAGGCCTCTAGACGATGGGGTCATTAGAAACTAGCTGCATATATAAAGGTTATTTTTATTCCGGTCAAGATATTTTTTCAGATTTTTGTATTTTTTTTGTTTTTTATTGCGGAATGCCCGTTACCTCAACGATTTTGCTCATCGGCACCAGTTTTATTCCCTTTTTTTCAAGTTCCGGCAGCCAGGCCGCTAAAGCCTGGAACGTGCCGCTTTTCGGATGGCCGATTGCCACGGCATAGCCGTTCTTTCTGGCAATCCGTTCCGTCAGGCGCAATTGACCGTTAATATAATCGACATTATTTTCGTTATCCAAAAAAACATGCCGGTGGGCATAAACTACGCCGTGTTTTCCGGCTTCCACCCTGCCCACAGAACGCGGCGATGTTTTGGAATCCAAAAAGAACAGCCCATGCTCTTTTAAAACTTCCATAACTGCCCCCAGCCGTTCCGAATCTTCAGTAAACAGGCTTCCCATATGATTGTTAATGCCTTTGACGCCGTCAAATTTTGACAACATTGTTTCAAGCCTCTGCCTGATTTCTTCCGGCGGCATTTTTGTGGTCAAAACATCCGGTGCCGCGTCTTTGTTGCTTTTGGCCTGCATCGGAACGTGAATCATAATTTCGTGTCCTGCTGACCGGGCTGCCGCCACCTGCTCGGGAAGTTTGCGCGCATAGGTCAGAAAAGACGAAGTCAGCGGCGCTTTCAAAGATATGATGTCTGCCGTACGTTTCGGGCTTATTCCCATGTCGTCAATCACAACGGCAACCACCGGCTGCGGCCCGAAATACAGGGGGCGTTTGGACGGCAACACTCCCATTTCCCGAATGCTGCGATGGCCATGGTAAATATGATAATCTTTGCCATATTGGCGTATGGCTTCGGCATCTGACATTTCCTCTTCATCAAGATAAGCTTCCGAAGGAAGTTCTTCTTCATAGGTTTCCTCAATCTTATCCATTTCGGCAATGTCATTAATCGTGGCGGCATCTTCTTCCGGATTGAGCATCCTAACTGCCAAATCAGAGTTAAAATCCTCGGAATTGATTATAAAAACTTCTTCATTTTCGGGCTGAGAGAGAAAAGGTGTGCTGGTGTCAATACAGCTCAATCCTTCAGGGCATGACCGGATTTCTGTTTTTTCGGCATCTTCCATCCGGCTTATTTCTATTTTTGTACCAACACTTTCGGGAGTGCTTTCAGGATGTACATTCTCAATGGTTTCAAAGAAAAACCAGGTAAAAGAAAAGGCCAGAAAGATTCCCAACAACGTTCGGCACAGCATCCGAATCCGGTTGAAAAATATTGAACGTTCCCGCCAGTCTTTTTTCTGAAAAAACAAAAGTACAATCCTTTTTTTGACACAGAAATTGCGTTTCTGCGCGGATTGTAAACGCTGTCTTGAAAATTTTCAAGAAATATATCTTTTTTTTGCAAAAAATGACTGGATTTAAATGGTTTTTAAGACTATATTGTCATTGAAAATTAGAGGGATAAGAGATGAAAAAAGATGTAAAAGGATTTTTGAAAGCTGTCAGAAACAAAATGCTGACATTGGGACTGACCGTATCCGGGCTCGGAACGGCAGCAACGACTGTCGCAAATCCGGGCGGAAATGCTCCGACAACCGATGATTCCCGCGTGGAAAATGCATCAATCGATTATAAAAAGATTTCATTGCACCCGGTTGAATATAAGACCAGCGGCATTTATAAAGGCGGAATTGAGGTTAATTTTGCCGAATGTACGCCGCATCATCTGGGGTGGGTTTTTGAATCCGGCATGAAACCCGGAATTGTTGATCCGTCAAATTCTTACATCGGCCTGTTCCAGATGGATTTGGGAGCAACGATGGCAACCTTTTTGAAAGAAAACAAAAACAAATATCCGAAACTGGCTGCCCTGGGAAAAACAAAAGAAATGCGCACGATTAAAAACGGGCCGTTTCAAAAATTGTGGAAAGAGTTGGACAGCCCGGAATTTCGCAAAGCTCAATCCGATTTTATGGATAAGCATAAGTATGCTCCGATTTTTGAAGAATTGCGCGACATTGACGGGCTTGATATAGACAAACGGGGAGATGCTTTACGCGGTGCCGTCATGTCGGCGGCCAATCAATATCGTAAGGATGTGGTCATAAAAATGATAAAGGCCGCATATCTTGAGGCTGCTAAGGACAAAAGCCCCAAAGACGTTAAAACAGAAGATATTATCAGCAATTTTTACGATCAGAGGGTTAAACGCTCACCCAGCTTAAAGACCCGCCTGCTCGGTACAACCAATAAAAAAGGCAAAAAAGTTATCTTCGGCGAGAAAGATATGGCTTTGGATTATCAGCATTATCTTGAAAATACGCAGATGGTTCTGCTGGCCGAAAAAGAGAAGGAAAAAACACTTGCCATTCCGCTCAAAGAGTGGTCCAGAAGCGTGGCGGACATTATCCCCAAAGATACAACCAAAGAAGTTATATCTCCGTTGGCGCTCGGTCCGGGTTTGCCCGAAAATAATATTTATAAAAAGCGTGCCCTCATCAACCGCTTGAAAAGATCACGCTGATTTTTGATTAAGCTCCTTTTTGCGAGGAGCTTTTTTCTTGACTTTTTTACAGAACTAAAATAGAACATTTACATATGTTTCAAAATTGAGGATAAGGATTGATTTTATGCTGACCCAGAAACAATACAAACTGTTGATGTTTATTAATAAAGTCATTAAAGAAACCGGCTGTCCGCCTTCGTTTGACGAGATGAAAGACGCCATCGGGCTTAAATCGAAATCCGGAATCCATAATATGATTGAAGCATTGTGCGAACGTAATTTTATCAAACGCCTGCCTCATAAAGCGCGCGCCCTTGAGATTGTGCGGATGCCAAAGCTCAAGCCAAGTTCCGTTATTGAAGAAGAAAGAAAACGCGAACAGGCCATCCAAAACGGTATGATTGAAATTCCGTTTTACGGACAAGTCGCCGCCGGACTGCCGATTGACGCCATTGCCGATGAAAACGAAAAGATTTTTGTTCCGTTTGATATGGTTTCGCGCGGATCGCATTATGCCCTTCATGTTTCGGGCGATTCAATGAAAGAGGCCGGTATCTTAAACGGCGACGTTGTCATTATCAAAAAAACGGAAACTGCCGAAAACGGCGATATCGTCGTCGCCCTGGTTGATGATGACGTAGCGACGCTGAAAAAATTTAAACGAGAGAAAGATACGGTTATGCTTATTCCGTTTAATGAAAATTATGATGTGCAAAAATATCTGGCTTCCCGGGTAAAAATCCAAGGGAAATTGGCCGGGCTTATTCGTAAATACGCCTAGCTTTCCGGATCTGTTTCACGAGGTTTTGCGTTTATTCGGCAATAGGTCGCGGGCCGGTATAAATTTTGCTGTCTGCCGGAATTTCTTTGCTGATACCCTTGCTCAGATTATTCAGACGGACAAATCCCATCTCTCCGTTATCCAGCATAATCCGGGCCCAGACATCGTCGGGCGTTTTGCCGGTCAGCCTTACGGTTGTTTGTCCGCGCAGTTCAGTTATCACATCAAAATCGTCTGACGGGCCATACATTATCCTGGCGGCATTTTTCAGATGATACAGATTATTCAGGCTTGAAGTATCGGCAGGAATGTTCAAAATCTTGCTGACCATCATATCATCAAAAGTTTCCCGCCCGTCGTTAAAGCGAACTTCCTGATTGTAAATAATTTCTTTATTGGCGGAAAAATAGCTCAACAACTCGCTTTCCGATACAAATTTTGCAGTTGTCGGCACCAAAGCGCCCAACAAAATTATGCCCGGTACAATCAACTGAATATATTTCAGCATTGCAAAATTAAATTTCGGCAGACTGATATCGGGATTTTCGCCCAGAAAATAAATCAGTTTTCGAATCAGCCCCTGTTGATACGGATTGGCGTAATTCAAGGCCTGAACCGCCGAGGCCAAGGCTTTGTCCTTTTTATTCTCCTGAGCATATGCCAAGGCATTATGCACCAAAAGAGTCAGATTCTTTTGACGATTTTGGTTTATGCCGGAAAAGTTGGCCTTTATTGCCTGAATATTGCGAACAAACGCCGGCCAGCCCCACCAGCCGAGAAGCCAGTTTTTTAACGAGGTTTGAAAGACTATGCCCGTTGCTTCTTTGGCATTGCAGATTTCATCATGTTCTTCGTCCGAGGTTTTGACGATTTTTCCGACCACGCGGCGCAGCGAAAAAACACGCAAATACGGATTTTCCTGTCCGGCGCGATCCGAATAGGCTTTTAGCGCAAACATATCTGGAAAATCTTTCGCGGTATAAATTTGGGTCAACAAATCATAGAACAGACGGCTGTCCGCTTCTTTTAAAATATCATAGGCCACAGAGAGCTTTTGGAATTTCTCCGTAGCTTCCGGCCCGGCATTGTGATCCGGGTGCCACATTTTTGCCCGTTCGCGATAATTTTGCTTTATCAGGTTTTCATCCGCGTCAAAAGGAACGCCTAAAATCTGATAATAACCCAAAGCATCTGCCGTGTATTGCGCTGTCATATAAAAATACCGTCTTCCAAAGTTGCATTTCTGTTATCAGTTTCGCATATCTTTATAAAATTTTCTTTAACGTTAATCTTCATATTGCCGCTGTATCCGACCTCTTCCAATGATTTTTGAAACAGGCGCATCATCTCGCTGCAAAAATCGCGCTCCATATCTTTTTCCGTGCGGACAATCAGGTCAAAGCGCTTGTCTTTTGTGAAAGAAAAGCCGTCAAGCTGAAAAGCGCCCAGAACAGAAAAAGAGGTATCGACCACGAAACGGACGGCAGACTTCTCTTTGCGGCGTTTTTCCTGCCGTTGCTGTTCTTCATCCTCCATTTTTTTTATGGCAATCCGAATCCGGTTAAAGATATTGTCGCCGTAAAACGGAATGTTGATGATTTTCCAGCCGGCGTTTTCCTGAACCTGTGCATTCAAAACCGTATTCAGCTTTTCCAAAACTTCTTTACCGTCCGTTCCGGCGGCATTCAACCTGTTTACATTGTCCGTTCCCAGCCAATGTTCTGCATTGCCGCTGCGGGCTGCCCTGACAAAAGACATTATATTGGCAAGCATCTTGCCGTTATTTTGCGGAATTTTTTCCAACAGCCGCCCTTCCATCTCAGGCATTTCTTTGTTTTGAAGAAGTTCAAAAACATCTTTCAAACCCGGCGGCGTCAGTTTGGAAATATCGGTTCCGCTATTTTGAAGCAATCCGACGATTTGAAGCAGAATTTTTGCGTCCTCAGGAATTTTTAAAGACGTTTCAGGCACAAGCTGCCCGAGAGGGCTTTGCAATACCGGCCATAACTTTCCGTCCGCTTTTAACATTTCTGCCGGCAGAGTTAATTTGTCCGACGATGAAAGAACTTCGATAATTTCGGTTGCCATTTTTTGTATGGCATTTTCAGGCAAAGTAGTGCCATCCGCCGGGAGGTTATTTTTAACCAAAGAGACAATCTGCCGTAACGTTTCCGGCAGGGCGGCATTTGACGGAGCCGGCACATTTTGTCCGCCTGAAGATTGCAGCGGAGCCATGGCAATTTGCAGGCTGAAACGGTTCAGGTTTTCAGCCAAAGCCGATGCGGTATTTAGAGGAATTTGATTTTGAACAAAAATATTTTCCAACGCCGTTCCTAATTTTACCGGCAGCATTTTAACCGCGGCAGATGCCGGATTGTTACTGCCGCCAATCATAATTCCGTCAGAAACGGCCGGATTTTTTGCATTTTCAGCAGACTGAATGACCGTCCCGGAGGAGAGGTTGTTTCCGACCGGGCCGGCGGAAACTTTTCCCATGGTGTCTGCCGGCGTTCCGTCCGGCTGCGTCGGACGAAGCACAAAGTTTTCCGGCCTTTCATTATTTATTGTCAGTATTTTCAGCTCAAAAGCCTGCGGATTTTTAGAAACCAGACGGGCGGAAATTTCCTGAATCTGATTATCGGACAAACCGGCATTTTTTAATCCGGACAATGAGACCGGAATATCCAGCAAAACCTGTGATGTTACCCCTTTGATAACGGCCTGGAGTTTTGAAAGGTCTGTCTGCCCGCCGGACGGCAGCAGCTCCAGCCGGATATTTTCTCCCAGACCCAGTTTTTGCAATTCCGGCGGCGGATTTTCTATTTGTATCGTCAGGCTGCCGTCAGAGGCATAATTCCCGAGTCCCGGAATATTTATTGAAGGAATCAGGCTATCCATTAATCAGTTTCCCGGCAATGGCTATCACATCTTCCGCGGCCTCAGATGTCGGATAGCGTGTTAAAATAGAGGCCTGGTTGCGAATAGAATCGCGGACTCTGGTATCGCGGCGGACAATTCCCAACAACGGCGGATTAATCTTTAGAAAATTGCGGCAGGCTTTTAACAGCGTATCATATGTCCGCTGCCCTTCCCGCAGCGAGTTTGCCTGATTGACCACAATGTTAATGTCGCTGCGGCTGTACTGCATACTCATAATCTTGATAAAAGCATAAGCATCGGTCAGCGATGTCGGCTCATCGGTACAAACAACGATGATTTTTTCCGCCAGCCCGGATAAAATACGCACCGGTTTTTCTACTCCGGCTCCCATATCCAAGATTACCTTATCGTAATTTCCGGACAAGGCGCTCAAATCTTCTCCCAATATCTGCAGCCGTCCGATCGGCAAAGAAGCCAGTCCGGCAGAGCCCGAACGTCCGGCGATAATGTCAAAGTGTCCTTTATCATAATGATAAACGGCCTGATTCAGCGTTAAGGCGCCGGTCACAACACTGCCCAGATCATATTTGGCCATTAATCCGAGCTGAATATCTATATTTGCCAGCCCCAAATCGCCGTCAAACAACAATGTGCGTTGACGGAATCCGCTTAAAGCATGAGCCAGGGTTATTGAGAACCAGGTTTTGCCGACGCCGCCTTTGCCGGAAGCTACCGCAATCATATTGCGCCCTTTCCGGGCGGTGCGGGCTCCGGTGCCGCGCGGCATAATTTGCAAGGTTTCACTTATATTTTCCATATCCACCTCTCTCATTCCAAAATTAAGCGGGCTAAAGACTGCGGCGTGATTTCCGCCAGGCCTTTGGCAATACTGGCACTGACGCCGGCCGAACAAAATCCGAGTTCACAACAACTGGCCACCGACAGCAGAGAACCGATGCGGCGGGTCAAATCCATACGGGTCGGCATCAGGTAACGCGCTCCCAATTCCGTGAAAACTTCGGCAATTTCTATTGCTTCATAAGTATTCAACCCCGATGCCATGGTCAAAATCATATCAGCGTTAACCGCCTCAACAAAAGCATTAACCTTTTCAACATCTTCCGGAACAAACGGATTAATCCCCGGCGTATCAATTAAGAATACGTCATATTTATTTTCAATTTCCTTGATTGTTTCAAACAAAGTGCGGCCATTTTTGCAAAACAGAAAATCAACTTCCAGAATTTCGGCAAAAGCTTCCAGCTGGCGGTTGGCACCGGCACGGACATTGTCCGTTGAAATGATGCAGGAAGAAATGCCTTTTAATTTGGCCTGGGTGGCCGTCTTGGCTATTGCCGTTGACTTGCCGCTGCCGGACGTGCCCATAAACAGCTTGATTTTTGACGGGGTTTGCAAAGGCGCGGAAAATTTGAACATTTCCTTAAAACAGGCGGTCAGAAGTTTTTGATCATCAAAAATTTTTTGGGCTTTGCTGATACTTCTGATCCGGGACAAGATCCGTTCTTTTACCAAATCCAATACGGAATGGTAGTCTAAACATTCACGGATGATGCTGTCGTCAAAAACCGTACGGCTGTCCAACAGTTCGAGTTCATCGTCTTCGTTAAAGCTAATCTCTTCTTTTTCTTCCAGCGCGGCGGTAATCCGAACCTGACCGTCTTCCAACGTTTCCGTAGAAATAATGACGGCATCGCGTCCCAAAGCTTCTGAGGCCAGGCGCATGGCTTCCATTGAGGTGGCGGCGACGAAACTTTTTATTTTCATTCTGCTGCCCCCTGACTAAATCTGGCCGACGGTTTTTATTTTGGCTTTAGGATAAATTTCATTTTGAGACATTACAACCGTCAACGGGCGGAAACGCTCGATAATCGAACGGACAAAAGGCCGGATATTCGGACTGGTCAGCAAAACGGCCGTTTCGCCTTTTATGGCCAAATCTTCCAATGTGTTACGGACTTTGGCAATAAAGGCCTGCAAAGCCGACGGCGCCATGGCCAACTGGCGGTCATCGCCTTCACCGACAATTGATTCGGCAAAAGCCTGCTCCCATTCCGCCGATAAAGTTACCAGCGGGATAATGCCAAACTCATTGGTATTGGCATTTGACAACTGGCGGGACAAACGGGTGCGGACGTGCTCGGTAATCAGCATCAGGCTGCGGGTTGAGGATACGGCCTCGGAAATGCCTTCCAAAATGGTCGGCAAATCGCGGATGGAAACGCGCTCCTGCAACAGGTTTTGCAAAATTCTTTGAACGGCGCCGAGGCTGATTTTGCTCGGGATAAGCTCTTTGACGAGTTTTTGCTGTTCCTTGTCCATTTCATCAAGCAGTTTCTGGGTTTCGGCATAGGAAAGCAGTTCAGGCATATTGTCTTTGACCAGTTCGGTAATGTGCGTGGTTACAACCGTTGCCGGATCAACCACGGTATAGCCGCGGAACATGGCTTCTTCGCGATAAGACTGGTCAATCCACATGGCTTTCAATCCAAATGTCGGTTCGGTTGTTGCCTCGCCGGGCAGCGTTATCGGCTCGCCGCGCGGATCCATAACCAGCAGCTGGGTCGGACGCAGTTCGCCTTTGCCGGATTTGACTTCTTTGATGTAAATATTATATTCGTTGGCCTCAAGCTGCATATTATCCTGAATGCGGATAGACGGCATAATAAAGCCAAGCTCGGAAGCCAGCGAACGGCGCAGCGCTTTAATCTGGTCGGTTAATTTTTTATTAGTCTGCTCGTTAATCAGCGGCAACAAACCATACCCGATTTCCAAGCGAATCAGATCCATCCGCAAAGCCGTTGCAATCGGTTCGTCGGCAGCTTTGGCGACTTTTCCCTGCTTTTGTTCTTCTTCAAACACTTCCTGCGCTCTGGCCTGAGCGGCTTTTTGCTGCTTGTCCAGATAATAAGCACTGGCACCGGTTAATATGGACAACAAGACAAACGGGATAGCCGGCGTTCCGGGCAGCATTCCCAAAGCAAGAGCCAGAAAGGCGCTCATTCCCAGGGCTTTCGGATAGTTACTGACCTGTTCAAACAAGACCTTATCCGTCGAATCGGTCATACCGGCTTTGGAAACAAGAATACCGGCCGCAACGGAAATAATTAATGCCGGAACCTGGCTGACCAGACCATCACCGACCGTCAGGCGGGTATAAGTTTCGCCGGCAGCCTTAAAGGTCATATCATTTTGAACCATTCCGATAATGATACCGGCGACAATATTAATGAACGTAATAATCAAGCCGGCAATGGCGTCTCCGCGGACAAACTTGGAAGCACCATCCATAGCTCCGTAGAAAGAGCTTTCTTTTGACAAATCTTCCCGGCGGGCACGCGCTTCGTCTTCCGTTATCAGACCGGAAGACAAATCTGCGTCAATTGCCATTTGTTTTCCGGGCATGGCATCCAAAGCAAAACGGGCGGCAACCTCGGCAATACGGCCGGAACCTTTGGTAATGACCACAAAGTTGACCAATACCAAAATGGCAAAGACGATTACGCCGATAACAAAATTGTTACCCATAATAAAGCCGCCGAAAGCTTTAATCACCTGACCGGCAGCATCCGGCCCCATATAGCCGTCCGACAAAATCAGGCGCGTCGAGGCCAGGTTCAGCGACAGACGGTATAAGGTCGTAATCAGCAAGACCAGAGGGAAAGCGCTGAACTGGTTTGGTTTCTCAATAAAAATCGCCGTCATCAGCACCAGGCAGGAAACCGTGATGGAAAAAGCCAAAGCGATATCCAACAGCCAGGCCGGCATCGGCATAATCAAAATTACCAGCATTAAAATGATGGACAACGCAAAGAAAATGTCACCGCGTTTGGTGGACGAAACCAAAAGGTCTTTAAAAGATTTGCCTCCAAATACCGAGGCGCCGATATGTTGCGGATTCTTGGCCATTTTCAGTTACACATTATCCCATTGAGGCCGGCGGTACCTGATAGCCGGCTTCTTCATATTGCTTTAGTTTGTTGCGCAGCGTCCGGATGGAGATGCCCAGAATATTGGCTGCCTGCGTCCGGTTGCCGAAAGTGTGTTTCAGCGTATCGATAATCAGCTCCCGTTCCGCTCCGGCAACCGTCTTGCCGTACAGGGGAGTCTCTTCCGGTTTTGCTCCTCCCGACATTGCCGGAAGATTGACATCAAAGTTGATGACGGCGTTCGGATCGGTCAAAACTATCGCCTCTTCCCCAATCTCATCGCCGGCTGCAAGCAAAACGGCGCGGTGCATGGTATTTTCAAGCTCGCGGACATTGCCCGGCCAGAGATAGTTCAACAGTTTTTCTTCGGCCTCTCTGGAAATATCCCGCATCGGAACGTCGTTTAACTCGGAATATTTTTTTACAAAGTGTTTGGCCAGAACGGGAATATCGCCGGGGCGGTCTTTCAAAGCCGGGATGTTAATGTTTACAACGTTCAGGCGAAAATAAAGATCCTGCCGGAATGTTCCGTTTTTGACGGCCTCATCCAGATTGCGGTTTGAGGTTGCAATAATGCGGGTATTGATTTTTATCGGAGATTTGCCGCCGATACGGTCAATCTCTTTTTCCTGAATGGCACGCAGCAGTTTGGCCTGAATCCGGATATCCATTTCCGAGATTTCATCCAGCAGCAGCGTGCCGTCGGTGGCTTCTTCAAACTTGCCGATACGACGGGAAACCGCGCCGGTAAAAGCTCCCTTTTCATAACCGAAAAGCTCGGATTCCAGCAGGGTTTCCGGGATAGCCGCGCAGTTGACGGCCACAAATTTTTTATTGGCACGTTTGGAATTGTCATGAATAAAGCGGGAGAAAACCTCTTTACCGGTTCCGGACTCTCCTGTTAACAAAACACTGGCTTCCGACGGAGCAATCTGTTTGGCCATTTTCAAAACGGCCTCGGTTTTTTTGTCGCCGTAAATCAGGGCATGATTTTCCCGCGTGGCAGCGGCCAAAACCGCCCCAATCAGTTCAGGATCAGGCGGCAGCGGAATATATTCTTTGGCGCCGGCTTTGATTGCCTTGACGGCAAGCGAGGTATCGTTGGCAACACCGCAGGCAACCACCAAGACGTTTATCCTTTCGCTTTCCAGCGAGCGGATAAATTTGTGGATGTCCAGTTTGACATCTATCATTACCAGTTCAATATTCTTGGTGCCCGAACGCAGAATCTCCAGCGCCGTCTCAATCTTATCGGCCAGCGACACTTTTCCGCCCTGGCTGATGGCAATTTTACTGGCAGCCCCAATCTGTCCGTCTAATGTGCCGACAATTAAAAGTTCCATTTCCCCTCTTTTGACTTTTATTTATTTACCGTCTTGACAATTTCCGTCATCGTAATCCCCAATTTGTCATCCACCACGACCACTTCTCCGCGGGCAACCAGATTGTTGTTGACATAAATGTCTATCGCCTCGCCGACTTTGCGATCCAGCTCGATAATCGTTCCTTTGCTCAGTTTCATCAGCTGACTGACTTTCATCTGGGCTTTTCCCAAAATGGCAGAAACTTTTACCGGAATCTCATAAACTGCTTCCAAATCGCTGGTGGAGCCCGGAATATCAAAATCCGTCTCATTGCTGCCGGCTTTCAAAATCGGGTCGTCGCCGATGATTGAACTCTCGTTTATCTCGTCTAATTTCAAATCTTCGCTCATTTAAGCCCTTTCTTTTATATAAGCCGCTTTTTCCTAAATTTAAGCTTAGTTTTTAGCGGCGTTTTCTTCAAGCAAATTGTCAACTTTTTCCAATAGTTTGTTGCTCAAATGCTCAACACCGCCGTTTTCCCATTCTATGCGGCAATCTGCCTTGGACAAACTCTCGTCTTTATGCAATGCGATTTTTCCTTCAAAATCGTGGAGATGCGCCAATTTGGCAATCTGCTCCTGCACCTGTCCGATAACTTCGGGGTTCAGATAAAAAGACAATTTGGCCTCTCCGCTGAAATTGGCAAAATTGTCGGCAATAAACTTGTTGACAATCTCTACGCACTGTTCTTCCAGCAAATTGGGCAGAAGTTTTTTGAACACGGCCCGGTTCAACGCCAGATATTGCGCTTCAACCTGTTTTTGAACCTCTGCGGCATTGACGACAAGGTTCATCAATTTGGCATCTATATTGCCCAACAAATCGGCAATCTGCCGTTCCGAACTTTCCTGCGCCTCAGCCTGCCCTTTTGCATAGCCTTTCTGTTCTGCCGAGGAAACCGCGGCATCCAACTCGTCCTGCGTATAGGTTTGCACAGGAGGTTCAACCGGTTCGGGGGCGGTAACGGATTCTTCTGCCGACGGCTCCAAAACTTCTTCTCCGGAATCGTCTTCCGCCGTTTTTTCTTCTTCCTCCGGCTCCGGTTCCGTTTTTTTGATAATTTCGTTCTCGTCAACGATTATGAAATTATCAAACATAAATTTCTTAAAATCCCCCATCAGCAAAACCTAAAACTAATAAATAAGTTCATCGTTGTCTTTGCCTTCGCTGATGACAATTTCGCCATTGTTAGACAGCTCTTTGGTCGTGGCCACAACATACTGCTGGGCTTCTTCCACATCACGCAGACGGACAGGCCCCATAGCCTCCATATCTTCTTTGATGATTTTGCCGGCACGCGAAGACATATTGTTGAAGAACAGCTCCTTGATTTGCTCGGACGCGCCTTTCAAAGCAATTGCCAGCTTGTCTTTGTCAATATTGCGCAGCAAAATCTGAATTCCTTGCGCATCGACGCGGATAAGGTCTTCAAACGTAAACATCAAAGACTTGACGCGTTCCGCACTCTCGCGGTTGCGCTCTTCCAAAGCCTCCATAAAGCGGCTTTCGGTATTGCGGTCCAAAGAGTTGAAAATATCGGCAATAAGCTCATGCGAATCGCGACGGGTAGATTTGGAAAGATTGCTCATAAACTCTTTGCGCAGGGTTTTTTCCAAACCGTCCAAAACTTCTTTTTGTACCGAATCCATCCGCAGCATACGCATAACGATTTCCATCGCAAAATTTTCCGGCAGCAGTGCAATTACTTTTGCCGCGTGTTCCGCCTTGATTTTTGACAAGATGACGGCAATCGTCTGCGGATATTCGTTCTTTAAATAATTGGCCAAAACATGCTCATTGACATTGCCGAGCTTGTCCCACATCGTGCGTCCGGCCGGGCCGCGGATTTCTTCCATAATCACAGATACGCGGTCTTTATCCAGAGCCTTGGACAACAGTCTTTCCGTACTTTCATAAGTTCCGATTAAGGTGCCGGTGTTCGACAGCTTATCGGCAAACTCCTGAAAAAGCTGCTCTACCACCGTGGAATTGACTTTGCCAAGCGAGGCCATAATGACGGAAAGTTCTTTGATTTCTTCATCGTCCATCATAGAAAACAACGAAGCCGAGCGTTCTTCATCCAAAGAAAGCATCAATATCGCCGCTTTCTGCTGGCCGGAAATCAGATTATAATCGTCTATTACATTTTGTTTCATTGCATTCTTCCCGTCGTTTAGTTCTCATTCTGATACAGCCAGCCTCTGACAACATTGACGGCAGCATCCGGATTTTTATCGACAAGTTCGTTAATCCGCTTGATTGAGGCGGCCTTAACCCGTCCGTCAACCTTGTTCATTGTTACCAGTTCGTCAAGATCAGAATCTTCATTATTCAGGAAATTAGACAACAGCAGGTTTTCCTCCTCGTTTTCGCCCAAGAGCCGCTGCGTCGTATTGTTGGTATCGAAAGCGTTGTTTATCAGCGGTCTGATAACCAGTAAGATAACCAGTACTGCCACGATTGCAACCCCCAGACCTTCGGCGATACGCATCAGTTCTTCTTTGGTAAAGCCCATAATCAGGATTTCTTCTTCGCTGACAACTTCCGGCGCTATTTCAACAAATTTCAGGTTTTCGACCTCGACGATATCGCCGCGGTTAGCATCATAACCGACTGCCGATTTGACCAAAGCGCTCAACTGTTCCATTTCTTCTGCCGTACGGTCGCGATAGACTGTTTTGCCGTCAGCGCCTTTCTCATAAACGCCGTCGACCATAACCGCAACACTTAAGCGTTTGACCACGCCGGCATTTCTGACCTTGTTGCGGACGACTTTGGATATTTCATAGTTGATTGTTTCTTCCACCCGGGAATTCTGGCTGAGATTGTTGGCATTATCAACCACATTGTCGCCGTTCGGGATATTTTGTGCAACGGTTACCGGCGCCTCTCCCTCTCGCGACAAGCCTTCTTCCGTTACCGAACTTTGCGAACGGACAACCTGGCTGTCAGGGTCATAAACCTCCTCATTGGTAACGACCTTGTCCATATCCATTTCGATATTGACTTGTGCGCGTACTTTGCCGGGGCCGACGGTTTTTTCCAGCAAATTCTGTACGGACATTGCCAGTTTACGTTCCTGCTCCATACGCATCATTTCAATATTGGCATGCTGCAGCGTTTCTTCATCATCATAATTATTGGTCAGCAAATTGCCGGCACTATCCACAATCGCCACATTTTTAACATCCAGTTTCGGCACGGCGGCGGCAACCAGTTTTTGAATCGACTGAATATTTTTCAAATCCAAAGAGCCGTGCACTGTTTTGATAACAACAGAGGCAGACGGCGCCTGTTCTTCACGAGAGAACATTTCTCTTTTAGGCAAAACAAGATGCACCCTGGCGCTTTTGATGTTGTCAACCGAACGAATCGTTCTGGCAAGTTCGCCTTCCAAAGCACGAATCAGATTAACGTTCTGCACAAAATTGGTGGAACCGAGTGCGTCGGTATTGTCAAATATCTCATAGCCGACGTTTGAACCTTTTGACGCCATTGCCAGTTCTGCCGTATCAACGCGCATTTTGTTTACCAAATCTTTCGGCACCTGAACTTCCGTGCCGTTTTTGGTCAGTTTATATTTGACATTGGCGGCCTCCAGCCGGGTAACAATCTGTTTGGCATCTTCCAATTCCAAATCCGTATATAAAACGGCATATTCCGTTGCGCTTACCTGTGTGGCAATGTAGGCAAAAAAACTAATCAAAAAGATAATAATCGCAGAAATTGACACCAAACGTCCCGGCGACAAATTCTTTATGCTTTGCAAAAAATTATTCACTAGATTCCCCAATCTACTAAATTATGAATAAATATATTCCCCTGCGTTTATAATTAATCCAATTTTATCTTTTTGAAATTATTATTTTAAGCTATCCACAGGCGGTGGCTTGTGCAGTCGGTTGTCAACACCACATTACAGAGGCCGTTGCCCAATATCCATGGAGATTATTTTATGCACGCCTTGGATTCCTGCGGCGTTCCGGCTGGATTTGTGAATGACGTAAAAATATCACCTTTTTCGAACCGGGTTTAAGAATCTGCCTTGATAATTCTGCTACTGTAACAACTCCGGAAATTTTCAGGCTTCATCATTGTCCAAAGATTTGTCAATCGAATAACCGGTAGCGCGGACTGTTCGGATATAGTCCGGGCCGAAATCGTTTAAGGATTTGCGCAGGCGGCGGATATGCACGTCTACCGTCCGGGATTCCACATAAACGTTATCGCCCCAGACGGTTTTGAGCAGGTACTCTCTGGAAAAGACTTTTCCCGGCACTTCCATCAGCGTTTTTAACAAACGAAATTCGGTCGGCCCGAGGTGAATGTAATTCTCTCCGCGGAAAACTTTTTTCTCGGTCAAATCCATCCGGATATCTTCATACACCAGTTCTTTTTCCTGATGCGGTTCCGGTGCCCGGCGCAGGTTGGTTTTGACGCGCGCCATCAGTTCCGGAATGGAAAACGGTTTGGTAACATAGTCATCCGCACCGGCTGAAAGGCCTTTGATTTTGTCTTCTTCTTCGCCTTTGGCTGTGAGCATAATTATCGGAATGTTTTTGATTTCAGGGTTGCTGCGAATCAGTTTGCAGATTTCAACACCGGAAATTTCCGGCAGCATCCAATCCAGCAGTATCAGAGACGGACGGACTTTTTCTACCGCCGCCAGAGCTTTGTTGCCGCGGGCTTCATGCACAACATCATAGCCTTCTTTCTGCAAGTTATATTTCAGCATCAAGGCCAAAGATTCTTCATCTTCTATCAGCATTACGGTATATTTCATTACATTTCTCCTTCCCGTCCTGCCGAAAAGTTTAAGGCAATCGGGTTAAAATTACCTTAAAGCCTCAATATTACGGGCATATTCCCCGCCGGCAAAGACAGATGTTCCTGCCACCAGGATATCGGCTCCGGCACTGATGCAGCGGGCTGCCGTCAGCGGGTTTATGCCGCCGTCAACTTCGATTTCTATTTCGCGGCTGCCGCGCATTTCCTTTATCCGGGAGATTTTTTGCAGGCTGTTTTCAATAAATTTCTGCCCGCCGAAACCGGGATTGACCGACATTACCAACACCAAGTCAAGTTTATCGAGCACATATTCCAACACATCTTCCGGTGTGGCCGGGTTGAGCGAAACGCCGGCTTTTACCCCGTAGGAGCGGATTGTGGCCAATGTCTTGTCCAGATGGCGGCAGGCCTCGGCATGAACCGTAATGATATCAGCTCCGGCAGCGATAAACCATGGTATCATCTCGTCCGGGGTATTTACCATTAAATGAACATCAAAGCAAAGTTTGCTTTTGGGGCGCAAAGCTTTGACAATTCCGGGACCAAAAGTGAGGTTCGGCACAAAACTGCCGTCCATAACGTCAAGGTGGATTATATCGGCACCGGCTTTTTCCAATGCGGCAACCTCTTCACCCAGGCGGCTGAAATCGGCAGACAAGATACTGGGGGCTATCTTAACCATCTTTCTTCTCCTTGAAATGTTTATCTGATGATATCTTATCGACGGCAAAAAATCCAGAAAAAAGATTTTTGAACAGGCCTTGTATTTCGTTTTTCAGGAGTTATATCAAAGGCCGAAAACAGATTTTAACATTATTTTTGGAGAAGTGAAAATGGGTGAAATGGCTCAACAAATCAGCAACGTTGACCGCAAAGAGCTGATTAATATGTTAAACGTGGCCTTTGCCGAAGAATGGCTGGCTTATTATCAGTACTGGATGGGCGCACAGGTGGCCGTCGGCCCAATGCGCAAAGATATTGCCGCCGAATTTATGGAACATGCCAACGAAGAGCTTGATCATGCCCAGAAACTGGCAACCCGTATCATTGAACTGGGCGGTACGCCTCTTCTTGATCCGGATGACTGGAAGAAAACGGCGCAATGCAAATATGACGCTCCGTCCGACGATTATGTGGAAAAACTATTGCAACAGAACCTGGTAGCAGAGCGCTGCGCCATTGCCCGGTATCAGAAAATTTGTGAAATGACCGTCGGCAAAGATTTTGCCACTTTTCATATGTCCCGTCATATTCTGGACGAGGAAATCGAACATGAACAGGAAATCGGCGATTATATTGCCGATATTGCCGCCGGCAGAGAGCATATGACGCAAAAATAATTCTTCAGACATCTCCTGAACGTAGAAAACCCGTTTGAACCGTTACGGCTCAAGCGGGTTTTGTTTTTAGTTTCTGACAGGTTTATTAATAGTAACCGAAACAAACCAGCAAAAGCCGGTCATTCGGAAACTGCAGCAGAGCCCAGTCAGAATCCATTCCCACAACCCGGGCGCCGGACGGAAGCTGCATATAATATTGCCGGGAACTCTTTTGGCTTGTCCAGACAATATTGAGCTTATTTCTGCGGGTAAGCGTATCCATTTGGCAAATTTTATCACCGATGGCAAAAGGATAGTAAATGACAAAATCCTTTTTTGGCGTTCGGCCGATAACATAGCTGTAATCGTTTTGCTTTTGGCAAACGGAACATGATCCCAGTAACAGCGCAATCCCAAAGATATGAGAAAAAAATTTAAAATGTATCATAGTAGTAAATTTAATAATTAATATCATAATAAAAGTAAGGATGTTTGGTTTAGCAGTATTCGGACAAAAAATCCAGAGTTAATTTTAAACATAAAAAAATCCCCGTTTAAACAAGCGTTTAAAACAGGGATCATTGATAAGCTTATTCAAAAAAACGGCGAACAGCTGCCTTGATGTGTATCATCCGGCTCCGGATACCCCATATGACCGGGATATATCCGTTTGGCCGTTTCGGCATCTTCCGGAAGCAGAAAGGCAAAACCTATCGTATGCCCGGTTTCGGCGCTGATAACTACACAATTTTCTTTTTCGAACTGTTCAAGAACACAGCTTTCATTAACCGCAAAAATAAAATCCCGCTGCAAATTGCTGCGCCAGAAAATTGTTGTCTGGTTTCGGTGAAGATTGATGCTTACGGTTACTATACGTTCATTTTCCAGAAGTTCAAAAAAACGAAAATCAAACTCCTCAAACAATCGGTCTAACCGGACGACCTGCCGTGTCTCATTATTCGTACAACCGGACAATCCGATGCTTGCCGCCGCCAATAAACACAAAATAATTTTTTTCATACTATAAAAATTTTAAATCAGTGTTTACCATACTTTATTTTTGACTATTTGTCCAGGATAAAAAAAAGATTTGAGGCGTCCGCCTCAAATCTTTTTTGTTTTTTTTGGGATGCTAGCGATTGTACCAATCATGTACAGCCAGTGTCAGTTCTGAAATATAACCGTAACCGGCATTCTCCATCAGATTGGCATAGCTTTTACTCAACATCTCCTGACGGAATTCGGCATCCGTAATTTTTTCCGGAAATTCAGCTTTAAGACTTTTATATTTTTCCAATAAAGCTTTAACGCTGCTTTCAACAGCCGCCAGTTCTCGGGCATTATAAACTTTACGGTCTATAACGACTGCCGTCAAAAGATCACCATTTTCAAAAATTCCCCAGTCGCAGTCTAAGGCGACAACATTTGTTCCTTTCTGATAAGAAACAATATAAGGATTATTGGGTTCATTAGTTTCCCATACGGTCATGGTTTCCAGAGGAACTATCCTGCAGATGAACTCTTCGGAATTTTGGAAAGAAAAATGAACGACAGTGTCTTGTCTGGTCTCTGCGAGATCATAAAACATCTGTCTAACCAACAAATCTTCCTGATGCCGCTGATTAATGACCACCATAATGGCTACAAAGATTACAACTATGACAGCTAACACTCCGAAATAAAATTTTTTATTTTTCATAATTTTAATATTTGTGTCCGGCCTTACGGCAAGACGGATTAATAATATCTTTTTAATAAAATAACATTATTACCTTACCATATTTTCAGACTCTTGTCTAGACAAATTTTTCAAAAAAGAATTATCGGGAAACTTTATATGAAAAAACGGAGCCCGAAAGCTCCGTTCTTATTAATCGCAAAAAAGGCTTAAATTTCACCGTCCGCATAACGTTTTGCCATAACAGACAACGGAATTGCCTTGATTTTGTCGGCATGACCGGCGGCACCAAAAGCAATATAGCGGGCTTCGCAGACTTTTTGCATTTCTTCGATTGCCGGTTTCAGGTATTTGCGCGGATCAAATTCTTTCGGATTTTCAATAAAGAATTTGCGAATTGCGCCGGTAATGGCCATGCGGCAGTCTGTATCAACGTTAACCTTGCGGACACCGGACTTGATGCCGCGGACGATTTCTTCAACAGGAACGCCGAAGGTTTGCGGGATAGCACCACCATAAGCATTAATAAGATCCTGCAGTTCTTGCGGAACGGAAGAAGAACCGTGCATAACCATATGCGTATTTGGCAAAACTTTATGGATTTTTTCAATCACGTCAATTGCCAGAATATCGCCGGTCGGTTTGCGGGTGAATTTATATGCACCATGAGACGTTCCGACAGCAACGGCCAAGGCATCGACATGAGTTTCTTCAACAAACTTCTTGGCTTCATCGGGGTCAGTTACCAGGCGTTTTTTATCAATTACGCCCTCTGCACCATGACCGTCTTCTTTATCCCCTTTGCCGGTTTCGAGAGAACCGATAACACCAAGTTCGCCTTCAACGGAAGCTCCGACGGCATGCGCGCGGGCAACAACTTCTTTGGTAACGCGGACATTGTATTCAAAGGAAGAAGGAGTTTTGCCATCTGCTTCCAAAGAACCATCCATCATTACGGAAGAATAGCCGTTAACAATAGCAGACTGGCAGACATTGACCGAAGAACCGTGATCCTGATGGATACAAATCGGAAGTTCCGGGAACATTTCAATCCCGGCGGCGACCATATGACGAATCATCGGATCGCCGGCGAATTTGCGCGCACCGGTAGAGGTTTGCAAAATAACCGGAGCGTTTACTTTTTTAGCAGCTTGCAAAACGGCAATAATTTGTTCCATATCGTTAATATTAAAAGCCGGAACACCGTAATTGTTTTCAGCGGCATGGTCAAGAATCTGACGCATTGATACTAAAGGCATATATTATCTCCTTATTGTTGGTTTATTATTGTTACTGCAAATATAGCCAATCAATGTAATAATGCAAGTTTTTTATTGTGGTCAGTCACATAAATCAGACAATAAAAAAACGTTTCGGAGTCTAGAAATCCGAAACGTTTTAATTTGTGCTTCATGCAGGCTGCTTTGCCATTTCTCTCTTTTTATTCAGGCGGTATAGACTGTCCTCGACCAATTCAATGTCCTCATCATGTTTTACCACATGCCAGACAGTGATTCCGTAAGCTGAACTAAAAGCATGGTAAGGTGGATATTCCGCCGTTACCTCGACATTGCGTGCATCTGCAACCTTTACCTTACGTACGGTTTTGCCTTTAAAAGCCTTTATATACAAAACCTTTCCATTCTCAAAAGCGTAAAAGCAAACGTAACCGTTGTCTTTTTGAACTTCACCGGACGCAAACTCTAATCTGCCGATATGAACATCGTTCAAATCTACGCTAAAACCGCACTCCTTCTTTGCAGCATCAATAAACTGGGATGCTTTTACAATTGCACATTCCATAATAATTTATATTTAAAAAAATTTCTTAATAAGTTAATATGGTGAGGAAGATAATCGCTCTTTTGCTCTTTGTCAAATAAATTTATAAACTTTTGACAATTTTTTACGATTTTACCGTCTAAACAGGCGCATATTTAACATCTACATTCAAAAAAAACTCCCGGAAAATCGGGAGTTTTTTTGAATACCGGATTTTATTTCAAACTGTTTTTTACCGCTTCAACAACTTCTTCCTCGGTGATGCCGAAGAATTTATACAGCTCATCCGCCGGGCCAGAAGCTCCGAAACCGTCCATTCCGATAATGTCTCCGTTCAAACCGACATATTTTTCCCAGCCGAATTTGGAACCGGCCTCCACGGCAATCCGCGGACAATCTCCGAGAACTTCTTCCTGATATTTGACATCCTGACGGTCAAACAACTCGCAGCAGGGCATGGAAACTACCGCTGCGGCAATTCCTTCGTCCGCAAGTTTTTTCTGAGCCGCAACCGCCAGGGAAACTTCCGAACCGGTAGCGATAATCGTTGCCTGGCGTTTTTGCCCTTTGGCAACATCCGAAATCACATAACCGCCGCGCGCCGTCAGATTTTCGGCTGCAGAAGTACGCAACAGAGGCAAACCTTGCCGGGTCAATGCCAAAATGCTCGGAGCATCTTCGTTTTCCAAAGCCAGCTGCCAGGCTTCTGCCGTCTCTACAACATCACAAGGCCGGAAAGTAAAGAGGTTCGGCATTGCACGATAAGAAGCCAGGTGCTCTACCGGCTGATGAGTCGGCCCGTCTTCGCCGACACCGATGGAATCGTGCGTTAAAACATAAATTGCCCGAATTCCCATTAAGGCAGCCAAACGCATGGCCGGACGCATATAATCGGAAAAGACAAAGAACGTGCCGCCATAGGGAATAACACCGCCGTGCAGAGACATACCGTTCATCAGCGCCGCCATGGCGTGTTCACGAATTCCGTAAGCCATATTGTTGCCGCTGAAATCGCCTTTGACAATATCTTTCATCCCGGCAACCTTTGTCAGGTTAGAGGCAGCCAAATCGGCCGAACCGCCGAGAATCTCCGGAATATGAGGCACAATCTTTTCCAGACACATTTGCGAGGCTTTGCGTGTGGCAACTTTTGTTTTTTCGGCGATGGCCTGTTTTTTCAGCTCATTCAACTCCTTATCCCAATCTTTGGGCAGAATGTTATTGATAAAATCATTAAAGCTTTTGCCGGCTTCTTTTGCCCGGGCAGCCCAGTTTTTATAAGTTTCGGCATGGCGGCGGCCGGCGGTGCGCCAAGCTTGTAAAATTCCGGACGGGATTTCAAAAGCCGGATAATCCCAGCCCAGATTTTGGCGCATTTTGGCCAGTTCATCCGCACCGAGCGGCGAACCGTGGCATTTGCTCGTTCCCTGTTTGGTCGGGGCGCCGAAACCGATTTTGGTTTTGCAGGCAATCAGCGTCGGTTTATTTGATTTTTGTGCTTTTTCAATGGCCTTTGCAATCTGATGATGATTGTGGCCGTCAATTTCAATCGTATTCCAGTTATGAGCCTTAAAACGGGCAATCTGATCTGTTGAACTGGCGGAATCTACGCTGCCGTCTATGGTGATGTTGTTATTATCCCAAAAGACAATCAGCTTGTTCAGCCCCAGATGTCCGGCCAAGGAGACGGCTTCTTCCGAAATGCCTTCCATCAGGCAGCCGTCGCCGTTGATGACATAGGTATAATGGTTGCACAAATCATCTCCGAATCGGGCGGCAACAAACCTTTCGGCAATAGCCATACCGACTGCGGAAGAAATTCCCTGCCCCAAAGGCCCGGTTGTCATATCAATCCCGTCCAGGTGCCCGTATTCCGGATGCCCGGCTGTTTTGGCGCCCAATTGGCGAAAATTCTTAATATCTTCAAGAGAAATATCTTTATACCCCAGCAGATACAGCAGAGAGTACAAAAGCATGGAACCGTGCCCTGCAGACAAAACAAAACGATCCCGGTCAAACCAATGCGGTGCTGCGGGATTGAGCTTGATGTAGCGGCTGAACAAAACCGTTGCAACGTCCGCCATTCCCAAAGGCATTCCCGGATGTCCGGATTTTGACTTTTCTATGGCGTCGGCGCTCAAAAAGCGAATGGCATTGGCCATTTGCTCCGTTTGTTTGTCATTTTTAAAAAAGCACATATCTTTCTCCTTTGTTTTTTAATTCAGGTCAAAAGCGGACTCGTTATATTGTTTTTCCTGATTGGTCATCCGCAAGCCGAGATTGATTTGAAAAATACTATCCTCCAAGGTCGGAACCCGGATATCGGTTGTCTGGCCGCGAAACTTGAAAACCGGGGTTGAGGCCGGTACGTCAACTTGTTCGACAAATGTTTTTTCGCCTAAAAAAGCCGTCGGGCCTTCGCTGGTGCGATAAAACCAGTCCAGCATCACAAAAGCCTCGTTTCGGCCTCCGTCCAGGCGAATCAACTTAAACAATGGCGTAATGCTGGCTTTCGGCGATTTGACTTTGTAGTCAAACCAACAGTATCCTTCATAACCGTACAGTTCTATCTTGAAATGGTCTTTATACCCCTCTATCTGGCTCAGATAAGCTTCCGAACGGTTTATAACAACGTTCGGACAAGGCATTTTTTTTGCACCGCCGGCAGTATCTTCGTCAGTTTCATATTCCAGCATCATACAGGAAGTGCACAGGAAAAAAGCCAGCAAAAAAATCTTTTTTAACATTGATGATCCTTTCTTGTGAGAAAGTATAAAAAATTATATTTTTAAAGTAAATAAACATTCTTTATTTATTATTCTCGGAAAAATTTTCTCTTTCTGATTTTTATTTGAAGAAATTTGTTTGATTTGTCTGATAAAAATTTCTGCCTATAAACGAGACGATAGATTACAATTCAAAACAAGCAACCAATTCACTGTGTTCTGAAAAAGCAAACTGGTCAACCAACGTAACTTCCCGCAGATGATATCCGGCGGCAATTAACGTATTGGCATCATTAACAAAGCTGTGCGGATTGCAGGAAACGGCAATCAGTTTTTCCGGCTTATTTGCAAAAGCGGCAATCTGCGCCGTTTGAGCCGCGGCACCGGCACGCGGCGGGTCAAAAATAACGGCGCGGCAGCCGGCAAGTTCTTTTTCATCCAAAGGATATTTGAACAGATTTTTGCTGACGACTTCAACATTGCTTATCTGATTTTTGTTTAAAGACCGGCGAAAACCATCCAACAAAGCCGCCGAAGAATCTGCCGCCAAAATCTTATTGTTTTTATTTTCCGCCAAAGGATAAGAAAAGGTTCCCACGCCGCAAAACAAATCGGCAATTTTTCCTTCCGTTCCGTTTAAGTATTTCATTACCAGAGAGACCAGCGCCTGTTCTCCGGCCTTGGACGGCTGCAAAAACGTGCCGGCCGGAATATAAACATCATATTTGCCCATTTTTACCAAAGGTCTGGTCTTTTCAATCAGCGGTTCGGCGGCATAATCTGTTTTTTCACGGTGAGAAATGCGAATAATATCCGGATATTGCTGCGCTTTTTCGGAAACAATCATCCGGTGATCAAGAGACGGTGTGCCGGCAAATTCCAGTACGATGTCAATACCGTTGTCGGCTTCGCAAAGCCAGACATCGCCGCCGGAAATATACTGAGGATTGTTTTTGCGCACTTTTTTGGCATTTGACGATGCCAGCGGGGAGGCGCATAGTTCTTCCAGCAAAGAACGGATATTGGCAAGATTGGCGTTCAGACGCGGCGTCAGCAAACAACAGGCCGCAACATCCACGAGCTCACTGCTGCGGCTTTGGTTAAAGCCCAGCACCAGTTTTCCCTTGCGGCAGGAAAAAGCCATGGAAGCCCGGCGGCGGACATTATCTCCGATAAAGACCGGTTTTCCGCAGGCAATATCTTTTTGCCGCAGACCAGCCATAATTTTTTTGAAATTCTGCTCCTTCCGGCTGCGGTACTCGTCTTCCGGCATATTGCGGTAACGGCAGCCGCCGCAAATTTCCTGATACGGACAAGACATTGCTTTTTATAAATCCTCGTCATCCACGCCGAGAATATTCATTTTTCCCGGCTTTTTCTTTTTTTCTTCAATTTCAACATTGTCTTCTTGAATACGGGACGAATCTATGCCGTCCAGCAACGAGATTTCACGGGCGTCTTCTTTGTCAAAAATCGGATGGTGATTTTGGTTTTCTTTCCGGACGGCCTCGTCTTCGGCTCCCATATTTTCAAAATCCTCCGGACGGAAGACGCAATAGCGGTTGCGACCGGTTTGTTTTGCCCGATACAAAGCCTCGTCTGAAGTTTTTATCAGCATACCGACATTATCGGAAATCTCGGATGAAGATATACCGATACTGACCGTAAAGCGGACTTCCTCGCCTTCATCGCTGTAAACAACGGCGGACGCAATGCTTTCACGCAGCCGTTCGGCCACGACTTCGGCCTGTTTCGGGGTGGTATGCGGCAAAAAGACGACAAATTCTTCACCGCCGTAACGTGCGACAATATCATCTTCCCGCAGATTTTTCTCGCAGGTATAGGCCAGCTCTATCAGGACCTTATCACCTATTTTATGTCCGTATGTATCGTTTACCCGTTTGAAATGGTCGGCATCGAGCATTAATACACAGTATTTTTCATTATTGGCTTTGGCGTCCACAATACGGTTAAAGACCTCTTCTTCAAAATAACGGCGGTTATACAGCGAAGTCAGCGGATCGCGAATCGCCTGATTTTTAAGCAGCATTTCGCGGTTTTTGCGTGATGTGATATCCTGAAAGGCAGAATACAGCACAACATCGTAATTATAATCGATGATGTTGACCGACGCCAGCAGCCAGAAAGGCGTATCGCCGCTCGGTGTTTTGACCAGGATTTCAAAGTCCTGCACTTCTTTTTCCTTTTCCAGCCTCTCGTTCAAAAGCCGACGGTTGTCAACATCCACAAAAAAGTCTTTCAAACGGTAACGGTCGACTTCCTGCGGCAAAATACCGAACAATTTGACGGCGTTGGTGTTGGCCATTATGATTTTGTCATCGTTTAACTTGGACAAGATAATCGGGAACGGGGACGACTTGATAATGTCGGCCAGACGCTGGTTGCTTTTTCTGACTTCTTCTTCCTGATTTTCATATTTAGTGCTCAGGGCATTGATTTTAATAATCAAAATGGCAATGGCCAGCAAGACATAAAACAGAGCGGAAGAATACCAAAGTTCCGCACCGTCTACCGCCCAGCCGATATGAGACAGTTTCAGAATCATCAACAAGCTGATGGCTGCCGTGACGACAGAGGCCAGAACATAGCCGCTTTTATAGCGTTGGGTTACCTGAGACAAAAAGCCGACACTCAGATAGGCAAAACCGGCTATCGGAAAGACATAGCGCAGGCTGGATACCATATTGCCGTCAGGAAAGATAAAGACATAGGAGACAACAGAAATCAGTCCCAGTCCGGCAACGCCCAGGATTACCGGCAAATCGGGAATATTCTTCAGCAGAATCTGCGAGGCGGCAACCGCCAAAAGCACCATTGAGCCCAAAAGCAACAAAAGCTCGAAGAAAACATATATCTCTACTTCGCTGCCGGCTTTATACGCGTTAAACGACTGGTATTCAATCGCAACCACGACCAGATCCAACAGCAGACCGAAAAACAAAAACCATATGCCGCGGCGTACCGGCGTGCCTTTTTCGGTATAAAAACAAGATAAAAACAACAAAAAGAATGCCGTTAACGTTACAATAATATGTGTTGTGTTTGCAAATATGCCGATATTTCCCATTACTTCTCCCCGTCGGATTTTATCGAAATGCGTTTCTTGCATTAAAGCGGTTTTAGTTTATATTGAGATTATTATAATTTAAAGCTTTAATTAAAATTAAAAAATATGGTGAATATTAAAATAAATATAGTATTATTGTGATATTCGGAATTTGCTTTTGTTAAAAAGAGAGAAAAAAGATGAACAAACATATGCCCAGGCATTACAGCAACCATTTTGAGCTCCGGCTTGACAAGATACCCGCCCGCAAAACCGACCGGATGTCGGCATGGATTTTTTATCTCGGTCTGCTGGCCGGCGCGGCCCTAATTTTGCTCGGCGCATATGAGCTTTTTTCCGGCATTACGGCTACCCGCAGCGATTTTACCGGCAACTTTCCGACGACCGATTTTCAGCCGCTGATGAATCCGACCTTTTTTGACATGATCATTATGCTCATCGGCGCCGGAATTATTATCGCCTTGTTTTGCAACTATTTTCAATATCGCAAAATTTATTTTGACGGCAAAAACGTAGAAATCATCACCCGGCTGCTTAACGGCAAAAAGCTCCGGATGAAAGAAAAAATTGCCAAATATGAAGGTGTGCGTTTCAGAATCGAATTTGCCCAGCTCGGTTTTATCAGCCGTAATAAATATATCATTGAACTTTCCCATAAGAATCCGGAAAAATGCGTGCCGCTTTACATTTCTTACCGCGGTAAAAACGTGCGCCGCAAATGGGAAAATTATGCCCGGACGTTCGGCCTGCCGGCTTTGGTTCTGACGGCTGACGGGCTGGTCTCCCGAAAGACCGAGAATTTGAACAAATCTATCAAAGAATTGAAAAAAGCCGGAGAACTGCAAATTGACTATGATATTCAAAAAGCTCCCCTGCCCAAGAGCCTGGCCGTCGTCTGGCGCTCGGACAAAACGGTTTTGAAAATCCGCAAAACCATTTGGGATGCTTATAATATTCTGGCGATTGCCGTTATTGCCGGCGCATCCGTCTTAATCAAATGCATTGAACATCTGGCGCCGAATCTGAACCGCGGCGGCTTTTGGATCTTTTACGGCGTAATGGCGCTTTTTATTGCTCTGGCCGTGATTATATTATTCAGAAAAGACAAGATTGTGATTAAAAAATATAAAATCGTCAATGTTCACAAGTTCTTCGGTTTTTCTAAAAAACACGGAGAAATGAGCAAAGCTGACATTGAAGCCATCGACATTACGCCGAATCCGGCGACCGGGAGATGTTTTGTCTCCATCATCTCGGACAAAAAGACCATTATCTTCGGCAAAAAACTTCCGCTCGAGGATTTACGCTGGATTAAGAACTTTCTGCTATATGAACTTACAAAGTGAAATTTGAGAAAAAAGTCTTTGCTAAAATGAGTTGTTTCAGATATAAACAAAGTTAACGAAACTTTTTAACCGGAGATGGATTAAATGAAAAAGGAAAAAGCCCCCAAAACCTTGCAAGACGCTTTTATTGAAGAGGTTAACGAGGATTTGAAAAATGACCAGTTGAAACAAATCTGGGACAAGTACGGCCTGCACATCATTATCGTTATCGTGGCCGTTCTGGTTGCCGCGGTCAGCTTTGAAAGCATCAAAGCCTGGAGAATCCGGCATCATCAGGAAAACTCCAATGTTTATGCCTATGCGGCCAGCCTTTCGGAACAGGGGAAAATTGAGGAAAGCAACAATGTGCTGAAGACGATTGCCGAAAACAACAACGGCATTTATGCCGACGCCGCCCGGATGCAGCTGGCAAAAAATTATGCCGAAAGCGGAAAAACGGAGGAGGCTCAAAAAGTTTTGCAGGAGATAGCAGACGACGGCAGTTCCAATCCGCAGGTTAAAAACGTGGCAATCATCAAACTGGCAGCCATGCAGGTTGAAACCGCCTCTTATGACGATTTGGCAAAGATGCTGGAACCGGTTCTGCAAAACAAAAACTGGAGCGGCATGGGAAAAAGCCTGCTCGCCCTTTCGGCTCTTCATAAAAAAGACTATGCCAAGGCTCGCCAACTTTACGATGAAATTTCCGCAGATGCCGGTGCTCCGGACAGTCTGAAAGCCGAGGCGCAGGATATGATTGCAATTCTGGACGAGACCGTTAAGTAGTTTTTTAGAACAATAAGGATGATTTCTGATGTATGGTAATTTGGTGAAAAATACGATATGCGCCGGTTTGATTCTGGCTTTGGGCGCCTGCGGGCTTTTTTCTGACGAAAAAATCAAGCTGGAAGGAGAACGGCTTTCCGTTTTGAGCGGATCGGCAAAACTGCAGCCGGATTATCCGGAAGGCAAAGTCAAAATCAAACTGCCCGAACCCGTCAGAAATCCCCGCTGGTCGCAAGACGGCGGAAATTCCGAGCATATTATGGGACATCTGGCCGCCAGTTCCCGTCTGAAAAAATTCTGGGATGCCGGTTTCGGCGAAGGGAGTTCCAAGCGCGATATGCTGATTGCCAAACCGATTATTGCGCATCGCGTTGTCTTTGCCATTGATGCGGATGCCATTGTTACCGCCCGGCGGCTCGACAGCGGCGACCAAATTTGGAAAAAACGCCTGAAACCGCGTAATAAAGATGATAAGTCCAGTTCAATGAAAGGCGCAGGGCTGGCATATTTTGGCAAAAAGATTTATGCCACGACCGGGTTTGGCGGCGTTTTTGCCCTGGATATGCTGACCGGACGCGAACTCTGGCGTTATGACGCGGGAATGCCTATCCGTATTGCGCCGACAGCCAATGCCGACAAATTGTTTGTTCAGACGATTGACAATACGCTCATTGCGCTCAATTCTATTTCCGGGGAAGAAGTCTGGAGATACAAAACAAAAACGGAAGACACGACTCTGGTCGGCGGCGCGGCTCCGGCCTACAGTCCTTATCTGGATGTTGTGATTGCCGCATTCTCCAACGGTGAGCTCCGCGCTTTCAAGTCCAGTACGGGAACGCCGCTGTGGGCAGACAACCTTATCAGCCGCAAGCGCAATAACTCTTTGGCAAATATTGCCGCCATCAAAGCGGATCCGGTCATTGACAATGACAAGATTTTTGCTATCGGAAACAGTGATATTTTGGCGGCTATTGACCTGAAAACCGGTATGAGAATTTGGGAACGCGAAGTTTCCGGAACAAATCAGCCGTGGGTCGCCGGCCAATATTTATATGTCTTGAGCGATAACAATGAATTGCTGGCATTGAACAAAAATGACGGCAAAATCATTTGGAATACGGAAATTCCCAATGTTAACGACAAACCGGGCGAATTTGCCGTCGGGCCGATTTTGGTTAACAACCGTCTGCTGGTTCCGACCTCGGACGGACACGTCTTTTCCATTTCGCCTTACAACGGCAAGCTGATTGGCTTTATTAACATTGACGAAGATATTGATATGGCTCCGATTGTTGCCGACGGTGTTGTTATCTTTACGACAAACGAAGCCGAAATGCTGGCTTATAAATAAATTAAGGAAGAAATAATGGCATTGAAAGTCGCAATTATCGGTCGTCCGAATGTCGGAAAGTCAACATTGTTTAATCGTCTTGTCGGCAGAAAGGTCGCTATTGTTCATGATCAGCCCGGCGTGACCCGTGACCGGAGAGAGGCTTCGGCAAAGCTTCGGGATTTGACACTGACCATCGTTGATACGGCCGGATATGAATATTCTACCGAAGATAATCTGGAAAAACGAATGTGGGAACAGACCAAACGGGCAATTGACGAATCTGACGTGACGTTGTTTTTATTTGATGCCCGCGCCGGACTGCAGCCTTATGACGAGCATTTTGCAGATATTCTGCGCCAGTCCGGAAAGCCGGTTATTCTTTTGGCCAACAAATGTGAAAGCAAAACTCAGGAAGACGGCATTTATGAAGCTTATAAACTCGGACTTGGCCAGCCTATCCCGTTTTCGGCAGAACACGGGCTGGGCATTAATGAGCTTTATGATGCTTTGAAAGAATTTGATAAAAAAAACGCCTCCGAACATTCGGAAACCGATGAGGAAGAACAAAACAGCGCAACCGATGACGACGAGGGCAACCGTCCAATTCAGCTAGCGATTGTCGGCCGGCCGAATGTCGGAAAATCGACATTGGTTAATGCCCTGCTGAAGGATGAAAGAATGCTGACCGGGCCGGAAGCCGGCGTAACGCGCGATGCCATTACCAGCGAATGGTCCTGGGAAGGTCATAAAATTAATCTGGTCGATACGGCCGGGCTGCGCAAACGGGCCAGAATCTCCGACTCATTGGAGAAAATGTCCGCCGCCAGCACAAAACATGCAGCCTTTATGGCGCAGGTTGTGGTTTTAGTTCTGGATGCGGATGCCGTTTTGGAAAAGCAGGATCTGACAATTGCACGGCAAGTTATTGACGAGGGACGAGCCTTGGTCATTGCGGTCAACAAGTGGGATATTGCCAACCGTAAGGAGGCTTTGGAGCAATTAAATTATAAACTTGAAACTTCGCTGACTCAGGTTGAAGGCGTGCCGACAGTTACGATTTCGGCGTTAAAAAGAGAAAATCTTGACAAGCTGATGCGGGCGGTTATCAAAGTTTATAACCGGTGGTGCAGCCGTATTCCGACGGCGCCGTTAAACCAGTGGTTTGCCGATATGATAGACAATTATCCGCCGCCTCTGGGCAAAAATAAGCGTCGGATTAAGCTGCGTTACATTACGCAGGCTAAAACGCGTCCGCCGTCATTTTATATTTTTTCCAGCAATCCGGAAGGACTGCCTGAGTCTTATTTGCGTTATCTGACCAACAGTCTGCGCGAGAATTTTGATTTGCGTGGCATTCCGCTCAGAATTACGGTACGAAAAACCGGCAACCCTTATGCAGACAAAAAAAATTAAGGTTAAAGCCATATTTTCCCGCTTTTGAAAAGAGCGGGATTTTTTTGGGCACAAACATCTGGACAAAAATTGAAAAATATATTATAAGAGCGGTTGAGAATTTATTATTGTTTTTATAATTAAAACCCCAAAAATTTATGAACTGGATAATTATTTTAGGATGTTTGCTTTTTTGTTTGTGGCAAAGAAACCATTATCGCCAGAAGATTGACAAGCTGTCCCAACGTCTTAAGTATTACAATGACAAGCTTGATTTTGAAGAAGTTGAAAAAAACAAGCTCATAACACACCTGTTAGATTTGACGGACGGGCTTAATCCCCAACGGGATTGGTGGTTGGATGACGTTCCATCATCTTTTATCCGGAGATGGATACGGGATCTGAAGGCTTCTTCGACACCGCCACTCCATGTTATTGCTTATCTGGAACGGGAGCTCCAAAAAAGGAAACTGAACATAACCATCTGACGAGCAGAATTTTCCGGACAATCGGAGAAATTCTGTGAAGAATCTGAATAAAAAAATTCCCGGAGAAACCCGGGAATTTTTTTTATTTATTTTGATTTTTATTATATTCTCTTTTTTCTTTCAAAAAGATTATTATTCCCAGCGGGATTGTCAGGGCATAAACCAGCGTTGCCACACCCAGCGTAAACCACGGCTGCGTAATCACGGAACTGGCAAACCAGACAACAACCAGCATCAGAGGAATAAACATCCATACCGGCACTTTCATATGTTTGGTCGAAACCGTCGGTATCCGACTGACCATCAGCAGCGTTACGATACAAAGCAGCGTTGCGCAAAAAGCATGAGACCGGACGATGTAGCTGTATTCCGGAAAGTCAAAAGAAACCAATACCGGCATAATTGCCAAAGCTGCAGCTGCCGGAGCAGGAACGCCGACAAAGAAATGCAGCCAATATTCCGGCTGGGGCTGGTCTTCCAGCATTGTGTTAAAACGAGCCAGACGCATGGCCATACCGATTGACATCAGCAGGCAAAAAAACCAACCGAATTTCGGCAGATCAAACAACGACCATTGATAAAGCAAAATTGCCGGTGCTACGCCGAAACTTACAAAATCGGAAAGAGAATCGAGTTCGGCACCAAATTTGGTCGAGCCTTTTAACATACGGGCAACCCGGCCGTCAAACCAATCGAACAACGCCGCAATGAAGATGCACATAACAGCCTTCGTCCAATCGGCCTGGATAGAATAGCGGATAGAGGTTACCCCGGCACAAAGAGCCAGCATTGTTACGATATTCGGCGCAATTTTACGAAACGGCAATGCTCTCAATTTGTGCGGCGCCATTTTAAGTTTGCGGTTTATCTTTTCCATCAGCGGGTTACTCCTTTCATTTCGGGAGCATCGCTCTTCAGATTAGCCAAAACGGTTTCTCCGGCAATCATTGTCTGGCCGAGACAAACCTGAGGCTCAACGCCTTCCGGCAGGTAAACATCAAGACGGGAGCCAAAACGGATGAGGCCGAATCTTTCTCCGGCGCGGTATTCCTGTCCTTCTTTGGCTTCGCATAAAATCCGGCGGGCAACAAGTCCGGCAATTTGCACAAAAGCAATTTCTTTGCCGGAAGACGTTTTCATTGACAACAGCTGGCGTTCATTGTCCTTGCTGGCTTTATCCAAGGTAGCATTCAAAAATTTGCCGGGGACATATACTGATTTTAAAATTTTGCCGGTTGCCGGCGCGCGATTGACATGAACATTAAATACGCTCATAAAAATGCTGATCCGGGTAAAGGACTTATCCCCCATTTCCAACTCTTTCGGCGCTTTAACTTTGGCTATCATCTGAACCGTTCCATCCGCAGGAGAAACGACGACGTCAGGCATATCCGGCGTAATCCGCTCAGGATCGCGGAAAAAATAGTAGCACCAAACAGTAAGTATAAGACCAAGCCAGCCCAACGGCTGCCACAAAACCGCCAGCATTGCGGTAACCGCCGCAAAGATACCGACGAAACGCCATCCCTCGTTATTGATATTCGGAAAGATATAACGGCGCCATGAAATATCAATTGTTTTCATCCGTAAAATTCCTTATAAATCCCTTTTTCTGCCGGGACGCTGTCTCCTGCCGCAGAAAAAGGGTGATGATTTGTTAACGCTTTTCAGTTTAAGCATATTTGGTGCAATGCACAAGCAAAAGATTGGAGTTAATCAGCACCTTTTTGCTTTGTTTTTGATTTTTGGACTTGCATTTGTCTGAATTTGTATGTATAAATTTTTTCAGATTATGCGCTTGTGGCGGAATTGGTAGACGCTGCAGACTTAAAATCTGTTGGCCGCAAGGCCGTGCCGGTTCAAGTCCGGCCTAGCGCACCATTTATAAGAGCTCTCTTGTTTTTTAAGAGAGTTTTTGTGTTTTAAAAAGCCCCGGTGAAAACCGAGGCTTGTTGTATTTGGTATTTTACTTGCCGTTACCCGGACAGGCTTTCTGCCGCCGGTTATCTGGCATACATCCGCATTAAGGTCTGCATGGTTTCCGCACTTAAAGCACTGCGAAAAGTCGGAAAATGTCTCGGTTCTTTTGAGGTTTCCCGGCTCGAAGCGGCTGCCGCTCCGGCGTTTTCCGTATGGTTTTCGTTAGCGGCGGTCTCTTCCGAAAAATTTTCAGGAGTCCGTTTCAGACCGGCTGATTGTATCTGAACCGAATTATTTTTTGAAGAAACCGACGCTATATCCAAACTCATTTTTTCCCCTTTTGTTTTAAGCTTATTTTGAGCGCAAAAAAGTTTAGCAGTTTTATCTGCTTTTTGTCTCGCAATTCCCCTGGATTATTCTCCGCCCGGTGAGCGCCATTCTGGCGATGCCCCAGAGATTCTGAGGTCTGGGCTGTTTTAATGCGGTTTGCATAAACTAAAAAGAATTGGTTAAAAATGCCTTAACATTTTGATAAAAAAATGCTGCTGCCGGCAAAGGCTTTGATATTATATCAAATTATTTTTATCTATATATATTTATGTCGTACCATCATACCGCAAACCGGCAGTTTTCTGCTGTTTTCAGAACTTTGGCGACAGGGGTGGAAAAGAATCCCGACGGGGATTCGGAAAAATTTTATTTTTTGTTTGCATGGGCGGAAAATTTAGAATAAACCTATAGCATTATTAACTGTTATCAGAGGATTTTCCTATGACAAAAATTACTTGGAAACCCGGAACAATTCTGGCTCCGGTGCCACCGGCGCTGATTTCGTCCGGAACAACAGACAAACCGAACGTTATGACGGCTGCCTGGACCGGTATTATCGCGTCAGAACCGGCCATGACTTATGTTTCTATCCGGCCGTCCCGTTATTCGCACGAGATTATCAGCCGGACAAAAGAATTTGTCATCAATCTGCCGACACTTGCCCTGGCGGCTGCTACTGATTTTTGCGGCGTTAAATCCGGGCGCAGCGTAGACAAGTTTAAAGAGATGAAACTTACGCCCCTGCCATGCTCGCAGATTCAGGCTCCGCAAATTGCAGAATCGCCGGTTTCTTTGGAATGTAAGGTAAAAGACATTCAACATTACGGAACGCATGATATGTTTGTGGCAGAGATTGTCGCCGTTAACATTGACGACCAATATCTTGATGAAGACGGCAGGTTGGCTTTGGAAAAGGCCGGACTTCTGGCTTATGCCCACGGTCATTATTATACCTTGGGACGGCAGCTCGGAAAGTTTGGCTTTTCGGTTGAAAAAAGCCGCCTGAAAATGATGCAGAAAATGGCCGAGATAAAAGTTGAGGTTAAAGAAAGCAAAAAAGGCGCTTTGAAGAAAGACGAAAAAGTTATGCAGAAAGCAGCCCGCAAATTTAGCGGAAAGTCGAAATTCGAGCGCAGCCGTCCGCATACGCCAGAACTGAAACCAAAGAAAAAATACGGCAATGGCCGAGGTTTCAAAAAGAAAAGCCGTGATTAAACAAAAAGCTTCGTCCTTAACGGGCGAAGCTTTTATTTTTTTTCAGAAACTACTCAAGATTTTTTAACTTTTGGCGAATTTCCATCAGAATATTTCCAATGTTGTTTTCGCCGACATAAGAGCCGTCTACTTTGCAGACGCCCCAATAAATGTCGCCTGAGGTATTAAGCTTTACAATCTCCCGGTCGCCGGTCGCCAGAAGTTTTTGCCCCAAGTCTTTGTTGCCGTAAAACTTTTGCCAAAGCAGATCATACATAATCTTGTATTTCACGTTCTTCCAATCCGGCGTTGTAGCGTGTGTTACATACTTTTTGGCTTCTTCCGGTCTCATTCTTGAAATTTTTCGTTGAATGGCGGGGTCTGCGATTTTTGCGGCCTGATAAGCAGTTTCGACATTGTCAAAAGGAATACCGTTCAATTGAATCACAATTTTTTCAGGATATGCATTGCTTAAGAAATGATATTCTTCAACATAAAAGTTTACAATCGCTTCCTGTTCACTGGTCTTAAATTGAAATCTTTGTGTTTTCATTTTGATAAAATTTAAAATTATACGAATAAAAATTTTGTTTATTCTCGTTATAAACACCACGGCGGCTTAATTGTCAAGCAAAATTCAATCTCATCTTAAAAAAGGAACCCCTCGAAAAAACGAGGGGTTACCTGATTATTGGGACCGGTTTTGCCAATATTGCAGCTCTTTTTGCATATTATGCCGGGCTGTTTCTTCCAACATTTCCTTAAAGAACGGAAGGTGAAAGATTTCCGCCTCCAAACAATTTTGCAAAAAAGATTTCCGGCCGGAAGCAAAAGCTTTTTCATTAAGTGCGGGATATTCATTCCGAATACCGAGGCAATATCTGCCGTAATTGAGTTCATCGCCCAAGATTGCCATATCAATATCGTTTATCAGTTTTTCGGGTACTGTCTCTCTTGACATTTTCGGAGGGTGCACCGTAGCACGAATCAGTTTGGCTACGAGGTCTTTCTTCTGGTTGATATACAGTCTGCCGATGATTTTTGCGATTGATTTCTCCTCCGCATTATCCTCTCCCCAAACATAATCATGATAAAACCAGGCAAAAAGGAACGGCTCTTTCGGAATATTTTTATGCTCGCCGGATAAGCGGCAGAAAATATTAAAAAGATTTATTCCATAGGCCAGGTGGCTCAGATTATGCCAGGGACGGTTTTCATAGGCTGCGCACAAGTCATTCCAGGCATTTTCCGGTTGACCGTCAAAGTAGCCGGGAACAGTTTCGTGATAAGCCTCGATAAACGTTTTTTTCAGGCATTTCTTCATCATGGCATTATGCACCCTCGGGGCAACATATGGCATGGCGGCAATATATTCTTCCAACTTACAGAGGTTTCTGAAAGCAGAGGAAGAAATATAGGTCAGATTTTCCTGCGGAACAGGAATCAAATCCATCACCAATGAACGACGGCGGACGGCCAGAAGTTGTTTGTTGATGATTGACTGATACATTTCATCGGCATCGTCTCCGACGATCCGTTTTCCCCGAATCAGCGCTGTTGCCCCATAATATAATGCGGCATCAACGGTCAGGCAATCATAAGAAACAATATCAAGGCATCCGGGATCTGCTTCCAGGCGGGCCAGAGCTTTTTCTTCCGATACAGAAAAAGCGTATCCGCAAAAACGGCGGTGCTGCCAAAGATTCAAAAAATCCTGCAGGCTCTGTCGTACCAGTTCTTTTCGGTCTTTTATCCCAAACAGATGTTTTTTCTTGTCAGGATTTTCGCCGATACCGACAATCACTTTGTCATAAGAACACAAGGCTTCGCAAACAATTCGGAAATGTCCGACGGTAAAAGGATCAAAAGATCCGGCATAAAAAGCTATCTTTTCCATACAAAAAATAATTTAATTAATAATTCTTTTAAGAAACTCGTATTTTATGCCGGGATTTTATTATGTCAAGCTATTTACGCAAATCAAAATCAGAAAAACTTTGCTGCAAATATGCCGTCAGTTCGGGATTATTGAAAAACTGCTCGCATTGCCAGTCCTGCGTTACGGTATCCGACGGCACCGGGCGGTATTTTTGCAAATGGTAGCTTTTGACACCGCGCTTTTTGAGTTCTTCGGCAATGGCATAGATATCTTCTATGTTCAAAATGCGGGGATCGCAGGTGGTGCGGCATTCAAAGGCGATTCCGCTGTCCAAAAGCAGCTGCAGGCTTTCCTGCGCTTTGGCGAGATGGTTGGCTCCGCCGACGGCTTTTTGATATTTTTCTTCAACAAAAGGCGCTTTGATATCAAAGCCGACCCAATCCAGCAGAGGCAGAATTTTTTTCAGATGTTCCGGACGGTAACCGCCGGTATGCAAACCGATTTTATATCCCAGAGCTTTAACTTCTTTAATTTTTTCTTCCAGCGAATCCTGCACCAGCGGTTCTCCGCCGCTAAAAACGACGGCATCCAGAGCCTTTGTCCGTTTTTGCAAAAACTCAAAAATCACTTTCCAGTCATGATTCCCGTTCTGCCCGATTTTTTGCAGTTCGGTATTATAGCAAAACGGACAGCGCCAAGGACACCCCTGCAGAAAAATAACCGCAGCGACCTGTCCGGGATAATCAACCAGGCTGAAACGTTCAATGCCGCCGATATTTATATTTTCCATGTCTTACCTCTTATAAAAATCCCCGGTATGATGAAAGATTATCCTACCGGGGATTGTTTTTTTGACAAAGCTTTTAAGAATTACTCAGCTGCAACATCCATTGCATCAAATTTTACGGCTTTGCTTTCGCAGAAGCATACACGGGAGTAAAACTCAGATTTTTTGCCCTTATTGAACTCGGAAACCGGACGGTGATAACCCATTACTCTGGTCCAGATTTCGCAGGGTTGTCTTTCTTCATCGCTTAATTTTACATCTTCAAAATTAACAGTATTCATTTCTTTCTCCATTTGTTGATTGAATTTTACTCTATGCAACTTCTTTTCTGGAAGCTGCGGCTCTTCTTTTTTCTGCCTTTTTCTCTTCATCACAGATCGGGCAATATTTATGTTCACCGGAAATGTAGCCGTGTTTCGGACAAATCGAGAACGTCGGCGTAATGGTGACATAAGGCAGTCGGTAGTTGGTCAGAACGCGGCGAACAATGTCGCGGCAGACCTTGGCTGATGAAACTCTTTGACCCATGTACAGGTGAAGTACCGTACCGCCGGTGTATTTGGTTTGCAGTTTTTCCTGCAACTCCAAAGCCTCGAACGGGTCATCAGTGTAGTTAACCGGCAGCTGGGACGAGTTGGTATAATACGGATTTTCTTCTGTCCCGGCTTGCAGGATTCCTTTAAATCTCTTCTTGTCTTCGCGGGCAAAACGGTAAGTCGCACTTTCGGCAGGCGTGGCTTCCAGATTATACATATGCCCGGTTTCTTCCTGAATTTTTACCATTCTGTCGCGGATATGATTCAGGAATCTTTCGGCGAAATCTTGGCCCCATTCATCTGCAACATTGTGCTCGTCATTGGTAAAGTTGCGAATCATCTCGTTAATGCCGTTAACACCGAAAGTCGAGAAGTGGTTGCGCAAGGTGCCGAGATAACGTTTGGTATACGGGAACAAGCCGTTGTCAATGAGTCTTTGAATAACTTTGCGTTTGATTTCCAGAGAAGTTTTGGCCAGTTCCAGCAACTCGTCAACGCGGTTCAACAAGCCATGCTCGTCGCCTTTGTAAAGGTATCCCAAACGGGCGCAGTTAATGGTAACAACGCCGATTGACCCCGTTTGCTCGGCAGAACCGAACAAGCCGTTGCCTTTGGCCAGAAGCTCGCGCAGGTCAAGCTGCAGGCGGCAGCACATTGAGCGAATCTGCCCCGGTTTTAAGACGGAATTGATAAAGTTCTGGAAATAAGGCAGGCCGTATTTGGCTGTCATTTCAAACAAGAGCTCAGTATTTTCATCTTCCCAAGGAAAATCAGGAGTCATATTGTAAGTCGGAATCGGGAAGGTGAACGGACGGCCTTTGATATCGCCTTTCATCATAACCGAAATATATGCTTTGTTAATCATATGCATTTCTTCGGTCAGATCTCCATAAGTGAAGTCTTGCTCAACACCGGCAATCATCGGATGTTTGTCGCGCAGGTCTTCCGGGCATACCCAGTCAAACGTAAAGTTGGTAAACGGTGTTTGAGAACCCCAGCGGGACGGAACATTCAGGTTATAAATCAGTTCCTGGAAAGACTGCTCAACCTGCTCATAAGTCAAATGGTCTACGCGGACATACGGTGCAAGATATGTGTCTACGGAAGAAAATGCCTGAGCGCCGGCCCATTCGTTTTGCAGAGTGCCCATAAAGTTGACCATCTGGCCGACAGCGGCAGACAGGTGTTTGGCCGGACCGGCTTCCGCTTTACCCGGAACACCGTTAAAGCCTTCATGCAACAGGTTTTTCAACGACCAACCGGCACAATAAGCGGCCAACATATCCAAATCGTGAATATGAAAATCGCCGTTGCGGTGTGCTTCACCGACAGCCGCCGGATAAACATGGCTCAGCCAGTAGTTGGCCGTAACCTTGCCGGAAACGTTCAAAATCAATCCACCGTTAGAGTATCCCTGGTTGGCATTGGCGTTAACGCGCCAGTCCAGTTTTTCCAGATATTCATTGATGGAGCTTTCAACATCAACCATGACCTTTTTATCAGAACGCATACGGTTGCGCTGGTCACGGTATAAAATATAAGCTTTGGCTGTTGCAAAATAGTTGGCAGAGATCAGAACCTGCTCGACAATATCCTGAATTTGTTCAATGGAAGGAAGAGACTCCGTAAACTTATGCTTCATAACCTTTAAGACCTGAGCAGTCAAAAGCCAGCTTTCCTCTTCGCCGAACTCGCCCGTCGTCGTACCGGCTTTGTTTATAGCGTTAAAAATTCTGGTGTTGTCAAACGGGGCTAAGGTACCATCTCTTTTAGTAACACTGTCAAAAGGGATGTTCTCGGCAATTTTGCTCTGAGAAATTTCGTTATCGTTCACGGACATATCTTCGCTCATTCCTTCGTTATTATTAGTTATAAAAAACAAAATTGTTTGTGTTATCACCTGATAACAAGCATACAATATATAGTATTAACAAAATGTAAATAAGACTAGATATAGTATGCACAGAAAAATTTTTTATTTCAAAATTCTTAACGCGTATCATCTTGAATATGCTGATATTCTGAGCGAAATATATGATGCAAACAAGGGCAAAAAAATTCTTTTTCCGGCTTGACATTGCTATCTTGCTATAATTCCACCAAAAAAAAATTTTTTTAATAGTGGATAAAAAGATTAACCTTTCTTAACAAAAAAAATATCATTATTTTTCAACGTTATAGATTCTTGACGTAATCAACATATTTGTACACAAGGGGCACAAAAAAAGCTTAAATTTACAAAAAACATTTTCGGTTTCAGAAGCATCCTCACAAGATATTGTGTTTTATATGGATTCGAAATACAGAATCAGGAAAAGGACTCGGTCTTTTGGTAAAAAGAAGCAAAATTTTTGAGAATCGATTGGTGTTTTTTCCTTATCTCTAAAATTCACTTTTTATTTATTATTCTTTTTCTTATTTCTTGTTTTTTATAATTTATTTTTATTGTTACTTTTTGGGTGCAAAGAAGCTTTTTCTTACTTTTGCTTGACCAAAAGTAAGCAAAAGTCAATCCCAACCTCATTTTCTAAGCTTTCAGCCCAAAGTTAAAGTCGCTACGCTCCAATGCTCTGTACTTCACTATTACCCCTTTGGGCCAAAAGCTAAGAAATCATTCGGTAATCGGGCTGGTCAACTCCCCCGCCCCTCAGGCTTGAGGGGAGAGGGGCTTCACTTTCGGTTTTTGCTCCAAAACCTAAGCTATTCGCAAAGGGCACCCAATCGTGCCGGATGAGGGATTGTGCATTAAAGTTTTGTCATTCTCGGGCTTTCTTTTCTTATGTCATTGCCGGACTTGACCTGCACGGCAGGCGCGCGGCAAGTTGACAGCACTGTGCCACAGAGGCCGCGTTGCTATGGCGGGGTCTGTGAATGGCGTTGTACTTTGAAGGGTGGATTCCTGGTATCTTTTTCTTACGTCATTGCCGGGCTTGACCCGGCAATCCACGTTAATAAATTAGCCTTATTGTTGATCTGGATCCCCGGGGCGGTGCCCGGGGATGACATAATAAAAAACACAGCTCGGGGATGACGAGAAAAAAACACGACCTGGGGATGACTATAAAAAAGAGAGTCCGGCAATGACCGGTGCGACCGGTGGCGCTCAATCGGTAACATTGTGCCCTGAGGATCGCGTTGCTCCTGCGGGATTTGTGACGAGCATTGTGCTTTGAAGTTACTGCCAAGAATAGTCTTTAGCATCGATGAGTTTTCTTTCTACCACCTAGACTATTCTCCTTAAAAATCAACATGAAAAAAAGCACTCCGGAGAGTGCTTTTTTTGTTTAGTACCGCGGACGGGTTTCTATTTCTTTGCCGATTTCACCATTGGCAATGTAATCATCCGCACAATTTGTTCCGCGGCAGCGTTTCAGCACCGTAGCATTCCGGCCTTTGGTCAAACCTCTGACCTGCATTGACGGTACATAGACTTCATCGACAATAATCTTAAACGTAATATAATTAACATTGCCGTACTCATCTATAATATAGACCTTCACATGATAGGTTCCGCCGTCTTTCGGCATCGGCGTTCCGTAGAACGTCATTGTTTTTTCATCAAAGGTCAGCCAATCCGGCAGCGGGCTGTCATCTATCAAGCCGGCTTTGAACGTCAGATTACCGCGGGCATTGAGATCTTTCAGAGCATCTTCCGGAATGCTATAGAGATAATCTTGTCCGGTTTCCAGTTTTTGGTCAGGAACATCTTCCGTCGACAAATTAACCGGCGGGCGTTTAGACGGCACGTTCAACAGATACGGGCGGTTGTCCGGCAGGAAATCGCCATCGCGCCATTTTTCCAGCGTTGTATGCAGATAGACGGCGATTTTAGACGGTTTTTCTCCCAGCATATAATAAGGCAGCGCATCAAGCCCCAGCGCAGCATAAAGGTTTCCGAGCGAGGCCTGAAGTTCGATATAAGCCTTGGAAGCTTTGACCTCGTCGGCAATGGCGCGGGCAGCCTCGAGCAAAGATTTCGAATCGTGACTACCCAGTTTTACCGTAATATCTTCGGCAATGTCTTCCGATACATTGGCGATTTCAATATTAATCTGATAATCTTCCATCGCCGACATATAAGCAGCCCAACCGACATACAGTTGGCTTAAAACCAGGTTGGTCATCCGCTGGCGGCGCAAGGCTTCCAGCTCGCCGGTCCGGGGGTTTTTGACATCTTCAAAAACATGATAGCCGATTTCCTGAGCTTTGCGGCTCCAGACTTTATTATAATAAGCCGGATTGCTTTGATAATCGTTTTGCGTGGTTGACTTGAACTCCTGAATGGTAAACTCCAGGTTCTCGTCAATATTCACCATATCACGCATTTTGAGTTCCGGGCGGTTGGTCAGAGCCAGCCATTCCATATCGGCCAGCGGCGTGCGGATATCCGGCAGGGCAAAATTGCCGTACAACTTGCCGACCAGTTTGTATTCCGTTGCCGGATGAAAACCCATTAAGGCGGCCAGTTTGGTTTCGGCCGTTTCCATTCCGCGTTTTAACTCGGACAAGTTTTTAACGGCTTCCATATATTCGCGCTTTAACACCAATTTATCTGTCGGCAGATACTGATTTAATTTTGCAAGGTCTTTGGCCTGAGCATTCAGCTCGTCAACCTCCAGCGTCAAGACCTCTATCATATCATCAATCACCGGCAGCAGACGCTGTGCCGTCAGAGCCTGCCAATAAAGCACGCGGGTTTCCTGCAGCAGATTGTGAATAACCTTGCGGCTCTGCTCAAAAGCCAGATTTTTGCGGTATTCCTGGTCGACGGTCTGATAATAAACCGTGCTCATATCCAAAAGGTTCCAGGCCAGTCGGAGCTCGGAATTGGCATCGGACAGGGAATCGGTGCTCAGGTAGCCGGCCTGCCCCATAATCTCGGGAATCTGGTTGACCGGAGATTTTCCGGCCTTTATCAAACTTTCTTCATAACTGACAACGCGGCGGGTGAAGTTATATTTCAAGGCCAGCGCCATTGTCATATACATATCTATCGGCTTTGAAATTTTGCGCGGCTGGTTCAAATACATATTCTGCATATCCACATCGGCGCGGATTGCGCTGTCCCAATCGGAATAAGTCGCCGATGATACGGTTGTTTCGCTGACGGAATATTCTTCTTCGCGCGGGCCGCAGGAAACAACAAAAAACATGCCCAAAACCAAACATGCCAATATTTTTTTCATAATTTAAACCCTTTATAAAGATATGTATGGGTATAAATTATATCAATATTTCGGAGATTAACAGTATTTATTTGCTTTTATTCAACTCTGATGTATAAAATATTTGCATATTCTTGCGGCGCGAAAAGGTTTTGACAATTTATGTTTGACATTTTTTATACCGTTTTTAAGTTCAAAGAGAAGGAAAGCCCTGACAAACTCGGGCTTTATCCCGAACGCGCCCATACGCAGGCCATGCCGGAAAGACGCTATCTCTGGAGCTCCCGCATTTTGGTTATTCTGGCGGTTATGAGCATGAGCGTCACGATGATGCTGGCCCTTACGATTTATCTGATGCTGCCGCAAAAAACCGTTTATCCCCGTCTGCTGCAAATCAACCGGTATTTTTCCCAGCTGGAACTGGTGCAGCCGGCCGAACGCAGGATTTTGGTTACGGATCTGATTGCCGAACAGCATATTTCCGAATATATTGCGCTGCGCAATTCCATTACGTCTGATTATGATCAGCTGCTCTCCCGCTGGGGTGAAAGGCAGACGATTTACTGGTATTCGGAGGCCAATGTATACAGCCGTTTTTATAATACCGACGTAAAATATAACCTGATACAATTTAAGAAAAATGCCCTGCAGCGCTATGTTAAAGTCGAATGGGTGCGGCCGTTGACGCTCGGCTTGTGGCAGGTGCAGTTTTTGACAATGGATATGACGCCGGATTCTGACAAGATTGATACCAAAATCTGGCGGGCAACGCTGCGTATTACTTATATGAATCTGCCATTTAAGACCAAAGATGATGCAATGAAAAACCCGTTTGGATTTGTGGTAACCAATTATTCGCTCGGTTATGTCGGAACCCCGGAAACATCGCAACACTATCTGCAACGGGCAAGAGAACTGGCCGAAAGCGGACAAGGGGCATAAAACAGCCCCTTTTGTTTTGGCGATTTCGCATAAAATTACAACACCTGATGAAATTTACCCGGCAAGAAAGCAACGAAAGTATGTCTGAGGCATTTAAGCGGGGATATATAACCCACAGAGATGAGGAAAGGCAAAAACTCGAACAAGCACGCCAAAATGCACCGACATTAACCACGGTTTTTGAAGCGGTCGGCGCAATGGCTTCCCCTTTCGGGGCATCAAAACTTGCCAATGCACCATATCGAAATGTTGTAAAAAAAATTCCGTTGAAAAAAGCTGCAGCTTATGGTAGTTTTTATGGTGCAGGAACAACAGAACACGGAAATACTCTCGGAGAAACATTAGGAAACTATGCCGAGAATATGAGTGTCGGGGCTGTATCCAGTAGTTTAGGTAATTCGATTGGGGGAAAATTTTTCGGCCGCAGTTATTTTCCCACATTAAGAAAAGGTTATGAACAATTTTCTGATACTAGTTTGAACCAATGTTACAATTATCTTAAAGATAAAAAATAGATACCCCAGGACAAACAATGCAAAATAAAAAAGAATATTTATCCAGCTTATTGAAAGATATCATAATACTTATTTTTAAATGGTTTTTTGGTCTTTCATTAATCATTACAATTATTATTCAATTTCATGTCATTCCAAGTTTTGTAATGATAATATTTGATCTTCTTTTGGTAATTAACTTTATTATCAGAGAACATTTTTTTAATTTTCATAAAAAACTCAGAAATGATACTTATCTTTTTTATATAAATATAATTTTGTCTTTCCTTATGATTATCATTTTTTATCAATATTGGGATATTGTAAAGCACTTCTTTATGGTAGAATAATCCGGATTGCCGGGGAGTGATTAAAAAATATCCTAAAAAATATTGGTAAGATAAGGCAACTAAAAGGCAAGATTTCTCTTGTCTTTTAGCTTATAGCAATGTACCCTTTCTAAGGAAGAAAGGCAAAGCAATGGCAGAGGAACGGTTTAAAGAAACATTTGAAAAGGTTATGCCTTATATCCGGGTTGGTTTTAAGCTGGCAGGATGGCTTTTATGTGCCATTATTCTTATCTATATGCTCATTGCCCCTTTTGCCGAGATGTTCGGCTATGAAATGCCGATTGATTTCAGCAGGTTCGGCTTTATCCGTTGGCTTTATGACATTCCGAAATAAAAAGGGAGAACTCTCGCCCTCCCCTTTTGTTTTATAGCTTTAATTTTTTATCAAGCCGTTCCAGCTCATCTATATAACCAGAAATCAGGCTCAGCCCTTTATTCCAAAATTCCGGACTCTTGGCATCCAGGCCGAAAGGTTTGAGCAGCTGGTCATATTTTTTGCTGCCGGTATGAGCCAGCATATCAAGATATTTGTCTTCAAAATTCTTAACCGAACCCTCCTGATAGACCTGATACAGAGAATTGACCAGGCAATCGGCAAAAGAATAGGCGTAGACATAAAACGGCAAAAAGAAGAAATGTCCGACCTGCGACCAGATATGGGCAGAGTTCTCATCAACCACCACAGACGGGCCGAGACAGGCTCTCATCTCCTCAACCCAGATTTGGCACAAGCGTTCATCGGAAAGTTCGCCGTTTTTGCGCTCATTATGGGCACGGGTTTCAAAAAAGTGAAAACTAATCTGGCGCAACGCGGTATTAATCATATCGTTTACCTTGCCGGCAATCAGACAGAGTTTGTCTTTGTCATCTGTGGTCCGGCGCAGCAGCGACTGGAACGTAACCATCTCGCCGAAAACGGAAGCGACTTCTGCCAAAGTCATCGGCATATCATCGTTTAATGCCCCCTGAGCCTTGCTCAGACGCATATGGCAGCCGTGTCCGAGCTCGTGCGCCAGGGTCAGTACGTCATTTTGCTTGCCGACAAAGTTCAAAAACAGATACGGGTGCATTTCATTGGAGCAGGAATGCGCAAAGGCGCCGCTTCTTTTGCCGTCGCGCGGCGGAACGTCGATCCAGTCGTTTTTGAAAAAGTCCACCGCCTGCGCATGGAGCTTGGGTGAAAATTCGTGATAGGCGTTCAGCACGGTATCAACCGCCTCTTTCCAGCTGTAATGCGTGTCATGGCAGAAAGGCAGCGGGGCGTTTCTGTCCCAGTACTGAATCTTTTTAACGCCGAGCCATTTGGCCTTGAGTTTGTAAAAGCGGTGCGAAATTTCGGCATATTTTTTGCGCACGGATTCAGCCAGTGCTTCAACCGCCGCGTCTTCCACATTCTCGGCCAGATTGCGTTCGGCTATCGGCGTTTTGAAACCGCGTTTGGCATCTTCCGTTGCCTTATCTTTAATGACCATATTGTAGATAAAGGAATACAGCGCAGAATTTTCTTTGCTGACGCGATTGAGCTCTTTTCCGGCTTTTTCCCTGACTTTCGGATCTTTATCCAGCAAAAGTTTGCTGATTTCGGCATCGTTGTAATTTTTGCCGTCGACGGTATAAACCAGGCGCGACGAGCTTTCTTCATACAGCCGCACCCAGGCGCTGCCGGAGGTCAGCGATTTTTCCAGCAAAAGCTCTTCCAGTTCCTCAGAAAGCTCATATTTTTTAAAACGGCGGACACGTTCCAGCCACGGTTTGTAAAAAGCAACGGCTTTATCTTTCAACAGCTCTTTGACCTGAGCATCGGAAAGTTTGTTGATTTCCAGCGTAAAGAAAACAACCGGCTTGCCATAATCGGTGAGTTTTTCGCTGATGGTCTGATAAAAGGCCACGGCTTTGGCGTTTTTCATCTGGGTATTCATATTCAGGCTGGCAAAGCTGGCCAGATTTTCCGCTTTGATTACCATTCTTTCATAAGTTTGCAGCATTTTGGCAAATTCCGCTGCGCTTAATCCGGCGATTTTACCTTTGTATTTTTTGGCAAAAGACAGATTGTCCTTTTGGTATTTTTCCAAATCTTTTTCTATGGCCGGATCGTCCATGCCTTTATATAAATCGCTCAAATCCCAGCCGGGAAGTTTTTCTTTTTTTTCGGCCATCAAATATCCCCTTTCATTGCTTTCAACTGGCGCATTGTTTCCCGCATATCGGGGTGCGCCTGATAGTATTCTTCCTGCCCGTCAAGATATTCGTCTTCCTCCGGAGTGGACAAATCGGGCGTAAAATAATAGTTGCTCCACGGGCGGGGCTGTTCTCCCCGCAGCCACATACCCAAGCCGTCGGCAATTACGTTCACGTCGCATCCGGCGCCGGAAAGGACAGCTCCCAACGTGCAGAAAAAACGATTTTGCTCACAGTCCTGAATTTCATCGGCCAATTCTCCGGTACAGCGGCTGAATCCCCGGTTTTGATTGTCATGGTGCGGTGCAAAAGCCACAATCATAAAGAAGACCAAAAACCAAAAGATTATCAGGCCGATAAATATTCCAAACCAGTATTGTTTCAAAAAATGCATTATTTTCCTTCTCGGGCATCCAAGTATTTTTCCAACAAAGCCAGCTCCTCGCGGGTATTGGCTCCGGCAACTTCTTCCGCACTGCATTCCACCACACCGCACTTCATCCCGCGGCGGTTGGCAATGCTGACGACATCTGTTAAATAATACTCGCCGGCGGCATTTTCATTACTGACGGCGCCCAAAAGTTCAAACATTTCCGAGCTGTCAAAACACATACAGCCCGAGTTACACAGGTTAATCTTTCTTTGTTCTTCCGTTGCGTCTTTGTATTCGATGATTTCTTTCAGTTCGCCATTTTCAACAATCAGCCTGCCGTAACGTGCCGGATCTTCGGGACGAAAGCCCAAAACAACAACGGCATAGCCTTCTCTGCGCTTTTTGACCGCTTTTAAAAACGTTTCTTTGGTGATAATCGGATTATCGCCGAAGATTACCAGCACATCGCCTTCAAAGCCGCAAAGGTTTTTGCGGGCAGACAATACGGCGTGCCCGGTACCGAGTTGTTTTTCCTGAACGGCGGTTTCATACGGTGCAACCTCTTTAGCCACCATTTTTCCGTCCGGAGAAACAACAGTGATTATTTTATCTACCCCCATACTTTCCAAAGTTTCCAGAATATGCCGAATCATCGGTTTGCCTTTCAGCGGCATCATCACTTTCGGCAAATCAGACTTCATTCTGGTTCCCTTACCGGCGCCCAGGATTACTGCGGCGATTTTTTTGCTGTTATTCATTATCTTTTTATCTCCAGTTCAAAAATTATGATAATTTTAATAATTCGTATCTTACAATAACAGATATATCTATTTGGTTAACATAAGGCATTATTTTATGAGAAAACTTTTTTTTGCAATATATTTCATTGCAGCATTCCTGACGACGGTGCATAACTCTTATGCCGGAACGCAGGAGGTTATTTCGCTGGAAGAAGCCAACCGCGTCCGCCAGAGCAGCATTTTGCCTGATAACAGCGCCGCATCTTCCGAGGTTAGTTTTTCTTCACCCAAGCAGATGTTCAATTATATGAAAGGCCGGCTGAAAAATGCCATTATAACCAAATATGACCCCGACAGCGCCTCTAACGGAAGTACGGCAACCAGTGTGGAAGAAGATCCTCTGCCTCAGGATATGGAAGCGCAAAAATCTACTTTTCAGAAAATTTACGAAGATGCCATCAAACGCATAGAAAATGAAGACAAAATGGCGGCGCCGGCTCCTGCTCCTACCATGCCGTCGCTTCCCAGCCAGCCTCAGACGACGGCCGGTTCTTCCTTTAAGACTATAGACATTTTGCTGCCGCCGTTTAACCAGCGGACAAGAGTTCCGGCTTTTGAACATATTCCGTATTTGTTTTCGCGGATAGAAGTTTTGCCGGACGGGCTGCTTAAAATTGAAGAAACAATCATTGTCATTGCAAACGGGCAGAAACTTAAATCGCCACTTATCCTGTCTGTTCCGGGGAATGTGGTTTCCCGCTACGGCGAAATCCGCAAAACGGATACAAGCATTATCGGCGTTACCATCAACGATATGCCGGTGGAATATAAGGTTGACAAGAAAGGCGGCTCGACGCTTTTGATGCCGGTTAAAAACTTTCCTTTGGAAAACGGCGTTTACCGTTATGTCTTTACCTATGTCGTCGACCGGCAAATCTGGCATTATTCCGATTTTGACGAGGTATTCTGGAATGTAACGGGCAGCGCATGGAATTTGGTGGTTGCCCGCGCGGGAGCCAGCATTGTCCTGCCCAAAGGCAGCGAACCGATTGCCCAAAGTATGGCCACCGGTTATCCGGGGCATTTGAACATTAACGACGTTACCATTACCCGTGATGCGCCCAACGTTGTCGGCTTTGTTACAAAAGTTCCGCTCTTTTTGGCCGAGGGGATGTATATTACGGTAGAAATTCCCAAAGGCGTTGTTGACAAGCCGACGCTGTCCAACAAAATTGCCTGGGCCATTGCCGATTACGGCGACATTATCTTTGCCCTTATCGACTTATTGGTCATCCTCGGCGCTTACATCGCCTCGTGGAAATATATTCAGAAGAATCCGAAAAAAGTAACTTTTTCACTCAGAAAAACCCCGATGATGCTGCGCTATCTGGTGAAGGGTACTTATGACAAAGTCAGTTTCGGCGCCTTTTTGCTTGATTTGTTCAAGAAAAACATCATTGATATTCAGAATAGCGACGGAAATATTCTGTTGATTAAGAAAACAGATAATCTGAAAGTCCTGAACAGAAACGAGCAACGTGCCGTCAAAGAGCTGTTTGGCAAAAAAGACGCCGTTCTGCAAGTTAAGGACAATATTCTGAAACTCAAGCGCGCGTCCCGCCACATCGGGCAAGACATAAAAGGCAAGTTTAACCTGTTTGCCCTCAAGCTGAATGCCGGATATTTACTGTTCAGTATCGGGATGCTGGTTTTGACGGAATGGTTTATCGCCCTGCTGTCGCTTGATACATTGCCGATTTTTATCTCGCTGCTGATGAGTTCGCTGGCATTCGGCTTTTATCTGGTATTTTTCAGCATCCGATGGAAAAACAAAGTCATCAACCTTTTGTGCAAAACGCTGGCGCTTTTGTTCTTGGGGCTGACTTTCGTTATCTTCTGCGCAAGAGTCAGTTTCTGGGCGGCGCTGCTGCTGTGTGCGGCCATGATCGTCATTCTGGTCTTCAGCAAAAAATACACCCGCAGGAGCGGACTGCTGCAGGGGAATATTCAGGATGCCCGCAACTATGCCGATTATCTGGTTCAAAACTGTGAAAATATTACTCTCGGAAAGGACTTTTTGACCCAGCAGGCTAATATTCTGGCTTTGGAAGTTGACGGGCATTACTCCAAAAATACCGCCAATATCAAAGACTATTACAAGATTGACGCAATAAAAGAAATTATCAGCAAGATGTAAAAAAGGGGGATGCACATCCCCCTTTTTTGATTTCTAACGGCAACACAAACAGGAAAATATCCGTTGCATTTAATACCGACCCGGGTATTTTTAATCCGAAGCTTTGTGATTTAGCCCTTTGGCCAAATTCATATTAATATCAATCAGGACTCTCAGGCTTTCCGGTTTCGGATCGCTTAAAATATCCATTGTCCGTTTGAAAATAAAAATTGAAAGATTTAAAATGTTCTGACGAACTTCTTCCGGCTGGGGGCAATCGTCTTCTTTCATAGCCGAGGCGATAATTGTCCACAGTTTGCGGTTTTTATCCAGTGCCTCGTCGAGGCCTGCTTTCCCTTCTTCCCAATGTTCCCTGATATAATTAAGTTTGGAAGCCGTATTGATAAGCGCACGACTCTCCAATTCCGATTGCGACAATGACTGCATCTCATTGCTGGAATACTGATCGGATTCGTTCATTTTTCACCTGACCTATTAAAATAAAATCTTTTTTAACATTAAGCGTATAAAATATGATTTATGATATATACGTTTTTCTTCATTTTTTAAAGGAATAAATATGAACAATCCCAAAAAAATCCTGCTGGCTGCTTTTTTGATGTTATTTTCCGCTCAAAATGCCACAGCTTTGGTCAACTTCAGCGAAACAAAAAAAGAACGGGAAATTACGGCTGCCGGTTTTCCCGACTATCCGCCGTTTGGCTACGGAATCACCCAGATCGACCAAGACAATAAAAAACAAGCCGTCCGACGGCAATATCTTTTTCAGGAGCTTTTGGATGATTTTGCCAAAGAAAATAATGCTAATGTGATTTATCTTGACCATCTGACCGATTATAACGGCATTATCCGCGATGTACGCAGCGGTAATATTGACGTTTTGCTCGGTATGTATCATGATACCAAGCTTTATTCCGGTCTCGACTATGTTTTGCCCGCGCCGATATCCAATCCGATTACACTGATGACCCTGCCCGGCCTGCGCAATGAAATTAAATCTCTGGAGGATGTGAAAAAACTTAAAGGAGCCATTTGGGAAAAAGAAATTTTGAGCGATTTCGTTACCGAACAAATGAAAGACTATGACGTTATCAAAATCAAAGATCCGAATGAATTGTTCAAAAAGCTTTTTACCAAAGAAATCGACTATGTCTTTACCGGTTATTACACCGGACTGATTGAGGCCTCCAAACTCGGACTGCGCAATTATGTGGTCTTTTCAAAACAAATCATCTGGGACATTCCCGTTTTTATCGGCGTCTCAAAAGTTTCGGAAGACCGCAAGTTTCTTATCGGACGGCTGGGAAAATATCTGGAAAGACAGGACGTGCAGGAGAAGTTTAAAAAACGTCTGCTGAATGTTATCCACCAGTTTGAAATTATGAACAACAGCGTTACGCCGCCGATGTACACAAAATAATCAAAAACCGGTTTCCGGACTTGACCTTTTTATTCTAATGACTAAAATTTATAATCAGGTTAAATTGGGAAATTCAGAGGTTGTAAAATGGTTCTTTTAATACATCATCCGTTTTCTCCGGCTTCACGCAAAATCCGGATTGCCATGAGCGAGAAAAAAATGCTCTTTGTATTGAAAGAAGAAGAACCGTGGAATATGTCTCCCGACGTTTTTAAGCTGAATCCGGCGGGAGAACTTCCGATATTTATCAATGACGGAAAAGTTATTTCCGGCAATTATGCCATATCCGAATTTCTGGAAGATGCCGACAAAGAAGTGCGGCTGCTGCCGGATAATGCCGAACAACGCGCAGAGGTGCGCCGACTATGCGAATGGTTCGACCTCAAATTTTATAACGACGTTTATAAAAATGTGGTGGTTGAAAAAGCGCATAAACGTTTCGGACAGGGACTGGCTCCGGATTCCCGTCGTCTGAAAACCGGTATCAACAACCTTAACTTTCATATGGAATATCTGGACTGGTTGTGCGAAAGACGCAATTACATCGGCGGGGAGATGTTTTCTTATGCCGACATCAGTGCCAGCGCGCAATTGTCTATTCTGGATTATCTCGGCGATGTTCCGTGGGAAAACTACCGCAATGCAAAACTTTGGTATTCCAAAATCAAATCCCGCCCTTCTTTCAAAGATATTCTGAAGGACAGCGTTAAAGGGATTCTGGCGGCAAAACATTATGCAAACCTGGACTTTTAGGAAAATGCCGATGACAATCAGAAAAATTGCTTTTCCTTTGTGCCTTATTTTAGGACTGGGCGCTTGCGGAAGCTTTTACAGCGATGATCCGCAGGGGCAGGTTATTTATCATTGGGAAAGAAAAAATACCGGCGTTCAAAAATTTGCCAGCGACCACTCCGAATGTTTGCGGGCTGCCGAAGACTGGGTTTTGATGCCGGATTTCAGCAATTATTTTTATTCAGAAGAAGCAAAGCTCAATATCCGGGCCGACTGGCACTCCGAAAGAGGTATCTGGGCGACTTATGTTCCCTATTGGAACGCCCAGCCGTTGATTGTCAATTCGTTGCGTAACGATGAAAACATCAGCCCGCGCAAATATCGCCAGTGTATGGAAAAACGCGGCTATGAACACAGAACAACCAATATTCCGGAAATTACCAATATTTACGTTTATCGGCCTCAGAGAGCCTTGCAGGGCGTTCCGTTTAACAACGACGACTTGTAAAGAGAGCAAAATTCCGGCGCGTCTTTAGCATATCCGCCGCCCACGGCTTTGTAATAAGCTATAATGTTCTGGTAGATTTTTCCGTTGCTGGCGGCAAGATTGTTTTGAGCGCTCAGCAGATTTTGTTCGGCGGTCAGAACATCATTAAACTCTATCAGCCCGCGCTTATATTTTTCCAAAGTCATTGCCGTTACTTTCCGCTGGGAAGCAGCCGCGCCGTAAGCAGACAGATTCTTCTTATATTCGTTGCCGACGGCGCTCATGGAATTTTTGATTTCTTCAGCGGCGGTTAAAATGCTGTTTTGATAACGATAAAAATATTCCAATGTTACATTCTTCTGCAATTCAACCTGATTTTGGAGCTGTCCCCAATGCAGCAGCGGCAATGTTACCGCCGGAGAATAAGTGTACATAAAACTCTTGTCGCCGACGAGCCCCGAGACCTCTAAGGTCTGAAAGCCTAAAAATCCGCTCAGGCTGACATTCGGAAAAAGTTTGGAAATTTCCTGTCCGACCAAAGCATTTTGCGCAATCAGCTGCTGTTCGGCCGTGCGAACGTCCGGCCGCAGACGAATCACTGATGCCGGCTGTTTATAAATATTATCCAAATCAAAACGAAAACGTTTGCGCACCAAATTGCTTTTGCGGTCAGACAGCAAATCATCCAACTGCCCGGGCAGACGTCCGGTCAAAATCGCCAGAGCATTGCGCGCTTCCGAGATGCTTTGTTGCAAATCCGGAATTAGGGTCTTGGTTGTTTCAATGGCGTATTGGGCCTGGTTCAATGCAACATTGTCTTCCAGACCGACCTGATTTTTGCGTTTGACAATGTCATAAATTTTTTGCTGCAGCTCCAAATTTTGTTCGGCAATTTTTAACTGTACCTGCAGGCTGCGCAGCGAGATATAATCCGAAGCCGTTTCTGCTGCCAGGCTGACATATACGTTATCCAAATCTGCTGCTGCGGCTTTCATCAATGCCTGCTGGCTTTCGGTCAGGCGCCGACCGCCGCCCCAGATATCCAGTTCCCATGAGGCGTCCAATCCGGTCTGATAATAGTCCGTGTCTATCGTATAACCGATTTTGCGGCTCGGCTTGTTATAATGATAACTGCCGTCAACGTCTATCATCGGAAAATAGTTAAAAGCATTAATGTCGAACTCGTTTCTGGCCTGGCGAAGTTTCTGGACGGCGATTTTAACATCCGGGCTGTCTTTCAGACTCAGGGCGACCAGTTCGTTTAATACCGGGTCGTTAAACTGAGTATACCAGTCTTTGGATATCGGCATTTTTTCGGCCGGATTCAGGCCGAGGTTTTTGGAGATTTCCTCGTCTCTGTAAATCTGCGGGCGGTGATAATCCGGTCCGACGGTGCAAGAAGACAGCACGACAGCCAACAAACCAAGGCTTAAACTCTTTCTCATTTTGCACCTCCCTGCTCCGGCGTATCATCAAGGCTGATACCTAATTTGCTTCCGCTTTTTTGGGTTTCGGCTATCAATTTTTCCTCTTCTTTTCCGCCGTCCGACCATTCTTTAATACTCTCAAATACGGCAAACAATGCCGGAATAAAGACAATCCCTACCAAAGTTGCGGCTATCATACCGAAAAAGACCGACGTTCCGATGGCAATCTGGCTAGAAGCTCCGGCGCCGGTGGCGATAACCATCGGAAATACGCCCAGAATAAAAGTCAAAGCCGTCATTAGCACTGCCCGAAACCGTTCTTCCGCTCCTTTCTTGGCCGCCTCGAGAATCGTGGCGCCGTCGTCGCGGTAGGCCTTGGTAAATTCAACAATCAGAATCGCGTTTTTGGCCGCCAGACCGATCAGCATAATCAACCCGAGCTGGGCATATATACTCAGCGACTGCCCCATCAGATGCAGGCCGATTAAAGCGCCCAAAATTCCGAACACCGTTGAAAACATTACCGAAAAGGCCAACATCCAGCTTTCATACAGTGCCACGAGGAACAGATAGCAAAAGACCAGTGCCAGCGCAATCAGTATTTCCGCCAAACCGGCGGCTTCGACTTCTTGCAGGCTCAGCCCCGTCCAGGCAACACTATAATGCTGGCCGAGCATTTGAGATGCCAAATTGCGGATGGCGTCAATGGCCGTGCCGGTACTGACGCCGGAAGCAGACTGAGCCGTAACCGAGGCCGACGTATACTGATTGTAACGGTAGATAATATCCGGAGAGATTTCCGTGCTGACCGTAGCAAAGCTCTTTATCCTGACCAAATCTCCTTTTTGAGAACGAACATACATATTCTCCACGTTGCGCAGATTTTGACGATACTGATAATCGGCCTGGATAATAACCTTGTTGACCTGGCCGTTTAATGTAATGTTGTTGATATAGCGTGAACCGAGATTGTTTTGCAGAGCCGTAAACAGATTGGCAACCGGTACGTCGTAGGCCTCCAGCTTGGTGCGGTCTATATCCAGAAATATATGCGGTGTATCAGCCGTGAAGGTTGAAAAGGCATAAGACATTTCCGGAGAACGGTTCAGTTGAGCCAGAAATTCTTCCATTTTATTAAACAAATCGGCCGGCGTCAGACTGTTTTGAATTGCAAGCAGCTCAAAAGTCAAGCCATTGGCGCTGCCGATGCCCGGAATTGACGGCGGGGCAAAAAAGTTTATTTCCGCATCGTCATTTTTACCGTATTTCTCGGTCAGGCGGGCGGTGATGCTTTCCATTGACAGGTTTTTAGACGTCCGTTCGTTCCACGGTGCAAGTCCGATAACGCCGAGGGCAACGTTTTCTCCGCCGCCGCCCAAAAGCGAATAGCCGGCAACGGAAATGAAATATTTGACGCCCTCTTCCTGCAAAACCTCTTGTCCAAGCTTGTCCAGCAGGTCATTGGTCTGGTTGATGGTGGCCGTATTGCGAAGTTGAATATTGGTAAAAATAATCCCCTGGTCTTCTTCCGGAATAAAAGACGTGGCCGTGCCGGCAAAAGTCAGGACGACGACAACGATTGTTCCCAACACAACCACGGATGTTAACTTCAGATAAGTTGAAAAATAGCCGACAACAGCAACATATTTGTCCCGCAGAAAACTAATCAGATCGTTAAACCAGACAAAAAAGCGGTTGTTCGTCGTGCCGTCGTCGCCTTTTAAGAAGATGGAGCACAATGCCGGGCTCAGCGTCAGCGCGTTAAACGCCGAGAAGGTTACGGAAGTGGCAATCGTCACGGCAAACTGCTGATATATCTTTCCGGTAATGCCCGCCATTAGGCCGACCGGGATAAAAATCGACAGCAAAACGAAAGTGGTGGCTACAATGGCACTGGCAATCTGCTGCATGGCCTTGATTGCCGCGTTTTTGGAATCCAATTTTTCATTGAGCATAAGGTATTGGACGCGCTCAACTACGATAATCGCATCATCCACCACCAGACCAATGGCCAAGATCATGGCGAACAGTGTTAAAATGTTAATATCAAAACCGAGTGCATAAATGACGGCAAAGGTCGCCACCAGAGAAACTGGAATGGTTATCAACGGAATCAGCGTTGTTTTGGCACGCTGCAGAAAGACATAAGTTACCAGCACGACGAGGGAAAAGGTAATTATCAGCGTTTCCAAAATGCTCTCAATCGATGCGCGGACAAAGTTTGTCGAATCGTATGCAACGGCAAATTCCATATCTTCCGGAAAGGTCTTTTTGAGCTTGGCAATTTCTTTTTCGACATTCTTCATAATATCCAAAGAATTTGAGTTCGGCGTCTGGCTCAGACCGATGACCACGGCCGGCGCGTTGTCAAAATGGGCATTCATACTGTAATTATCGGCGCCCAGCTCAATCCGGGCAATGTCTTTCAGCCGGATAATTCCGCCGTCAGCCGAAGTTGTGATGACAATATTTTCAAAATCTTCCACACTGTCCAAAAGCCCTTTGGCAGTCAAAGACATTACAACCGCGGTATCCGGCCGGCTCGGTGCAGCGCCGATTTCGCCGATTGAGGCCTGAATGTTCTGATTCTCAATTGCATTGACAACATCCGTGCTGTCCAGCCCGAGGGAGGAGATTTTTTCCGTATTCAGCCAAATGCGCATACTATATTGCGGGCCGTAAATCTGCACATCGCCGACGCCTTTGATACGTGCCAGCGGGTTTTGGATATTTTCATAGGCAAAATTGCTTAAAAACAAGTCATTATACGTCCGGTTAGGAGAGCGCAAAATCAACATGGCCAGCAAGTTGCTCGATCTGGTTTCTACGCTGATGCCTTCCTGGATAACCAGCGCCGGCAGCTGCGAATTTACCTGCTGCAAGCGGTTTTCAACCTGAACCTGCGCAATATCCGGATTGGTGCCGATATCAAAAGTGATGGTTAGTTGATAAGAACCGTTGTCATCCGAGGAGGAAGACATATAAAGCATATTTTCCACGCCGTTTAACTCGTTTTCTATCGGAATCGCCACCGTATCGACCAAAACTTTGGCATTGGCGCCGGGATAGGTTGTGCTGACAACAATCTGCGGCGGCGTGATTTCTGGATATTGCGAAACCGGCAGAACCAGAATCGCCAAGAGTCCGACCAGAACCATAATTACGGAAATAACGGCGGCAAAACGCGGGCGGTCGATAAAATATTCAGAAAACATTATTTCTTCTCCTCTGCCGGCGGCTCGGGCAAGCGCGTTTTTATCTTTTGTCCCGGCGCTATTCTGCCGACTTTGTCAATAACAATATATTCTTCCGGCGCAAAGGTGTTTTTGAGCAGATAGTCATTGCCGGAAACCGTTACGATTTCAACGGCCTTTTTGTTTAATCCGCCGTTTCGGACGGTGTATACATAACTTCCTTTGTTTTCCAAAATCACATAGCTCTGGCGGACACGGACAACATCGTCGTATGTCTTTTCAACCAGCACATCAACATAAGCATTGGCCACCAGTTCACGCGAGGGATTGGCAAAATCGGCATAAACCGAAATTGAGCTTGTCGGCTTGTCAAGCTCGTTTCCCATGTATTTGTATTGTCCGTTTTGGTCATAAGTCTTACCATTGGCCAGCCGGAGCGTTATTTTTTCATTGGTAAAAGGCTGCTGCGGGTTGCGTGTTATTTCATCAAGATATTCTTTGTCGGTCAGGGAAAAGACAACGCGAATCGGATCATACTGGATAATGGTAAACAGCGGCGGAGAAGACGGCGAAACATAATCCCCGCGGCTTAAACTGACATCACCGACAATTCCCGATATCGGCGCCTGAATGACCGTATAATCATAATTTACTTTGGCCAAAGCTACGCTGGCCTGCGCTTCGGCAACGGCTGCCCGTGACATCAGATACTGCGCTTTGGCATTGTCCAGCTCGGTTTTGGAAATGATTTTTGTTCCGGCTTCGCGCATTCTTTTATAATAAACCGCCGCATTGGCATAATCCGCCCGGGACTGCAGCAGTTTTGCCTGCGCCATATTCAGATTGGCTTTATATTCATCTTGTTGAATGACAACCAAGGTATCGCCCTGTTCGACCTCCTGTCCGCCGGAAACCATAATATCTTCCAAAAAACCGCTGATATACGGCGTTACGGCAACAGAGTTTATCGGTGTAACATAACCGATGTAAGAATTGTCAACCGTGATTTTTTCTGCCCGGGCCGGCATAACGTTTAAGACGAGATCCGGCGAAGAAGGCACTTTTGTCTTTTTGTTCCGGTCGGTTTCCTTATGATAAAAATAAAAAGCAGCTGCCGCGGCTATGATAATAATCAGCAGCAGCCACCAATATGTCTTTTTTTCTTGTTTATCCTGCATTTTTTCAGCCTTATTGAAATTTATCTGCGTTATAGATAATAAGGCTTAAGCCGAATTCAAGGGAAAGAAAAAGCTATTTCGGTCTTTTTCAAAATTTGCCATATTATCGGTAAATCTCCCCATACCCTTCAAATATAGTTGACTATAGCATTTTGTTGTGGTATAGTGGTCTTTGATGATAATTCTGCTGCTTTGCAGGCGACGGCCTGAGCGGTCGGTTGTTGAAATTGTGCTACAGAGACCGCGTTGCTATGACGGGATTTATGAATGACAAAGTGCTTTGAAGTATGGATCCCCGGGTCGCAGCCCGGGGATGACATAATAAAAAAAGAGCACGGGGATGATGGAAAAAGAAAATACACTGGGGATGACATAATAAAAAAGGCCCGAGAATAACCTGTACGGCGAGTGTAGCCGAACATCGGCAGCGATTGTTCTGTTCGTTGCTCCAGAGACAGCAATGTTTCAACGAAGTTTAGAATGACAAAGTATTTTGAAGGACAGAGCCCCGGGTTAAGTTTGTGCTATATTATAATTACCGTTCCGGTTAAATGATATAGCGGCGGCTGATTTCTTTAAATACATCCGAACCGGCCTTTTCCAGCCATTCAAAGAATACCATTTCTGATGTTACGACATCCACCCCGTTGCGCATCAGGCGCTGCAAAGCCATAATATTCTGTGTCGGTTTGCGGGATGAGCAGGCGTTGGCCACAACAAAGACCTCGTATCCGAGCTCCTGCAGATGGAGCGCCGTTTGCAGAATGCAGATGTGGGTTTCAATACCGGCAAGAATAATTTGTTTTTTGCCGCATTTTTTTATCTCGTCAAAAATTCCGCTGTTACAGGCGCAGGAAAACTCAAGTTTTTCATAATAACAAACGTCATCCCCAGCCTCTTTCCGCAAATCGACCATCGTCCGCCCCAAACCTTTGGGATATTGTTCGGTTATGATAAACGGGATTTCCAGCCGTTTGGCGACTCCGATTAAATCCGCGCAGCCGTTAATGACTTCCCGCGGGTTGTCCATGGCCGGAGCCAGGCGCTCCTGTACGTCAATAATCAGCAAAAGTGAAGCGTCTTTTTTGATTAGCATATTTTTCTCCCATTTAGAAGTTGACTATCCGATATAAACTAAATAATATCTAAAAAATAAAAATTAACCAGAACTTTAAAGAAGAAATAAAATGAATTTTCGTGATTTAGGATTAAGTGAAAAAACGCTTCAGGCTATTGATGAATTTGGTATTCAGGAGGCAACGACCGTCCAGAGCGACGTTATCCCCTCTATTTTGCAAGGAAAAGACGTGTTTACCATTGCTCCGCAGGGCTGCGGCAAAACAACGTCTTACGTTTTTCCGCTGATTGACATTATCAGCAACAAAAAAGCTGACAATATTTTAATCATTACGCCGGATTCCGAACAATCCGTCGTCGTTTCTGACCGGTTGGCCATTTTTAACAAATATCACGAAATTAACGAGGCCACCATTAAAGACAAAGACGAAGACATTGACAACGAGGCCAATGTTATTATCGGCTCGCCTGACTTGCTGGTGGAACTTGCCGATGACGGAAAGATTGACTTTAGCAAGGTGTCTATTCTGGTGGTTGATGATATTAACCTGATTAAGAAAAACAAACAGCTCGGGAATTTGGAAAAAATCCTTGAGATTCTGCCGGCGAACAAACAAAATATCGTTTATACCAACCGCCGGTCAAAAGAAACCCAATCTATTTTGGAAAAAATCTTAAAGGCGCCGCAGGAAATTAAAGTCGATAAGGCTAAAGAGCAGGAAGCTCAAATGAATGCCCAGGCTAAACCGGCGCAGAAGAAAAATGCATCGCAGCCGCGTTTTGCTCCGGCAAAAGAAGATCCGCAAGCTATTGAACTGATGAAAAAATATAACAGTTTTCAGGGAAAGACGCCGGAATTTGTATTGATTCAAGGCATTGTGGTTGAAAACGACAGCGCTGCAAATTAAAAAAAACCCGTTCTTAAAAAATTAAGAGCGGGTTTTCTTTTGTCTGCTTATTTATTTTCCGGAACGGTTCCGATTTCATCAAAGACCAGCGTCTGGCCTTCCGTGGTTTCAATTGTCAGCTTTTTGCCCTCTAACTTATAGGTTTTTGCAGCACTGAGAGCGCGAAGATATTTTTGCTCGGCCTCCATCAGTTCCTGCGGCCCGGCCATCATTGTGGAACCGGCCGGCCCCAATGCCAGTTTGCCTTCCTCTGCCGTATAATTTCCGAAGTAGCGGTTAATTGCCGATTTTCCGAAATAACGCGGTTCATCAGCTGCAAAACCCAAGGTGATTTCGACACCGGGCTCCGTGCCCGTCAATTTGTATTCTTTGCCGGTGAAAGTTTCGGCCGTTGTTTTGCTGCAGGCAGCAGCCATAAAGATTGTGCCGAGCATCAGGCTTAACAGTTTTTTCATTTTATTCTCCTTGTTGTTTTTTACTTTTATCTGTGAGAGAATCGCGAAATGCTTTTAAAAATCTAAGATTTTTTGAGCTTTTCACGTTCTTCCTGCTGTTTTTTGCGTTTTTCAAGATTTTTCCGCAAAGCGGCAGCTTCTCGCTCAAAGCGTTGCTCTTTGCGGGTTTTGGAAGTTTTTTGGTCTTTATTTTCAAGTTTTTCAGACATATTTTTTTCTCTTTATAAAAAAAAATTATGTATTTAGCATAATTCATACTTGATTTTATTTAAATGTTTATGTATGTTTCATTCACAGAATAACGAACGCCGCTATAGCTCAGTGGTAGAGCACACCCTTGGTAAGGGTGGGGTCGTAAGTCCGATTCTTACTAGCGGCACCATTTTTGATAATGCACCGTTAAAGGTGCTTTTTTTGTATATATTCCAAGGCTTTCATAAAGTCCGATTTTTTACATTTTAAAATTGGCGATTTTTGATGATTTATCTGACTTTTGGTGTAAAAATAGAGATATTTATTCCTTGTTATATTAATAACAAAAAAAACAGCACCTTTTTGAGATGCTGTTTTGTGTTAAGATTTCGTTACTGAACCTCAACCTCAGAAAAGATGTCATAGTAAGACTCGTCTTCTCCGAAGTACTCTTTTAAGATATCATCCTCAGCGTAGCTCACTTCGACAATTTTGTTGCCACATAATGCAGCAATTAACTTGTCTTTGAGGATTTTATCTGTTGCTTCAGCATCCATATCCGAAGGCAGCCAATATTCCTCTTGCAAATTTGCAATTGTCTTTGCAAATTTACATTTGTTAAAAGTCCAAACGTAATTGAACTTTTCGGGGCAACTGCTTCCGTCAGAGTTTTGACATATTATGCGCCAACATATTCCTTTGCGAATAACTTCGGCTTTGTCTTCATCCGGATAATTTACTGCTTCACTAGGGTCAATTCTCTGAAGTGCTCCAATGAGGTGGATAATACTAACTTCCCCCCATCGATGCGAAACAGCAATATAGCCGTCATAATGTTCATTGGGCTTGAGCCGATTTGAACTGCCATAGATTGCAAGCAGTTCATCAAAACTCGCATTATAGCTTTCAAAAGCCATTGCTTGTTCATAGGTAAGCTTTACGGCTTTAAACTCTGAACCTCTTGGCGTTTTTGCTATCATGTCCTCCAATGCTGATACTGAAATTTTCAGATTTTTTTTAAATATTCTGTTCATAATTATATCTTTTTAATATGTTTACAAGGAAATTATATCATATTTTGAATAAGTATACAACACAAAATTTAGACAAAATTGCATTTTTCATTCATTTTCTTACTCAAAAGCTTAAATTCATCATAGAAATTAGTCCGATAATTGCATAGTATCTCGCACCATTTTTGAGATAGCACCTTTCAAGGTGCTTTTTTGTTATGTAAACTAAGGCTTTCCGCCAGTCCGATTTTTGAGGTTTTTATAATGATGATTTTGAAGGAATTATCGGACTTTTTG
>CALXUP010000006.1 GCA_944391715.1 uncultured Alphaproteobacteria bacterium
ATTGTGCTACAGAGGCCGCGTTGCTCTATTTTTTTCCACGGGCAAGATTGTGCTTTGAAATATGGATCCCCGGGTCGCAGCCCGGGGATGACCGGTGCGACCGGCGCGCGGCCAGTTGACGGCATTGTGCTACAGAGGCCGCGTTGCTCTATTTTTTTCCACGGGCAAGATTGTGCTTTGAAATATGGATCCCCGGGTCGAAGCCCGGGGATGACGGAAAAAGAAAATACACCAAGGATGACCAGAAAAAATAAAGTGCCCTGGGATGGCTAGTGCCGGGAGATGTTCTGAAAAAAATAAGTCTAAGATAAAGGGATAAAAATGGAAAGCAACAGGTGCGGATAGGAAACCGGATTTAAATTTTTCTTGACATTTTACCTTAGCTGATTAGACTGACTGCCTAATAATTTATTATTTTATCTTTTAAATTTTTATGTTATGAATACACAGGACAAAATTATTTATTTGCAAAAGCGTTTTAATATTGATGAAGAGACGGCTCATCGCAAGGTTGACATTATGAGTCGATATTCCGCTTTAATGGCTGATTCCGCTATTGACGTTATCTCTCTGGCCAAACGTATCAAACCTTTGGTGCGGGTTAATCCTAACGGAGACATTTGTTATTTTGGCGGCCCGGACGGAAATCCCGGTTCGGAATTGTATTGGAGTAATCAAGTCGATATTATTGAAGCTTCTTTTAATTATGCTCCCGTGCCAATAGCTTTGGACAGTTTCGGTTTGCGTAAGGTTTTGGAGATAACAACGTATCATCGTTCCAGTTGCAGGCCTTTTCCTAATCCGACAGCAGAAGAAGTTTTGCGGCAAATGCCGGAAGATTTGTCTAACCGGGTTGTGGGATTTGAGATTTATATCCCTTATGATAAGATTGCCGAATCTTATGACGAGATTCTAAAACTTAATCGTTTTCAAACAATCTTTTATGCAGGAAAACTGCCGGCTCACATTGCACAACAGACTATTATTGCCGGAGGAAAACTTTATTAAAAAAAAGGCTCTGATGACTTTGCATCTATCAGAGCCTTTTTTTTATCTTTCCCGTTTTATTGCATTGATATTGCGGATATAAGCGATGTCGCTTTCAAGACGTTCAAGGGGTACCGGAAGTTTGCGCCGCCAGTTCGGACATTCGCGGAAAGTACCCGGCAGGTTCTGCATTTTTTCAACATGCAGAATGTTTTCCAATTCCGCCAGAAAGACTTTTGACGCACTGCGCGAAACAAAACGGTGCACGGCTTCTTCAATTCCTTCCGGGTAGGCCTCGCCGTAAATGTAATTGTTTTTGCGTAAGTTGTCTTCCGGCCAGACATTGTTGCTGTCCAATGCAAACAGCAATTTCCAACGATCCAGCTCGCGGGCATGATAATCTCTGGCTTTGGTTTCTTCATCCGGCACAATTCCGACACGGAAACGTTCTTCAATATCATAGCCGAACCACCACATTCTGAGCGGCGGCATATCATGCGTTCCGACCGAGGCAAAGGCATTTTCCGGATAAGACGACGGTGCTTTGAAGTCTCCGACGCCGCATTCGCGTTCTTCCCACAATACCGTTAAGGATTTGATGTTTTTGCTTTCTATCGCCTCAATAAAGCCTTCCGGAACATTGCCGATGCTTTCGCCGACCACAACGCAGCGGTTTAAGTAACTTTCTATTGCCAAAATGTTCATCATATCGGCAAAGTTATACATAATATAGGTACCCATATCTTCATTATTCGGCACAATGTACAGCCTCATCAGGCACATAACGTGGTCTACCCGGATGGCTCCGGCACCGTGCATATTGGCCCGCAGGATTTTGATAAAAGGCTCATAACCCTGCTCTTTTAAGGTATAAGGATTGAACGCGCCCAAGCCCCATTTCTGCCCCTGAACAAACAAAGCATCAGGCGGCGCACCGGCTCCGGCATCTTTGACATAGGCCTCATAATTGCTCCAGAGTTCGGCGCTGTCTTGTCCGACGCCGACAGCAAGATCGCGATACAAGCCGACTTTCAAACCGGCATCTTTGACCGCCTTGGCGACTTCATCATACTGGCGGGCAGCCTCAAACTGCAGATATTTGAAAAAGCCGACGCGTTTCTCGTGCTCTTTGGCAAATTCTTTAATGGCCAGAGAATTCGGGTTGCGTAATTTTTCATCCCAGGCTTTCCATCCGCCCCAGACCGTTTTGGTCTTTTCTTCGTACAAAGCCTGATATACGGCCAGGCGCTCCAATTCCGTCCCCTGCTCTTTGCAAAAGGTTTTGAACTCCGCCATTCTTGCCGATTTTTTGTCTTTTAACAAACGGTCATACATTTTTTCCAGCAAGCGGATTTTCAAATTATAAACGCCGGGGTAATCTATCAGCTCGGCATTGCGCAGGCCGGCGATTTCACCCTGCAGGACGGCAATATCTTCCGGGTTAAACTCGGGAACCTGCTCAATATCAATGTATATCGGGTTTAAGAACAAACGGCTGATTGCACAATAGGGGCTGCAATTCTCAGGGTAATCGTGCGATAAAACGTTCAGCGGGTTCAGGCCGATGATGTCTGCACCGGCGCGGGAAGCAATCCAGACCAGATTTTTCAAATCGGTAAAGTCGCCGACGCCCCAGTTGCGCTCGCTCCTGACCGAATACAGCTGAACGGCAAAACCCCAGAGTTTGTTTTTTTCCAAAGCCTCGTTATGATAACAATGCTGCGGGGCAACGGCCAGGGTTGTTTTGTATTTTTTACCGCCGAGGCTGACTTCGGCATCATAATACCCAACCTCCAAATCGGCTTTTAACAACAATTCCAGACGGCTGTATACCGTTTTGCCGATTTCTCTTTCTTCTCCGGTGATGACAACATCCAGCGGAATGGAAAACTCGCTGTCGGTATTTTGGTATTTTAAGTTAATCCGGGCATTATCTATGCTTGTCGGAACCGGAACGACAATATCCAGCCTGATGCTGCCCTGCTCGCAGACATATATATTTTCCAGAGCTTTCTGCCAGCGTTTGCGTCCGATTTTTTCCAAAGAGGCATTGATTTCGGCATCGCTGCCGGCCTTATATCCGAAACTCTCGGCAAAAAAGCGGATGACGCTTTCGGGAGGGTAATAGTCTTTTTTGCAAATGCCCGCGTCGCTAAATTTGGTCAGAATCCCCAATTTGTCAGCCAGCTGTTGAAGATTGTCCTGCATGATCCCTCCTATTTTTTGATTTCAAAAAGCAATACGCTCCAGGCCGGAACGGTGATGACTTTTTTGGATTTAATGTCTGTCCGGGCGTTAAATTTGTCTGAGCTGTCGAGCAGAAGCTGCCATTTCAGCTTGTTGTCCAGATTAGGCAGTTTCCATTCTATCTCCGATGAGCCGGCGTTTAAGATACAGAAAATGTAACTTGTTCCGTCATAAATGCTGTAAGCCAGAAAACGGCGGTCAGGCATCTGCCAGTCGGCAACCGAAAATTCTTCTCCCTTTTCGGTATACCAGGTCAGGTCTTTGATTTTGCTGCCGTCTACCGGTTCGCCTTTAAAGAATTTGCGGCGCAGGAAAATACTCAGGCGGCGGCGCAGCTTTATCAGCCGGCGGGTGAATTTGGCAAGCTCTTTGCCGCGTTTGCTTATCCCCTCCCAGGTTATCCAGGTGATGGCATTGTCCTGGCAATAGGGGTTATTGTTTCCCATCTGAGTATGGGCAAATTCATCACCGGCAACCATCATCGGCGTGCCAAAGGACAAAAGCAGTGTTGCCAACATGGCTTTGGCTCTGGCATAGCGGTTTGCCCGAATAGTCTGGTTGGCGGTTTCGCCCTCCTGCCCGGAATTCCAGCTCCAGTTGGAATCTGTTCCGTCGCGGTTATCTTCGCCGTTGGCCTCATTGTGCTTATGATTATAGCTGACCAAGTCGCGCAGGCAAAAACCGTCGTGTGCGGTTATAAAATTGACACTACTCCAGATATCACGGTTATTATGGCCGAAGACATCGCTTGAACCTGCAAGCCGGCTGGCCAGCTCGCCAATCTGATATTTGTCGCCTTTCCAGAAACGGCGGATGACATCGCGGTATTTGTCATTCCATTCCGCCCAGCCCGGAGGAAACGCCCCGACCTGATAACCACCGATACCGACATCCCACGGTTCGGCAATCAATTTGACTTTTTTCAAAACGGGATCCTGCGCGACGGCATATAAAAATCCGCAATGCGAACTTACCGTCGTTTTATAGCGGCAGAGCGTCGGTGCAAGGTCAAAGCGGAAACCGTCAATATGAAACTCTTCTACCCAATAGCGGAGGGAATCCATAACCAGTTTCAACACCTGCGGGTTCTGAATATTAAACGAAGCCCCGCAGCCGGTGCTGTCATAATAGTAACGTTTGTTTTCCTGCTGCAGCGTATAATAACTGGCATTATCAATACCGCGATAGCACAAAGTCGGCCCAAGCTGGTTGCCCTCGCCGGTATGATTAAACACCACATCCATCAGGACTTCAATACCGTTTTGGTGCAGCGTTTTGACCAGCTGCTTAATCTCGTTCAGATTATGAGAGTAAAGATATGTCTGCTCCGGGGCAAAAAAGCTATAGCTCTCGTAGCCCCAGTAATTGTCTTTGATATAGCCTTTTTTATGCCGGTTGCCAAAGAAAGCGTGCAACGGCAAAAATTCTACCGCCGTAATGCCCAGCCATTTCAGATAGCTGATGACAACATTCTCGTTCATCCCGGCAAAAGTGCCACGCTTTTTATCCGGGATTTGCGGGTGCAGTTTTGTATAGCCTTTTAAATGCGTTTCATAAATTACCGAGGTTTCAAATTTATGGTTCGGCGGAGTATCATCTTCCCAGTCGAAGTCGTCTTGCGTTACTACGGATTTCGGCACATAAGGCGCGCTGTCGAGCGGGCTGAAAGACAAGTCTTTTTGCGGGCTGTCAACGTCATAACCGAAGATGGCCTTATTCCAGATTAATTTTCCGGTCAGGCGGCGGCCGTAAGGGTCGATCAACAATTTGTTCGGATTAAAACGGTGTCCTTCCAATGGTTTGTACGGCCCGTAAACACGGTAGCCGTAAACCTGCCCCGGTTTGACGCCCGGAAGATAAATATGCCAGATATTATTGTCATTTTCCAAAATGGCAAAGCGGGCGGTTTCCTCCGTTCCGGCATCATTAAAAAGGCAGAGTTCCACCTTTTCGGCATTGGCTGAAAACAGGGCAAAATTCACCCCTTCGCCGTCATAATGCGCGCCTAACGGATAGGGGCTGCCGTCGCGGGGATGAATTTTTGCCATTATGTTTTCTCCTTTCGGATAAGATTATTCTCTTATCGGTTTGATAACGATTGTCGACAAGGCCGGCAGTACGACTTCAATCGAATATTCTTTGCCGTTGGCCGGAATGTCGCTCGCCTGCATAAAGCCCTCGTTCTTGACGCCGCTGCCCCAGTAATTGACATCGTCGCTGTTAAAGATTTCCTGATATTTTATCCGCTCATGAACGCCGACGCGGAAATCGTGCCGAACAACCGGCGTGAAGTTGCAGATAACAATCATATAGTCGCCGGGCGTCGAGCCTTTGCGCATATAAGAAATTACACTGTCGTCGGCGTTGCTGTGATCAATCCACTCAAAACCGCGATAGTCAAAATCAACCTCATAAAAGGCCGGATTGCCTTTGTACATATAGTTCAAATCGCGGACGCAGTTTTGCATTCCCTTATACATCGGGTATTGCAGCAGATGCCACCGCAGGCTCTCTTCCGAGTTCCATTCCCAATCCTGGCCAAACTCGCAGCCCATAAACAAAAGCTTTTTGCCCGGGTGGGTATACATAAAGCCGTAATATGCCCTCAGGTTGGCAAACTTCTGCCATTCATCACCCGGCATTTTGGACAACATAGAACCTTTGCCGTGAACAACCTCGTCATGCGAAATCGGCAGAATGAAATTTTCATTAAAGGCATAAAGCAGACCAAATGTCAGCATTCCATGGTGGAACCTTCTATATATCGGGTCTTTGCTCATATATTTCAAGGTATCGTTCATCCAGCCCATATTCCACTTGTATCCGAAACCGAGACCGCCCATTGTTGTCGGGCGGGAAACCATCGGCCAAGCCGTGGACTCTTCAGCGCAGGTAAACGCCCCTTTGTTCTGACCGTAAACCAGCTCGTTCATCCGGCGCAGGAAAGAGATGGCTTCCAGGTTCTCGTTGCCGCCGTAAATATTGGGAATCCATTCGCCGTTTTTACGGGAATAATCCAGATACAGCATTGAGGCAACGGCATCAACGCGCAGCCCGTCGATATGAAATTCCTTGAGCCAGTACAACGCGCTTGCGCACAAGAAGTTGCAAACTTCTGTCCGGCCGTAGTTATAAATTTTTGTTCCCCAGTCGGAATGTTCGCCTTTGCGCGGGTCGGCGTGTTCATACAAATGTGTGCCGTCAAACTCGTTTAACCCGTGGCCGTCTTTCGGGAAATGCGCCGGAACCCAGTCCATAATTACGGCAATGTTTGCCTCGTGGAATTTATCAATCAAATAACGCAGGTCGTCCGGCGTGCCGAAACGGCTGGTCGGAGAAAACATTCCGACAACCTGATAGCCCCAGGAAGAATCCAACGGGTGTTCCGTCAGCGGCATAAACTCGACATGAGTAAAGCCCATATTGCTGACATAAGGCACCAGCGTATCCGCCAATTCGCGGTAGGTCAAAAATTCGTTGCCGTCTTTACGACGCCATGAACCGAGGTGAACCTCGTAAATCGACATCGGCTTGTCAAAACTGTTGTGCTCTTCGCGATAGTTCATCCAGCCGTCGTCATTCCAATGATACTTCGACTCATAAACAACCGAAGCGGTATTCGGGCGTTTTTCAGACCAGAAAGCTACCGGATCAGATTTGACCAGAATATAGTCTTCCTGCGTTTTGACTTCGTATTTATAAAGCTCGCCTTCTTTGAGGCCGGGGATAAAAATATCCCAGACGCCGCAGGTCGGATGTTTGCGCATAACATGGGCGCGGCCGTCCCAATTGTTAAAGCCGCCGACAACACTGACACGCTTGGCGTTCGGTGCCCAGACGGCGAATCCAACGCCTTTGATGCCGTTCATTTCCATAACATGGGCGCCGAGTTTTTTATACATTTCAAGGTGGTTGCCCTCTGCCAGAAGATAGACGTCAATATCGCCTAAGACAGAAGGGAATCTGTATTCATCTTCTTTGAGGTAAAACTGTCCGAGGTCGTTTTCAATCCGAAAGCGATATGGAAAATTATCAACAGCTCCGACATTGATTTGGAAAAATCCGCGATCATCAAGTTTGGTTAAAAATCCGAGCGAGGAATCATCATATTTGAGCAGTTCAACCGACTTGGCATGCGGCTGATATGTGCGGATAAAAACCTCTTTGCTGCCCTTGTCTTTGTGGATGCCCAAAACGGCAAAAACATTGCCGTGATTGCCGGTTATAACCGCTTCCATTTCTTCTTTAGATAATAAATTTTCCATAAATATACCTCGTATAAAATACTAAAAAATCAGATTAAAAAACCTTCAGATTTATCTATAAAATTTATTGATGATTTTTGCAACAATTTTAATGCAGAAATTAAGTTTATTTTGCAAATTTAACAAATTCAAACTTTTAGATATTGACGTATAAAATTTTACGTATATATTAATTGGTGATTGGTAAAAAATTTAATTTTTCAGGAGTTATATTATGGCAAATAATTATAATGAAAATGCAATCAGAGAAGCTGCTTACTACATCTGGCAAAATTCCGGATGCCCGTCCGGTATGGAAAGCCAGCACTGGGCTATGGCTATTGAGCAGTTGTATCATACAAACAGCAAAAGCTCTTGCTCTTCCAGCAAAAAATGCTCTTCTTCGTCTTGCAAAAAAACTTCTTCCGCAAGCTCGAAAAAAAGCAGCAGCTCTTCTTCTAAAAAGACTTCAAAATAGTTTTTCTTAGAGGCAAAATTGTTTGGTAAAAATGTCCGGTTATATCCCGGGCATTTTTATTTCCTCCGCTCTGAATTCATCCTTTATTTTTTTCTTTCTGTTTTTTTGTTTTGTTTTTTCTTTGAGATATTTCTTTATGTTACTTTTTGAGTGCCAAAAAAATTTTTTCTTCCTGTTTTTTATTTATTTTCTTTATGTTACTTTTGTCATGTAACAAAAGTAACCAAAAATACTAGCCCTAAACTCGTTTTCTAAGTCTTCGTGAAAAAGTTCAGGCCGTCTAAGCACAAGGCTAAGACGGCAAGAAAGCACATAGTGCTTTTAATTTCCTCTTTTTCACAAAGACTAAGAAGTACTCGTTAAAGGGCGGGTCAACTCCCCCGCCCCTCAGGCTTGAGGGGAGTAGTGCTTCAATTTCGGTTTTTGCTTTCAAACCTAAGCTATTCGCAAAGGATACCCAGTTGTGCCGGACGAGCGATTGTGCATTAAAGTTTTTGTCATTGCCGGACTTGATCCGGCAATCCACAGGCGACGGCCTGAGCGGTCAGTTGTTAACATTATGCCTTAGAGACCGCGTTGCTCCATTGTTTTCCACGGTCAAGATTGTACTTTGAAGGTTGGATCCCCGGGGATGGCTGAAAATCATATTTTACGGACAGAAATAATCCAGCCGAAGACAGGTTCTCCGTTTTCATAACGCAAAATTTCTTCTTTGACTTTTTCAAGACGGAATCCGTTTCTTTGCAAAATATGCGTTATATATCCCCAGCTATGAACAAAGCGACCGCTGGCATGCAGAAAATAATCGCGTTCGTTTATCCGGTTTTGCGATATGGAAAAAATCGCCCGACCGCCTTTTTTCAGTGCCTGGTTCATTTTGGCAAAAAGGGAATCCAAATTGCCGAAATAAATAAAGACATCGGCAGCGGTGATTAAATCCAGGCAGGAGATTTTATCATTCAAAAAATGTAAAATATCACCACAAAATAATTTGGAATAAATATTTTTCTGTTGGGCTTTTTTTAACATTCCGGCAGACAAATCGACCCCGTAAATATGCCCTTTGCCGACATATCCCGTCAGATATTCCCCGACCAGTCCGGTGCCGCACCCTAAATCTAAAATTTCCAGGTTTCGAAAGATTTTCCAGCCGTAAAACCGTTTCAAAAAAGCATTAATATATTCCGGGACACGATACTCCAAATTGCGCAGCGACTCTTCAAAAGAATCCGCAAAATAATCAAAAACTTTTTGGATATAAGAGGCATCGGAAATTTTAGCCGAGACATCGTTTTTCAGCGCTGCGACGGCGTATTTGACAATCGGATTTTCCGGAAAAGAATCCAACCACTGTTCGGCATAGGGCATAACCTTTTCCATTCCGGCTGCCGTTCCGATTTCATAAAGTGCATAGGCGTAATTTATATGCTGGGAATCTTCTCCGCTGCTGGCTTTTACTGCCCGGAATCCATAATCAAGCGCTTTATCATAATCGCCTGTTTTTTCCGAGCATTGTTCCATATAGTTCAAGGCCCAAAAGACATCCGGATTGAGGTTGAGCACGCGTTCCAGATATCGTTTGGAATCTTCATACCGTCCCTGTTCAAAATAAACGGCTCCCAGAATCAAGAGCGTATCAATGCTGTCAGGGTTGGTCTTTAATATCTGGTTGGCTTTGGTAATGGCCGCCGCATAGCGTTTGCAGGCGAAATCAACATTCAAAAGGTTGATATTGACCATTTCGGAATTCGGAACCAGTGTCCAGGCATTGCGATAATAACTTTCGGCCTTTTCATAATCTCCGAGCATAAAATAAGCACTGCCGCAATCACACAATAAATCGGCATTGTTCGGCACGGTCTTTAATCCGCTCAGGGCATAGTGAATCGTGCGCGGATAATCGCCGCTATGATAAGCCTCAAGCGCCAGGGTATGATAATCTTTTTGTTCCGTATTTTCCATTTTTCCACACTTGTTTTTATTATAATTTCCCTCTGGTTAAAACTTGATTAATTCCGGCACAGGTCAAGCTGCCTCTTGAGCTTTTCCAACCGGCCGATCCATTCCCAGGTGTTTTTGAACTTCTCATATTCTGCCTGTTCCAACTCTGTCGCCACCTTGCTGCCTGCCAGCGGGAACATCGGGCAGAGTTCAGAGTTGTCCGCGGCGCATGAGCTCAAGCAAAGCATCACGCTCAAGATTAGGCGTTGATGCGATTTTGCGATATTGCGACGAAACATATTTTACGACCTCGATTTCTTTGGTTACGGTTTGAACGCGGCAATGACTGCGGCCGAGAAAATAACTCAGCACGCAAGCCGCTATTATGCCGAAAAGGTTAAAAATATTTCTGCTCACAGTCCGGCTCCCAGCAATAATAAGAATGCCCGGGCAACGTTTTCGGCATATTGCGGACAGAAAAAAGAAACCGCTGCAAGCGTCAGGAAAGCGCCCCAAATCATTAGTTTTTTGATATTTTTCAGTCTTTTCATTTTTTGCCTCTCATTTTATTTTCACGAAAAATCAAATCTAATTTGACTTCGATTTTGGTCAGGATTTTGTTTTGTTCGTTAATCGACGTGGTTAAATTCTCCAGGCGGATGTCCTGCTTGTCAAAATTTTGCTCAACCTTGTCGACTCTGGTTTCAATATTTCCCTGCCAGCGTCCGATACGGATAAAATTGACAACAACGCCGCACAGTGCCGCCAGTCCGGCAACCAATCCCCAATCCATGCTTTTTCTCCTCAAAAAAAGCGGGCTATGCGCCCGCTTCTCCTTCATTGCTTTCGGAAGTTTCTTCCGGTTTCGGATAGTCATCTTTTACCTTTTTTCTGGCCAGAAAAAAGGTTGACGTTTTTGCCTCTTCACCAAACAATCCGGCATTTATGTCATGATAGAGCTTATCAAGCTGTTCCGTTACGTCGGGATAGGCCTGTCGGCGTTCTTCCGCATAGTCATAGGGCTTTTCCGGCTCCTCGCCCTTGAAATACATTTTGCCGTTCCAGGCGGTGATGACTTCTCTTTCCGTCGGCTGTATCGAATCCAAAACCAGACCGCAGGCAAAAGCCCCGTCCCGTACGGCTTCGGCATCGCTGCCGGAAAGTTTGATTTCATTATTAATTAATCCGATATAAATCATTCTTTTTCTCCTAAAGCATATCTAAAAGTAACACTGTTGGCCTGTACACCATTATAAACAAAAACCTGGCCCTTGCCGATGTAGAACATTCCCCTGCCTGTATCTGCACTTGTTTTGGGAATTCCACTGTTGAAAATGGTATTTGTTCTGGCCGTATCATCATACATCAAAGCCTGTCCATAAACATTTGAACCATCTTGACCGATTTGGATGTAGCCGTTTGCAGGAGCCTGAAAATTTGCCTGAGGCGCTAAAGATACGGATATCGTTCTGTTACTCGGCGCAACGCCGGACAAGAGTGTGCTCCGTCCTGTTTCACTGAGATTTGCCAAATCAACATCCGCTTTGTTGTTCAGCGCCTCGAGAACCTGTCCCGGTTCATAATCTACCTGTTCCGACATTAGTTTTCTCCTTCTGCATAGTAAAATCTGAATCTGTTCAACGTTCCGCCACAGTCATAATAAGCCGTAAAAACATCGTCTTTTTTTACGGCGAGACTGACAACTGCATTTGTTGATGCTGTCGGGACACAACAACGATAAGCCGTTTTTCCTTCCAAGCTTACAAACTGATTGGCGGCGTTTGACGTTTTGGATAATACGACCCAGCCGTTGGCCGGTGCCGTATAAGACGCTCCGCTGGCCTGCAGCGCTAAATCCGTATATTTTTCGGATGCCATCGGTAATGAAGAAAGTAAGACTTTTCCGGCTGCCGATAAATTGCCGCAATCAGAATCCACCTTGTCGTTCAGACTTTCCGCAATCTCTCCGACATCAATCAGATTGTCGTTTTTTATCGTATTACCGACAAAGAAGTAGAGATACATCTCTACCGCCCGCTGCTGAACCGATGCCCCGTCCTGATAGGCAGAAGAACAACGAGAAGCATCAAATTCAATATTCCCTTGCGAGTTGCTAAATACTTGCAACCCCGTTCCTCCTTGGCCGCTATATGCTTTTTGATAAAATCCTCCTGAAATACGATTCAATGCCGTATAATTTGTTGAAAAAGCACCCGTGATGTTTGGCAAACTTTCAGGCACATAAGCTCCAACGTTGTTACGACTGCCGACGAAGCCCCATTTTGTCCGGGGAAGCTTGAAACGTCCGTTTTCCGTATCCAGAATATAATACCACGCCACACCGGTACTTTCATATAATGCGGCGATATTTTCTGCCTGCTCCGGTGCGCAGATTTTATAGCCTTTGGGCGTTTTCTTATAAGTAATTGCAATATTGTCGACGGTATCCGTTGTTTCTGCAGATGCCTCATCGGCATATTGGGAAGCCAATTCATTATACGCGGCAAAATATACGCCGCCGTCCTGCCAGCTGAACGTATCCGCCCGCAGCCAGCTTGCCGACTCCGGTTTATGATCAAACCAGGCCGGTTGAAAAAGTTCATAGCCGACATCGGCATTTTCAGCGGCAACTTTGGCTTCTCCCGCCCAATATTCCGAGCTGCCTTCCGGTTGTTCTTCAATCGTACCGACCGCCCATTTTCTGGCAGTTTCTACAAGACCGGCAGCCGTCTCCGCCGAATCAGAAGCATTTAACGCGCTGCTTTCTGCCTGTGCGGCAAATGACGAGGCAGAAACTGACGAATTCTGAGCATTTTCTGCACTGGCAGCAGCATTTCCGGCGGCAGTTTCGGCTTCGGAAACAATTGTTTCAAGCTGAGGCTTTATTGTTTCGTCAGCGTATTGCTGCAGTGCCGGTTCGGCCGTGTTCTCGACATAAATATTTATTTCCGCTTTTGCCGTTTCTATATCTTCGGCAGTTTTTTCGGAAATCTTTTCGATGTTTTTACCGGTATGTTCGGAAACCTCCTGTTTTTTTGTTTGGGTATAGTCATCCAACTCCGGCTTGGCATGGTTATTGACATAAGCCTGAATCTCTTCTTCACCCGACTTGATATAAAAAAGAGGCACGTTGATATCCAACTGTACCTCTTCCTGGAACAAGACTTCAATCTTCTGTCCGGTTCCGTTAAAAACGGTAATGCCGTTTTCTTCATTTACAAAACTCATTTTTTTACTCCGTTACTTCCGGGGTGATACGAAAAACCGCAACCTTGTTTACATCGCCGGGATATACCGTATGGATATCGCCGGTTTTTAACTTTATCTGGATATCGGTTTTGTAATCACCGGGTGTGATATTGGTATCGGCAGGCAAAAGTTTCAGCCGCACTTTGCCGCCCGAGACATCAAAAATCTCACCGGACTTGCTAAACAAAACTTTTTCTTCATTATTCCTGACCGTCATTTTAACGGTACAATCCGTCAAATCCCACGGCTTGTCGTCCGTTCGGAACTGCAGCACGATATCAAAACTGTCGCCTTTGCGAACAATTATCATATTGGGCAAAATCACTCCTGCCATTTTAGTCCTCCTTTGCTTTAATAAAGTAGTTTACGGCCTGGTTAACCGGCGTAACATGGCCCGATTTGCCGTAAATCGCAGAAGAGCGCGCGGCATCAAAAGACACTGGTACGCGTCCGGTGCCATCCCAACCACCACCGGCGCTGAACTGGATTTTATTATTGACGCCGGAATCAATCTTCAATGCTCCGGAATAAGCATCCGGTCCACCATCCCATTTGGCCTGAGCCAGCTGTGCCGAACCGGTAATATTCGGCAGACCTTCTTCCTGCGTGGTATAAACGTCTTCGGCAGAATTACCGCCCAAACCGCGCAGAAACTTGCCGCGATAATCCGGAATATTAAAAGTCGTCACGCCGTCACCGGCACCGAAATTTGTTCCGACAAGCTCAAACAAGTCGGCATAATCCGTCCGGCTGACGGCCTGTCCGTCGCATAAAAGCCAGTTTCCGTGATTGGCCGTCTGCAAAGAGGCTTTGATATCGCCTAAGTTCATATTATCGTTCAGGATATCTTTGATTTCCGTTTTCAGCTCATCGAGCTTGTCCAGCACCTGTTTGCGGTTGACGGCATCATAATCCAGTGCGCCGTTGGCCAGGTTTTTTATTTGAAAATTGCCGGCGTCGATATTACCGCGCATTGCAACGCGACCGTCTCGCAAAAAGGTCTGCGACAACCCTTCGGCAAGGTTATTGTCTTCTTCATCATGGTGGTCGGTTACAATATCAATGTCATTTATCCGGTCGTCTTCCCAACTGTGAATCCGGGTAAAATTTCCTTCACTGTCAAAAGGCATTTTTCCTCCTTATATAAAAAAAGCCGCTCCGGCATCATGCAAGAGCGGCTGAAGTTACACCAAAAATTTTAAGCTGCGGCCAGAGCATAGTTGACGTGCAGCAAGCCATATTCGTCCTGCATAACGGCTTCCGGGCGGTATTCCGCGACCTCTTGCGCAATCAGCCCGATTTGCGGAATATCTTCACCGATATAGTTGAACAAATATACGGTCAGGCCGTTATCCAATCTGCCGACCGGAATGATGTTTTCCTTCACTCTGGCATCAGAGAACATTGCCATGGCCGCTCCGCTCAGAAACTGATTACCCAGGGCATATTGACCTGCCGAATTTGCAGCTTTGTTCTGAGCAATGCGAGAATCTGCCCCGAACTGGGCTTGATATTTTGCCAGGGCAACATCATCGCCGCTCATTGAATTGGATATTAACTGCAAAATTTCGTTTACCGGATACTGCCGGGCGGCATTTGAGAAATTTCCGGCCCGAATAGAATCCGACAAGCTGTTGCTAAAAGCCTGTTGTCCTTGTAAAACGCTGTTATAAGCAGCCTGGTTCAGAGCATCATTCTGTTGCTGATACATTGAGTTCATGGCATTTTGATAAGCTTCGCTGCCTACGCTTAAGCCCTGATTTTGCAGACGGGTTTCCAGTTGGCGTTGCTGTTGCTCAAATTGCGGCGTCAACCTGCTGACATATGAATTATATGTTGCATTTTCTGCCCGCTGCCGGGCCGCATCCGAAGCATCTACCGAATAAACATAATCCGGCCGGCTGCTCAGCGTCTGCGATAAATTGTAGGCGCTTTGGTTCAAATTGTTGAGTGTATTGTCAACCAAAGACGTGTCTTTATTATTGAGATAATTCAGGTATTCCCGTTCGGAAGCGTACATCGACGTGCTGGCGCCGCCGCCCCCGAGCAGTTTTCCGATGCTTTTACTCATTTATTTTCTCCTTTTATGATTTATTAAAATTATGGCGCCGGATTGCCGGCATAAAAAAAGAGGAAAGATAAACATCTTTCCTCTATGAAATCAAACCTATGTTCTGTTATTTTACTTCTTTATCACTGAAAACGGCAAGCGGTTTTAAGATTATTGTCAGCGGGATGACAAACAGAAATGCCGTTTCTATACTATACGGAATAAGCAGAAAACGGGGATCGTATATATAGACGATTAAAAACGGCGTCGTTAAAATGGTCAGCGTTTTGTACAGCCTGGCCGAATCTGAAATAAAATATTGAAAAATCCGCTGCAGCATAAATATCAGCAACGTTGCTTCAAATAAAAAACTAATCAGCAGCCCAAAGCTCCAAAAACTTGCTATTTCTTTAATTATCTGCATTTTTATCACTCTTTTTGTTGGCCGTAAAACGGAACATACTCGGAACAACCGCACCAACCACCCCGTACAAAAAACCAAAAGAAAAAGTCGGGCTTAGGCAGCCGAAGATTATACCGCAGGTCAGTAATGAAAAAATGTTTGCTCAGACTTCCGGATTTTTTAATTTATACCGTTTTAAAATGTTCTGAAATATATGTACTAACAGTAATACCCAGATTATCCAGTGAATAATTGATGGCATGATTATCCCCTATTGCACTCATATTATTTCCTTATAAAAATTTAATATCCAAACTATTATGACATTTGCATTTAATTAAACTTTTGCTGTTATTACATTAGAATAGTAGATTTTAGCAAGTTAATTTGAGGATAAAAATGAACAAAAATATCTTGCGTATTTTAGCGGTGTTACTTCTTCTTAATTGTTGTAACATGCAAGAAGAGAACAAAATTTTAAGTTACGGTGAAAAGCAAGCCGCTCAGATTAGTTTTCAATGTTGGGAAAAAGCTTTTGAAAACAATCCGACATCTACGACTGGCAATATTTCGGCTGGAATAAAAGCAAATGAGTGTATGGATCAACAGATATACCAGCTTCTTGATTCCGAATTTACTCAGGAAACGCAAGCAGCCATGACGGCAAGATATAATGCAATTCGTCAGCAGATTCTTGATTTTTATTGGGATTTAAGAAATGACAACAAATATTGCATTCCGTCTTGTGGCACAATGCAACAAATATTTAATCGCGGTGATTGGTTCAAATTTCAAGAAAAAATATTAGGTGCCTTGCTTGATTTACAAAAAAACCAAGATGCGTTCTAGATAAAAAATTACTTCAAACGCATCTTGTATTAACTTTTTGATAAGCTTTATTCCATTCTTAATCTGTTGATTCTTGGAATTAGGCCTCTATAGTTTGGTCTTTTTTGTTTGGCCTCTTCAATTCTTTTTTCTAGAACATAATTATTAATCAAAGCAACTGTATTTTCATCAATATAATTTAAACTATTTATTGTTTGACTCCCCAAAATACCGTCTTCACTTACAGTATTATGACTATAAAGATTAATCCCTTCTTGAAGCCATTTTGTAATATCCTTCGGACTATGATTGACATAGCTATCAAACATTGTTTCCGCCAACTTTTCATTTTGAATTTCATTTATTCGATATGCATCGTAGTAATCGTTTTTATAAATGATATCAATATGATGTTGAGTTAAATCTTTTATATCGTTAGGAAATGTCTCTCTATAGTGCGGATGAGCCCTTAAAAAACGATTTAACGTCGGCTGTATAATTCCAGTATGCGTCCTTTGATCTATTTTCGCTAAGTTATCTTCATATCCTATCCCTTCAACTTCTGGGCTCTTTAAATTTCTAACAAATTTTTCAAAACGAGAAGGAAAATATTCAGTGTTTCTTCTCTCTTGTGGTATGTATGATATATTTTGTTCTTGATATAATGACTGTCCCCAGGCCGGTGTCGGTTCAATGTAAGATTGTTCATTTTTCCCGAATAGTTCAAAATAATTTACCTGCCGATCTTTGTTAAAATTGTTCTCAATCGGCATTGGCTCATATTTACCACCAAGCAGTTTTCCGATGCTTTTACTCATTTATTTTCTCCTTTTATGATTTGTTAAAATTATGGCGCCGGATTACCAGCATAAAAAAAGAGGAAGGCTCTCACCCTCCTCCCGTTTATGGTGCCGTTACAAATAACGGCATTCCCTTTTTAACATACCGAAAAGAATGCAATCCCCGCCGTTTTCTCGATAAGCCCGCAATCTTCCTTCTTCGCGAAAGCCAAGCTTTCTGACAAAATTCAGGCAAGGCAGGTTATCGTCCGCGACCATCAGGCTTATTCTTTGGCAATGCAAATCTTTAAAAGCGACGCCGAAAATGTATTTCAGCACCCTTTTGGTACACCAGCGTTTATCCGTGCTGAAGATTGTCCACCAGACATCTGTATTTTTGCGGTAGTCATGAAAAATCAGTCCGCCGATCATTTTGCCGTTCCGGGAAAAACCGCAGGTATAATTTTCTCCGCACCATTGGGTATCTTCTCCCAAACCAAAGCAAACCCAGTCTTTAATGACGCCGCATTCATCGTGGATGATTTCCGTTTCCATGGATTTTCTCCTTTTACAAGATACCGCTGCCGGACTCGTAACGAAAACCGGTATCATACCATTCAATCAGGTTTCCCCTGGTTTTGGTCTGAAAAACAAGGCTGATTTTGAAGCCGGTTGCCGAACAGCCAATCCACTGGCTGCGGATTTTTCCTTTCAGCGTTGCCCATTTGGTGCCGATCGGATTGTCCAGGCTGCTCCAGGCCGCAGTGTTCCATTTGGTCACACCGGAATAACCGATATTTTCGGCATAGGCCTTATCTTTGTCATCAAAATCCACATTGGCATAAACAACCAACGCATATTTGGTGCTTGACTTTGTACGCGGATTAATCATTTGAATTTTCTTCAAATTTCCATTACCGAGATTTGTATAGGCCTGAGCTATTTTGCCAAAGATATGGACTTTATTGTCCGAATAGCCTTCGTCAAACAGATAGACGCCGTCTTCCCCGCCGAAATACAGGCGCCCCTGAAACAGCCCCCAGCACAAGGCGCGGATATTGGTAAAACGGCACCAGGCGCCGGTATTGGTATTGATAACGTGCTGTTCAAACTGCTGGTTGACCGGAACGTTAAACAAAGCATATCCGCCGCGGCCGTAGATAATCCCCTGCCAGCCCTCTTTTCCCTTGTTGTTTCTGGTTCTGTCCAGCACCAAGCCCCTGATTTTATCGGAAAAGGCAATCTGAGACGCATTGGCCTGTTCCAGCGGAAGCGCCTTTGACAGCGGAATATAACCGTCTTCCGAAATAATGACAACATCTCCCTGATAAGGCAAAAGGCAGCGATAGCCTATCGGACGGCTCATCCGAAAAACGCCTTTCAACTCCCAATCGCCGGCATCTCCGGGATCCGAACCGCGATAAACGGCCGCTTCGCCTTCCGACGTGATAAAAACCGTCAGATCGTCAATTCCCTGCCCGCCGTCCTGTGTCCAGGAGGCGATTGCCATAAGTTCTCCGCCGTCGCGAAAAATTGTTGAAAGGTCAAATTTGACCAAGGTTCCCTGCACTTCTCCCACACCCTCGGAATACCAGGCATTGAGCGTGCCTTTCTCGACAAAGAAAAGCCGCTGGTGCGACGTACAAACGTTAATCAGCCGCTGCGGCAGCAAATTGGTGCCGGAAAAAGAGGCGTCTTCAAAATGTTCGTCGCCGTTGTCATCAACATAAAACGTCTGCGGCTTGTCATATCCGTTGACCAGCAGCAGACGATTTTTGAACTGGCAATACTGCCAGCGCCCTTCGCCGAAATCTTTTTTATAATCCTTTATGGCAGCCTTGGAAGAAATATTATAAACCGTGGAACCGGCAAAAGCCAAAAAGCGGTTTTCATCGGGCAATTTGTATTCCGCCAGCGTCCGGACTTTTCCATCCAGCGCCGCATAACGGACATAACCGCGGCGCAAAGCAACTTTGGTATCCAGCGGGAGATAATTGTCCATGACGACGGCATCGGTTTCTGACATCAAATCCAGGCTGTCGCGGGCGTTTAATCCGCCAATCGGGCTGGGCAGCGTGTAGTTGACCGATTTGGCGCTGCGGTTAATTGTTCTTTGCTGCATTGACATATACTCCTTCTGCCGCCGGATTAAAAACCATACCGGCAAGGTTAATATCGCGGGAGGCCAGGCCGCTGCCGAATTTGGCTTTGACTTCGCGCTCGTATTCGTTAAATTCTTCTTCATACGGCATACCGTTGCGCCGGTTCCAGCGCCAGACAATGCCTTTTTTGACCAGAAATTCATCAAAAACAGGAACATCGGTATTTTTAGTCAGTTCGGATTTTTCCTCGTAGCCGTTTGCCGCATCAAACACAATGTTTGACGAGCGATACTGAAAAACAATCTTAATCCCGTCGGGCGGCGGCGTCAGAAATTTTATCATTCCGTTTTGGATTTTGAACTTCAGACCGGCATCGGGGCAGTTGAAATATTTTTCACGCATCCAATCCTGCGGGGTGATGGCGCCGATAACTTTTTCCGCGCTGTCTTTGATATAGACCGTATTATTCAATATAGAATAAAAATCGGGGCAAAACTGTTTGATAAGATAAGAACTACGGCCGCCGGAAGTGCGCAAAACGCCCTCCTTGGTCAGTTCCTGCCAATCGCCATAGCGCAACAGGCTGTCCAAAGTATCTTTGGCAACACTTAAAAATACAGCCTCCTGTTGAGAATCTTCATTAAACAAGTCTTCCGGCTTTTGAGCCGCAACAAGGCTTGCCGCCTCACGGCAGATTTCAAGCATATTCTTCATGTTTTCTCCTTATTGGTTGTTATTTAATAAAAAAAGAACACCTGTTCAGGCTTGAACAGATGCTCGTTATACAAAAAAACGCCGATATTACGGCGTAAGCTATTTTCTTTAGTTAAATTTTACTGATAATTTGTTTTTTATAAAAATTTAACTGCTACTTTCAAAAAAGACTTACAGTAAAAATAATTGTCCAATATAACATATAAAAAAATAGACTTAATGAAAATATATATCCAATGATTATTAATGTAAAATTTAAATAAACTAAAAACTTATTCAAAGATCATTTCCTTTTATTATAATTCTGACTTTATAACGGTGCAAAAAGTTATACAATAAATATAACCAAATAGAAGAATGCTTAATAGCAATATTCTAATAATGTATTTCCAATGACGAAAATAATTTATTGCTTTTATTTTATCAAAAAATTTAATAAGTAAACCTGAAGAATCTGTATCTTTAATACTAGATTCTTCAAGTCGTTTTTGTTCTTTTTTTGTTTTTCTCATATTATCAAATATCCTTAACTGTATCAGCAAAAAGAAATACTAATATTAAAAGTTCAATGTATGTCAGAAATAATGCAATTTCTACATTTTCTTGTTTTAAGAGCGACAATTTTTTCCCGAACAAAATGCATAAAAAACACCCTGACAGAAAAAATAATAAAGCTATACAAAGCCAATCCAAAAATAAATTTTCTTTTTGAACACCGATTATTCCCATAAAAAAGACAGGAACCGTCATTGTTAACAACATTGCCAACTGATGAAAAAATTGTTTTATCATTTTACATCCCTCTCATAAGCGATGCGATTATTGGCAATCCAATAACCAAGGCAATAAAAAACAAAATCCAATCTATATACAGAGCATATTGTATTATCTTGCGGTAAGGAATACCTAACGTGATATTAAAGAAGGCCAGAAATGCTAAGACAAATAAAATAATCTGTAATGCTATAAAAACATATGGGGCATAATAACCTGAAAAACCTAACATTTCGCCTACTATAGACAAGGGCGCAATTGCAACCCATGCTGCGTAAACCCTGATAAAATTTTGTATCCGTTCTTTCATTCTCTTTTCCTTAAGAAATCATTTTGAGCAATAAACCAAACCATATTCCTCCTAAAACAAACATAGAGATAAGAAACGTCGGCACTATTGCTGCATATAAAACAACTAAAATAACAAACTGAAAATACTTATGTTTCATCAGATTAGCCCCAAAATGATATTACCCCAAAGCAGAAGACTGAATAAAAACATCCACAAAAGCCAAATAAAGTGCTTTTTATAATCAATATTATCTACCAAGTTATTAACTTCAGATAGTTTATCTTTCAATTTTTGATTTTTCTTCATAACAGAAACTCCATTACCTGCATTTCTATTTTAGTTAAAATAACGAAGCCTATAATAAAGATAGAACTCGTCATAAAAAACACAGCCAGAGGAGCAAGAAATAAGTATCCTGCCCCAATCATAATTAATTGTATAAAAGAAGACACTGTTTTTAATTTTGACATTTTCGAACCTTACCAATCTAATGAAGAAAAAAAGAAACACACTGCAAATATAAATACAAAGAACAATAAGATGTCTAATAAAAATAATTTCCAGAGTCTTTCACCTTGCTTTTTGTAATCAAGCTTATTAACTTTTTCTATCAGCTTAGACCAGCAGTTAGAAGAAGTTAAAAATTTTTCATTAACTTCTTCCGGACACATTTGTTCTTTTTTTGTTTTCCTCATATTAAATCCTTCCCGTCCAATCATTCTTACATATTTAATATTCCGTTTGTTACCATTGAGGCCATAGCTGCAAAATACATAAAAAATATAATTGAAGAGATATAACCAATTAACAATAAAATAAATTTTATAATCACACTCATAATCATCACTTTTCAAAGTATATATAAAAAGGTACCAATTGAATAAATAGCCAAAATTATTCCAAGGATAAAAATTACTTTAATAATTTTCCAATGTTTTTTATAATCGATACTATTAATGAAATTATAAAAGCGGGAGAAAGCTGTTGTTTGCACGACAACTTCTCCCTCTTTCTTTTGTTCTTTTTTTGTTTTCACCATATTATCAAATATCCTTTATTTTTCAAATTTTATTCTTTTTTTTATTTTCAAAAGATACAATCATACAATAAAACAGTTAATGACACTAACAAAAAAAGAGTTAAAGGAAATAATATGATATAAGAAAACGACAACAAAAAGAAGCGCATGAGCAAGAAGTATGTTTTTGAATTTTTCATATATATTCCTTTTTGTTAACTTAACCCATCAAAAGCATTTCCTGTCATAACAACAAAAGTTATTGTTAGAACGATGAAAAGAGTTATGTCTGCCAAAATCAACCAGCAAACATATTTAAAGTGTTTTTTATAATCGATGTTATTAATAAAATTATAAAAGCGGGAGAAAGCTGTTGTTTGCACGACAACTTCTCCCTCTTTCTTTTGTTCTTTTTTTGTTTTCATCATATCATCAAATATCCTTTATTTTTCAGATACTTTGACAATATTAGATTTTTTTATATTTGTCTACTAAAAAGGTACAAGGGCACCTAAAATAAATATTTCAGGAAACAAGAGGAAAAGTGCTAACTCTGTGTATTCTTGTTTGACATACGGAAGAGAAACCCCCACCAGCACTAAGAAAATGCTTATTGCCCATATCCAGCCTAAAATGACGGCCAAAAACATTATCGTTCCTATTCCCCCAAAAAGACCAATGAATAACAAAAAAAATAACGAGGGAAACATACCACACAAAAACATTAAATTCCAAAAACGTTCTTTCATTATCTTTTCTCTTTCTATTTTGCCTGAATATCATTTCAACATCATATTGTTCAACATTTCGATCCCAAATATTATAGTATCAACAACTATCCCCCAACGCACAATTTGAGCATAAGGAATTTTGAATGTTATTTTGAAGAATGCGAAAATTGCTAACACTAAAGCTATGGGAATGGATAAAAAAGGTGCTCCCCAAACTATTACAGCCCACTCATATTCTATTACCCACCGAAGCATAAAAAATAGAAAAATATCTACAACCATAAAGGCTGCAAATACTCTGATGAAATTTTGTATCCGTTCTTTCATTTATAAGCTATCCTTTCATATTTTGAAAGGATAGCTTATATTTTTTATTTTTTCAACTTAAATTTTATCTTTTTTTAAGAATACGACTACAATCATATCCATTTCTCCCTAAATCTCTACCAATTTCATTGTTAGTTAAATCTTTCCAGCTGTCAGCCAACACACCGAATGTTCCTCCATATTGATTTTTTAGCTTCTTGTTTGTAATCTTTTTATATATATCATCTCCTTCTTTTGCATATCCTAGACCTGTTACAGTAATTGGCATACCATTAGACGCACCAAAACATGAAACATATTGATGTTTTTTATCATCACCAAGGTTCATTACCCCTACTCTTTTAGCCTCTTTAGCCAAATTCGTAACATTTTGTATATAGGTCTGATTAGGTGAAATAACATTAGGAACATCTGTATAAGGATCATAGGTGCGATAATCTACCACTCCTTCTCCTATTTTTTCTCCTATTTCTTCTCCTGTTTTATACAAAGTTTCTCCTATGTTATATACCGTCTGAGCACCGCCATATACCGGATAAAACGCAGTATTTCCAATATTAGGCATGGCCTGAGTAACAGCATTTTTCAGGGGAAAGCCGGATTTTTGTTTAGACGCAAAGCCTTTTTGAAAAGCGGCGTTGGCAATTTCAGGACTTAAGACCGAAGTCTGTGCCGACACTTGTTGAGGCTGTTGCGGTGCATCAGGCTGAGCCGCAAACGACTGTGCCTGCGGCTGATATGGCGTCTGTTGCCAGTTTGGAGCAGATGTGTTGTACGGGGTTTGGTTTTGGGCCTGATATTGGGGCGAATATGATATTTCTTCTTGTTGTCTGCGCCAGTTTTTGGCCCAGTTATTCAACTTGTCTTCAAGAAGTTTATTGGTTGGCATTTTATTTCTCCTTTGTTTTAGCGGTTTCGGTTGATTTTTTCAACTGTGCCTGCAGTTGTTCGACTTTGTTTTGCAGCTGTGCTATTGTCTGCCGGTATTTTTCTTCCTGTTTTTGCCAGGAAGAAATTTCGGAGTTATGAGCAGAAGCGGCCAGAAACTTCTGTGCCAATTCCCGCTCCCTTCCGATTTCCAGCTGAACGGCCTTTTCTTCATCCAGCTCAGCCAGCGCTTCGACGGTGAAGATTCCGCGGATTTTCAAACTCTCTATTTCTCCGGCCGTCAAAAAGGCAAACTGCTCAAGCGGCGTTCCCTCTTTTATCTGCTTTTTCATCAGCTGATAGCGGGCGTAGGCCGCCGGGAAACGCTCGATTTTCTCTTTGGTTGCCGGCTGGTCATAAACCTCCGACGGATTATCCTTAATCCGGATTTCGACAAAACAGACATTTTTAAAGACCGGAAAACCATCTTTGGTCACTTCTTCCGTTTTAACCGAACGGTCATAAAAACGGGCGACAATACCGTCTTCCGGATTGGTGTTTTGAGCGATTTTATCAAATAATCCAAAATCCATTTGTATTCCTTTCCGTTGGTGCAAAAATGAAGGAGGAGCCATAACAGCCCCTCCCGTTGTGTTTTTGTTTTTATATTATTCACCGTCACTATCCGTTGAGGCAGAGGTTTTGTTAAGCAAAACACCCTGCAAAGACGCATTGGACATGGTCATATTACCGGCCCAGCCGATAATTTTATAAACGGCATCCTGGTTGATGGCCGCACGCTCTCCGCCGATGACCTTCATATTGCGGTCTTTATGCGGACGCAGATACAGATAATCGGTATTGAGGAAGTACATCCGGTCTTCCGGACAATGGCCGCCCTGTCCGCCGTCGCAAATTACGTCGGCGCCCTTGAAACGCAGGGTGGCAAAACCGGCATCGGCCATTTTCGGGTCGGTATAGCGCTGCAGTGAAGCCATAGATTCTTCAAGCAGGCTGTACAAAGACGTTCCGGTAACAATCAAGTCCGGTTTGTCGGTGCCGCGGCACAAAGACATATACAATTTGTCCATGGTCGGACGGATAGTATCTACCGTCAGCGCCTCGGAAGCCGTTAAAGACTGGTTGCGCCAGAACTCGTTGCCGGCCGTTGCGCGGTTGATGCCGCCGACCGTACCGGTAGACGGATTATCCGCGACCAGCAGTTTGAGCCCGCCGATGGCCTTACCGGAAGATTCCGTACCGTCGCCGTAAATTGCTGCGGACATTTTGTTGCACATGGTTTTAACGGCATTGTCAACGCGTTTGACCATCAGTTCCATGATTTGGGCATCACCGGAGTTGCGCAGCTGGTCTTCCCCGGAGATTGCAACCGGAACGGCACAGAGTTTGAGGGCATATTCGGCCGCGGTAAACAACTGCTTGGGCGTGAAATTGATTGTATCATAGCCGGAATACCAAACCATATCGCCTTCGCCGTATTCCAGTTCTTCCAGAATGCGGCTGCCGCCGGTAATTTCCTTGATATTGTCTTTTTCCTTCAGCCTTTTCAGCAACGCGTTGTTTTTGGATATGTTATCCGACAAAGTGCCGGTGCGGCATTCCAAGGTGAAAGCCATTACATCATCAACAGGTAAAGCTGTCATTTTTATTTTCCTTTTCTAAAAAATTTAAGTTTAAAGTTGGTTGTTTCGATATTGTGCGACAATTGATTCCACGATTTCACGCGTCGTCATTTTGGAATAATCCGGTTTTGACTTCTGGTGTCCTTTCGGGGAGAATGACGCTTCTTTGGCCTTGACGGCCTCTTCGGCTTTTGATTTGATTGAAGCATCCGTATTGTCGGCAATCAGGCGGGCCCGGATGTCGGCATTCGCCCAAACCGCCATTTCGTATGCTTCTTCCAAATCCGCGGCCGCACCGGTCAGCAACAGGCGGTAGACGACCGGTTTGACGCTGGCAAAGAACTCATGTTTGGCCCGGCCTTTTTCATCCCGGGCTTCCATAAATTCTTTGAACAGGCGTTCTGCATCGCGCTGACGGGCAGCGGCGAAATCTTCATTGACTTTTTGAAAGCGGCGTTCCAATTCGGTCAGTTTGCCGGCAATACCGGAAACCTGCCGGACGTATTCGCCCAGCTGCGCCTTGTTTTCGACCGGAGCCGCCGCAAACAGCTGTCCGGCAACGCCATAATGTCCGGCCAGCTGGCGGAGTGTTTCTTCCGGGCTGGCTTCCAGCGCATCATCCAACGCCGCCATATATGCAAAATACTGCTGCGGCGAAAGAAAGCCGAAATTGCGGCGCAGACGCTCCTGCCTTTCGCCGTAAACTTCTTTCATCCAGCGGCAATCTTCGATTTCTTGTCCGAGTTCCTTAAACGCGTGCGTAACATTGGCCTCGCGTTCATGCAGAAATTTTCGGAATTCAAAAGGAAGATTGCGAAATATGCCGGCAAATTCCGGCGGATAAAATCCCGGAGCTTCAGCGTAGGGATCTTCTGCGGCAGAAAGCTCCTGCGCCTCATTTCCGGAATAGCCGTTTGAAACCGTCTCCTGTGCCGCGGCGGCCTTTTGCCCCTCGCGGTACCGTCTGACGACTTCTTCCACAATTTTTTGGGTTTCACTACTCATTCCATATTTTCCTTTTATAGTTATGTAAAAAGGCGGCCATCGTTTCCCGATGTTCCGCCCGTTGTTGTTGCAGACGCACCTTCTTGCGAAAGTCGTCCGAATAATCGCCGGCCCAGGCCAGATTATTGGCTTTCAGCCAGCGGTTAATTTCTTCAAAAGAAGCCACGACCGTGCCATCCGGCAGCGTGACTTCGTCTTTTAACCGGCTCATGAAAAATTCTCCTTGTTTTCAGGCATAAAAAAAGCCGCAGCAATTGTGCGGCAGATGATGAAAAAGGGCTCCGCCAAGAGAGCCCGGGATTAAAAAAACTTATGGTTCCGCCCGTATTGACCGGCGTTTTTCCCGCCAATACATCAGCGGAAGCGGCAGCAGCATAGCCAGCAGGTTAAACAACGGGGCATAAGGGGCTATTATCAGCAGCCAATGTCCGGAAGGAATGCCGTGAGGATAGACAGACAATTCGTAAATCAGGACAAAAGGCACCAGGAGCCAGAAATATGCCAACCATCCGAACGAGGCCAGATAACGGCTGAGCAACGGCAGCTGCTGCCGGAATTTAATCAGGAAATCCGGTGTTTTAATAAATATCAGCCAAAACAGCTCCAAAGCAAAAATTGTTCGCCAGATGTTTCCCGTCGTTTCCAGCTCCCGGCTGTTAAAACGCAATGCGCCTGCCGTGAGCGGCAAAAAGACAATCCAATAAAGTCCGCCGGACAGCAACAAATTGAATATAAAACCTTTGGCATCGTCTGCCGGGTTATCTTTATCGCCCTCGATGATTTCCAGAGGGTCATCCGACCGCCGAAGCAGAAGCGTTATGCGGGCAAGCAGCAGGACTATCAGCGTTGAACCCCAGCAAACCCCGTATAAATTGTTTTGCAAGATATGCCTTATTTCTTCAGACAGCCGGGGAAACCACGGCGTGAACGAAACGGCCAGAACCATGGCAAAAATCAGCGGCAGGCAGCCTTGAAACGCCAGATAACAGGCCAGGCGCGGCCGACGTTGGCGCAGTTTGTCGAAAGTTTCAGTTTTTAAGCGGAAAATTCGGACGAACCACAGCAGCAAAAGCAAATAAAGCATAATTTCGGAATATATCAGCCAGGCCTGAGTACCCAACAGGCCGAAAATCAACCCCAACAACCAGTATATACCGAAGAAAATCAGCGTATTTTTTGAAAAAATATGCATATTGCCGCTCCCTTGTTTTTGAATATGCGATAGAGATAATCAAAATCCGGGCAAAGGCAAGGTGGCGGAACAAAATAAAAGCAGGAACTTAATTATTCCCGCTTTGTTTTTTTAATCGCCTATCCCCCAAATTGTAATCATAAATTCTTACAACAATATTTCCTTGACTCTTCTCCTTTTATCATTATATTGTTCTTAGATTGTTCTGAGAGACCAGAAAGTGGTTGGTCACATATAAGAGTAATTTTATATTAGAGGATAATGGAACACGCGCCCATCCAGAGCAATTTAGAAAAGCCTGAATATGACGATATTCTTGTTTTTCCAGAGCCGGGATATGACGATATCCCGGCTCTGTTTTTTATTCCGTCTCTATCCAAAAATTTTCAGAAGTGACCGGCGTAAACTCTTTTTTATCCAAAAAGAAAGTTCTATTATACACTTTCCAATCAGCTCTCATATCATCACCGTCCCAATTATAATGGATATCAAGCAACGGATTTGACAGATGAGTTAAATCAAATTGTACGGAAGTTATCATTCTGCCATTATTGAGGCTTACTGCTTCCAGCGCATCAATAATGACTTTGTTATTCATTTTAACGGTCAGGTAAAATTGCTGATAAATACCAGCGCTCCCTTCACCGGAAAGAAATTGATATTTATCTCCTATTTTATAATTTTTTTTCGGATTAAGCGCGTTTATCTGTACCTCAAATATCCTATTATCAATTTTGCAGGAAGCATTATAGCTCTTTTGCCACAATATTTTGTCATTATTATCAAGCTTATAAAGCGCCTGTAAATTATATAATCCGTATTTTTGAATATAATCCGCAGATTGTGTCAGTAATTTTTCCTGCAGGTCTTCACTGGTACGTGGATGTTCTACCGTCATATACAGGCTTTTTAGTTCCGGCCGGCACTGAATGCGCAAAAAATCATTCCAGAAATCTGCCTTGGCAGAATTGCAGCATAATATTCCAACAAGTCCTATTAAGACAACATATTTTTTCATGCTCTCTCCTTTGATAATAATAGTAATTATAATAATTGAACACAATAATTTTACAAGCAATAATTTAATCTTTCGTGCTTGACTTTCTTAAGACAAATGCTACATTGTTCTCAGATTGTTCTGAGGGCCAGAAAATCACGCAGTGGTGTCCACTGGTTTGTTAGTGTAGATATATGATGGAGAAGCGCGTGTCCATCCAGTGCAATTTAGAAAAGCCGGGATATGACGATATCCCGGCTCTGTTTTCAGAATACAAAAAAGCAGGCGGAGATATCTCTGCCTGCGGTTAAAACAAAAAAATTCCGTTCAGAATTCTTTTACAAATCCGGAAGAGATATTTCCGGGGTTGTCAGAGAAAGGCGCCAAAGCGGCATTTTTCTCCGGCATTTTTTCAAGCTGGGCGGTTTTCAACCTTGCCTGCATTTCCATTTCTTTATTGGTCATATAGAGTTTGTTTTGCTCAACCCACTCTTTTAACTGCAATTCGCGGGCTTTTAAGTTGTTTTTCTCCCGTTCCAGCTGATATTGCGCCGCGGCTTTTTCCCGCTCCAGAGTCAGAGCCTCGTTCGGCTTTTGCGGCAGAGTTTCGTCCGGCTTATTCAGCTCCCGTTCAATATCGTTAAAAACTTTTTCAACCGTTGCCGTAAACTGGCGGGATTTCGGCATTGTTACCACAACAGACATTATCATCTGGCGGTACAACGGCAACAGCAGCGGCTGGCTTGATACGGTTTGAAAAGCTTTTGCAATCAGCTCATTTATGGTGTTTATGCCTTCCAGCGTTTTTGCGGCTTCCTGCGCCTGCTGAAAAGCAACGTCGGTTTCCACACCCAGCACCATACCGCGCAAGTTGTCGGTTTTTAACAGCCGGACGGCATCTTTGGCCAGCGCCGTATTTTGCCGTTCTTCCGGCGGCAAAAATCCCAGCAGCGTTTCTTCCGAAAAACAACGGCAGATAATTTCCGCCTTAATCCTGAACACATCCCCGATAAAGCGCTGCATATCATTTTGGCGATCCTGATTGCGCAAAGTGCCGAAATTGGTCTTTTCACGGACGGCCGTTGCCGTATCGCCGGGATTGGAGCTACCGCGCATAATATCCGATACGCCGGTTACATCAAAAATCTTGGCAATAATATCCTGTCTTCTGGCCGCCAGTTGTTCCAGAGCCGTTACATACTGCTCAACCGGAACAAAGTCTATAATCCCGCGAATGCCGCCATTGTCTTTGAGTTTTTGAAAATCATTGAGCGATACAAGCGTTATGTCCTTATTCAGGATGCTCTTTAACTCGGGAAAAGAATTGTCATAACAGCCGGAGACTTTCAGCGCTTTCATCGTCAAGCGCATCCGGTTGTTGATGCCGTCCAGCTCAGAAAGCATTTCTTTAATCATCGAATAGTCCGGCGTCGGGATAATGCTGTTATTGGTCATGGTGGCAAAAACCGGTTTCGGACACGGGAAAAAGCCTTTCAGCCCGAAAGGATCGTTTGCGACTTTTAAAAATCCGTTTTTATATTCTTTACAGAGCCAATAGACTTTTCGCGCCGTCTTGTCCCAGACTTCATAAATACAAACGTCTTTTTTGGCATAGTCTTTTTCATCGGGGCGGATTATAAACGGCGCCAGATGTTCGCCGAACAATTCAACCGCTTCCGTCTTGCCCATATGAATCCTTTTGGCAATCCAGGCTGCGTCTTCCCAAATGCCGACTCTATCACAATCGGCAATAAAATCGGCCGGATCGACATAAACGGTTTCTACCCTTTCTCCGACTTTGACCTCAATTTCTTTTTCGGGATTTTCGCTGTCCGGCAAGCTCCGGAACTCCGGAATATACTGCTCCCAGACAAGCCCCATGCCTGATATCAGAAAATCGTTGCGGGCATATTTTAATACGCTGTCAAAATCAAATTGTTCCATATTCCAGGCCAGTGCCTTTTCCAAAATCCGGCAAGCCAGTGTTTCTGCCGGATCGGCGTTTTTGTTGCGGCGTTCAATGTAGGGCTTGGGCTGCTTGAAATATAAAAAGGGTTTTAACGTTTCGACCGTCGACCAAAAGATATTGTAACGGCCGGCACGGGCTATGTCAGAAGTTTGGTCTTTATAATAATTTCTGGTTTCGGCCACCAGGCGGTGGTATTTTTCATAATGCCGTTCCGCCGCGGACAGCCGCTCTATCCAGGTTTCGACTTCGTTTTTATATACGGGGATTATATTATTCATCTGTTATTACTCCTAAAATGCTGTTTTCCCGAACGACAACGACATCAGAATCATATGTCGGCAATTCATCAAAAACATGAAACAAAACTTTGTCTCCCGGTTTGACGCCGGAAACCTGCGGCCCGACGCTTTCGACCGTTCCAATCGTCCGCCGGTGCTCAAAATCGTCGGTCAGGATTATTCCGCCGGTTGTTTGTTTTTCGACCGGTTTCAGGCGGATAAAAACCCGGTCCATGACGGCATGTGCAATCATGAAGTTTCTCCTTATCTTGTTTGGGGTTATAAAAAAATCCCGCCGGGAAAATTGCACAGCGGGATAAGCAAAAGTATTGAAGCTATTTTTCGGGAGCTTTACATAAACGGCGGACAATAAGCTGTTTAATGCTCATTTTCTGCCAAAATAATCATTATTATAAAGGCCAGCAAAGGCAGGCTTAGTACCAGACTTCCCATTCCGGCATTATATAATATGTTCCAAGTAACAGAAATTTGATTACTGATTGTTTTCATCATCAAAATGGCATAATAAGCAATCAGCCAAAGCAGATATTCAACGACCATAAAACGGCCGGTTTTTGAGATTTTCCAGAGTTTCGTTCCGATCTCCCGCAACAGCCAATATAACGGTATTGCCAAAAGGTAAATTCCGAAAACGGCACCGGCCGTTAGGCGGCAAGGCACTCCGAGCCAATACCAATTGAACCAGCTTTGAAAGTTTATTTTTCCGACTATATCATCTTGCTGCCATAGGTATATGTCACATTGTGCTCCTTGCGTATTATGGTTGATTACAACAGCGCCAATGCAAAAGATCAGACTTAAACAGACCATACTGGCAAAGATATATAAAAATTTTGGCCAAACACGAAACATTATTTTTGCTTTTTGTTATAAATATTATGACTTTCCTTAGAACTTTCTTTTCCTTTATTTACCATTATAATATTTTCCATATTTATTAAAATATTGTAACTTTATAAAAGGATGGTTGCTTTTATTATTTGACACTAAATTTAAAGTTTTTTATTATTAAGTACAAGATATAAAAGACGGGTTCTTCCATGTTAAGTGTATTAAAAGACGCTATTGTTTTATTTCTGAGAAAAATAGACATTTTTATTGTATTTATTACACCGGTATTTTTAATAAATATTTTTCTCTTGCCCTCATCGATAAAAATCCTGCTTAATGCCTTTGCTTATTGTATAACGTCTTTAAGTATATATCTTTATCTTTTGCATAACGATCTTTGTTTACGCTTTTTCTCTTTTCGGTTGTTTTTCTCTTATTTTTTGGCAGATTCTGCCATTGCCGCCGGTTATTTTATTTTGGTTTTTATTATTCAATTAATACCAATTTCCACAATCTGGCAGGTTTTATGCGTCTATCTGCTAGGCTTATATTTTCTATGTCGCTTAAGTTTAATTCCGGCCTTGATTGCCGCTCAAAAAACGATATCGATACAAGATATTTTATTCAAAAACAAAAACAGTTATTTTCAATGGATGTCAGCGGCCACGGTTCTCTATCTTCCGTTTTTTCTGAGCAGGGTATTTATTCCTGAGGGAATTTCTCTTGCTTTTATAACATCATTACAAACTCCACTTTTATGTTGTTTTTATGTTTGTTATCTTAAAAAGCATTAATTAATTCCATATACTGTTTCATTTTGTGCATTTCCTTTCTCCTTATCTTGTTTGGGGTTATAAAAAAAATCCCGCCGGGAAATTGCACAGCGGGATAAGCAAAAGTATTGAAGCTATTTTTTGAGGGTTTTACCAGCCGGAATTATCTTTTTCACCAGCGGCGAGGGCAAACATTTCTTCTATTGAGACCTTGCCGTTGCCGTATAATTTCGGTTCACCGCAATCATAAACCGGTTCGGCAAAGGTTAATGCCAAAGCATCTCCTTTGTCCGGAGAGCGTCCAAGACGCTTTTTGACCTCATCTTTTTCTTCCATTTGCAACCTTCCTTTCCGGTCATATTTCTTATTGACCGCAGTTAAATCGTTAAACAGTTCTTCATCTTCGGGAAGCTGGACTGGCGGCTGAGATTTGAGCCACTGATTGACGCTGTCCCACATTTCGGCGCGCCGGTTGAAATAACGCTCTTCGTTAATTGCTTTTTCGCCAAAATAAATCCCGCGGATAATCTCCCCAAAACCGCGGTCTTTTAAAATGTCATATACGCCGGCGCCCTGCCCACCGATATCCATAAAAATCCGGTACGGGCGGCATTCTTTGATAAAACGGGTTGCCAGATTGGCCACACCGACGTTGTCTTGTTTATAATAACTCTCAAAGCGGTAACACCACCGGCCTTTGCGAAAGCAAAAAGAAGTTGCGTCATCGCCGAATCTGGCAATATCCAATCCGATAATCAGCGGCGAGGTACTCCCGTTCATTTTGGCTTCAAAAGCCCGGCGGACGTCGGTTCCGGAAATCAGCCTGGTATTGCTCTGCACGATCGGGGCGCCGAGCCAGATATGCGCATAGTCATCGGGTGAGTTTTTCCGGCATTTTTCGGCCTGATATTTGATTTCTTCCGGACAAAACGGGTTATCGTAATAATTGACGCAGCGGACAAGCGTTCTTTCATCGGGATTGGCGGCAACGGCCATCCACAAAGGATCGTTTTCTTCTTCACGGTTCATGGAAATCCAGATTTCGGAACCGTCTTTGCGAATCGTCGGCTCCAAAATCTCCCAGCTTTTTTTGCTGATGGTTTGCGCCTCTTCAATCCAGGCAATGTCCACACCTTCCAGGGATTTTATTTTCTGGCTGTCCTGATCGCGCAGGCCTTTGAAGATAAACTTTGTGCCGGTGATTGTGTTTTCTATTTTGGTTTCATAAATTTTATAATCGCCCAGAGAATAAAAAGAAATCCGGTCGCACAGAAGTTTGTGGACCGAATCTTTGATTGATTCCTGAATCTCCCTCAGGCAGGCGATAAAAAGCTTTTTCTGCCGCCCCAAAAACAGCAGGCTGTCGGCAAAAGCATAAGATTTTCCGCCGGCACGTCCGCCGTAATAAAACTTAATCCGCTTTTTCTCGGTCATCAGCGGCGCAAACACCCGGGCCATCTCGGCACATTTGGTCTTGGGTTTGGCGTTTGTTTTTCTCATATCTTTCCTCTAAATTATCTACAAATTTTACCAATATCCGGGCAATGTCCGGTTCTTCTTCCGTTTTTTTGTTTTCGGCATAGAGGCCGGCAAGCTTGCCTTTTAACTCTATGGCCTTGAGCATGGAAGTCAGCTGTCCGGCTTCGCGCGCCAGAAAGATTACCTCGTCGAGTTCGGCAAAACTGTCTTCCCGGGCATAAGTTTTTCTTTTGGGCATGACTTTCTCCAAAAGCAAAGCTCCCCGCGGATACGGAGAGCTTTGGCTTGTTATAACAAGAAAAGAAACAATGGATTATGATAACAAAACGGTGGTGAGCGCCTGCCTCTGCCTACACTTCACCACCATAACAAAATTTCTATCACGCGGTGTCACCGATGTCAATTAAGCCCTCTAAAGTTATCAACAACTTATTTCATATTTGGTTATTTTATCCAGATATCCCGGGAGAGCAAATCGGTGTGCAGGCGGGTCAGATTTTCTTTGAGCCGGTTGTTGTCATTTGCCTGCAACAGCTCGAGAGTCAGTAATGTCTCCCGACTGACGCTCAGGCAGCGGGTTAAAAGTTTTTCGGTCAGGCATAAGGTGATATAAGCTTTTTGAGCCTGAGGCAGATGTCGGGCGGCATTTTTCATATCGTTAATCAGTTCTTGCAGGCCACGGCGGATTTCTTCGGGTTTTCTGCCCGAGTGTTTTTCTTTAACAGCAGTCTTCGTCATTTGTCAGTCCTTATTATGAATTGTTTGACATGATATTAATTTCATATCAAACAAAAGAGAAGACGCTATTTTTATATAATGCACGACCATTATATATTTTGGGGAGGGGCTCCCTCCCCTGAGATATTATTTAAGTTTCTTTTTAATTGTCAGTGCATCTTCATTTATTTTATATCTAATTTTTTCTAATGCTTGTTTTATATTGTCTGCAGCAACTTTTCTCCATATATTTGTTTCATTATACCCCCAATACATTGCAATAAAGTCGGAATTTACAACATTTTCTGTATATTTAGCAATTAACTCCTTTTTATTGTTCCATATTTCTACCTGTACTTCTAGGGATTGTGTTATTTCATTTACCGGAAAGCCTAAAATGTTAATTGTAAATAAGGAGAGCATAGAGGGTAATATATAAAAAATTGAGGTATCATTTCCCCGATACCCTAATTTCAGTGCAACATATCCCTTTTTCTCTCCATAAGGTGAAGAAATATTCTCTTTTACTTCTTTTTCAAAAATGTTTATAACATCGTTGACTCGTGCATCTTTATAAGACGTTCCATTTACTACGGTTGTTTGTGCCCATCCGGCCCAAGGATTTGCTCCGTATCCTGTACCATAATTATTAGCAATACCTTGATAGCCCCCTGATGAATATACAGATTCTAAATTATTCATATCTACAACAGTGATTAACGCTGGCAATAAATTACTATTTGGTTTAATTTCTGGATTAACATCATTATAACTTATTGATTTGCAAGCAGTTAGCATTATAAAAGATATTAGTAAAAACTTTTTCATAATATTCTCCTGACAAATTAACAAAAAACCACCTTGATGAGAGGTGGCAGGAAGTTGAAAGCTATTTTCAGGAAATAGTGTAGTATATTTGTTAGATATAACGTATTTTACTACCTTCCTGCCATAAGGCAAAAAGGTAGTTTTTACATCTGCTCATGCAGAAAACCTGAAAAGGGGCTTTCAAACCCCGCATTGGTAATCAACCAATGCAAAAACTAAGCTATGCGAAATGCCCCCGGAAGTCAAATAAAAAATGTTTTATAAAAATAGATATAATTAAACTGCTTTGTTTTTTTCTTTTTTGCGGCGAAGGTAGTGTTCTATCAGGCGGTCGAGGCCGCGGCACAGGTCAACCTTGGCGGCATAAGTCCGATAGGCCTGCTGGCGTTTGCTTTCGCCGTTATCATTATCAAAAAGCTCTTTATCCTCAATGCACACGCGTCTGACGCTGGGCCAAAATTCGTGCGGGATACTCATCATGGCCTGCTGATAACGGGTGCGCGCGTCCAATACATTGTCCAGCAAAGTGAAATCGCCGCAAATTTCCGGCGTTATTTTTCCCAGCTCAACGGCCTTGCAATCCGAAAACTGAGAAAGACGAAAATCCCGATGCAGCCGTTCCGCCACCCGAATCCGGTCTTCCGCCGTATACCGCTTGTCGCCCATATCAAGCCAGCCGGCATCCGCATAACGATATAAAACGCCGCCGCGGCCGGAAACCGGCTGTCGACAGACGACATCACCGGCCTGAGGTTCCGATATTTGGAGTTTGGCTGCTCGTAGTTTTTTTCCAAGGCCTTTTTTCGACACTGAAACGGTTATGGCGTAATTATGCGCCGGATTTTCTGACGGAAAATTATCATTATCAGCGGAACGCCATCCTAAAATCTTTGGCATTGTGCCCTCCTTGTTTAATAGAATAATATTCTTTAATAGAATTGAAAGTCAAGAATAATAAAATCTTATCCAGAATATTTTTTACTCTTGAAATTTATTCTTTTATTGAATATACTGTCAGCAGGAGAAAAAAATGAACAATATTAAAAATCTGCGCAAAATGCATCATAAAACCGTTACACAGCTTGCCGAGGCCGTTGGCGTTACCCAATCGACCATGACCAAAATCGAGAACGGCAATATTTCCCTCAAAAGCGAAATGGCACAAAAAATTGCCGATTTGTTCGGTACAACGCTTGATAATGTCGTAAAATCCGAATTCGGACAGGTTTCGCCCTATGCATTCAGTCCGGCGGGCGTTTCGATGATTGAAATTATTGACGCGCGGGAATCCGTTGCCGAAAACAGTAATATCCTGACGCCGAAAGTTATCGGGCATCAGCTAGCAAATATTAATCTTTTTCCTCAACTTAAAAACATATCCCCCGATAAAATAAAGATTTTATCAATTTACGGAGACAGTATGCAGCCGACAATCAATGACCAGGACGTTATCTGGGTGGATATCTCGGTTACCTCTCCGGAAAGCGACGGGCTTTATCTTTTCTGCATCCGGCAAGAGCTGCTGGTTAAGCGCATTCGCTTTGATATTTTTAACAATTCCGCGCTGATTTCTTCCGATAATCCGCTTTATCCGCCGCTGTCAGTCAATAATCCGGATCAGATAAAGGTGTGTGGAAAAGTAATTGCAGTTACGAAATTTATGTAATGCATTAATTTAATATTATATCTTTTTGTTATTAGATAAATTTCTTTTAGTGCAGAGATAAGTGCGGTGTTCATTGATCAAGCCGTCGCGCTCGTAGAAATGCACATATTCTTCCAACACGCCCAAAGACAGCAATCGCTTGATATAACACATAAAATTTCCCTGCCCGCGGAAACGGCTGCGGCGATAGGCTTGCTCAAAAGTGCGTTTTTGCCGGAAAAGGCGGCAGACTTCCTGTTCGGTTTTAGTCAGCGTTATCATCGTTTTTCTCCGGTTTGGGCGGGTTATTGTCGTTATCGGCCCGAAGCACTGAACGGCGCGGCAGGAGATGCGGTCCGAAAATGCGCTCAAAGCTTTGCAGCTGCAATTTCAACAAATCAAGTTCTTTCATTTTGCAAATCCTCTTCTATCCGGCTGGTGTAATATTGAATGGTCTGAAGCGATAAAAAGGGTTTGATGTCGATTTCGTTATAAAAAACGTGGCGGATATATACTTCCCTGCTGCCGGAGAATTTCAGGAAATCAATTTCAACAGGAATTTCCGACGTCGTCTCAGAAGAAATTTTCAGGCGGCTCAGCAATTCTTTGTCCTGTTTATTGAACTGATATATATTCCAAATTTTCATTTTCCCCTCTGGCTTTCTCTGGAATAAATCTATTCTTTAAAAGAATAATAGTCAAATACTTTACAAAAGATATAAACAGCTTTTCCGGCGCTTTCTGAGTGATAATTTTTGATAATAAAATGTAAGAAAAGCCGTCAAAGCGATACGGCAAAGGAGAGGACGCAGGGAAAGCGGGAGATGCCAAGCAACAGGGAAACAGGACTTATTATCTTTTGCCGAAAGCAGATTGCAGCGCCCAAAGCCAGAGTTTTTACGACCGGTGATTTTAGTGCAGGAAAGAAAAGCGGTTATTGCGTTCGGGGAAAGATGTTTAAAAACAAAAAAGCCTTGATTAACATCAAGGTCTTTCAAAAGTGGTAGGGGTAGTCAGACTCGAACTGACACGGCCTGAGGCCACAAGATTTTGAGTCTAGCGCGTCTACCAGTTCCGCCATACCCCCATCAACTGGATGAATTAATAATATGTTTATTTCTGTTAGTCAACACTTTTTTTCATTTATTTTATCTGTTATTGTTTTTCTGACTTTATTTAACCTTTATGCTTGAGGAAGTTGTTTATGAAAATTCTGGTCATCGGCGGCGCCGGATATATCGGCAGCCATGTTGTTAAATCCCTGCTGTCTGCCCGGCACGAGGTTTGCGTTTATGATAATCTTTCGACCGGCTGCGCGCAGAATCTTTTTTCGGACGCCGGGTTTGTTCAGGGCGATATTCTGGATTATCCCGCCCTGCTCCGAGCGATGAAACAAAATATTGATGCCGTCGTTTTTCTGGCGGCAAAGAAAGCTGTCGGAGAATCGATGGAAAATCCGGGCAAATATGCCAACAACAATCTTATCGGCGCCATTAATACCCTTAATGCCATGACCGAAACCGGCGTCGGAAAGATCATCTTTTCTTCCTCCGCAGCGGTTTACGGCCTGCCGGAATATCTGCCGGTTGACGAGCTGCACCCGACCGCGCCGATAAATTTTTATGGTTTTACCAAGCTTGATATGGAAAATTATATGAATTGGTATGACCGGCTGAAAGGTATTAAATTTATTTCGCTGCGCTATTTTAACGCCGTCGGTTATGATGAGGAAGGCGCCGTTAAGGGACTTGAAAAAAATCCGCAGAACCTTTTGCCGATTATTATGGAAGCGGCTTGCGGCATTCGGAAAAAGGTGATGATTTTCGGCAATGATTATAATACCCGCGACGGAACCTGCATCCGCGATTATATTCACGTATCCGATCTGGCCGGAGCTCATTTGAAGGCTTTGGAATATTTGCAGAAAAGCAATCAGAGCCAGATTTTTAACCTGGGGACGGAAAACGGCGTCAGCGTTCTGGAGATGATTTTGAAAGCGCGCGAGATTACCGGGAAAGAGATTCCCTATGAATTTGCCGGACGACGCGCCGGGGATCCGGCCGTTTTGCTCGCCTCGGCCCAAAAGGCGCAAAAGCTCCTCGGCTGGTCAGCCGTTCACAGCGATTTGGAAAATATTATCGACTCCACCTGGAAGCTTTACAAACCTTCCGCGATATAATAATTTTATCTATGTGGACTTTTTTGTTAATATTTGGTTAATATATTAATGATGTTACTTAACCCTTTTGAAGGAGGAGAAGTATGCAGAGAATAAATATAGCCAATTATTTAATCGGGGAAATGTCTAACGGGCTGACAACATCTCCCAATATCCGGCACCGCCAGATTATTGACACGCTGGTCGACAACTGGGAGAAAAACCGTTATCCGGTTCCCGGGCATTCTTCTGCCGAGAGCAAAATTATTTTTAACAAATTCAAACATATCGGATAAGGACTGACATCTCATGACAAAAATTCTGAACCGCGGCGGCGTTGACATTACTTTTCTCGGCCACAGCGGTTTTATCTTTGAAAAAGACGGACACAAAATCGCCGTTGATCCTTTTTTGACCAATGCGCCAATGGCTACCCGAAAAGCCGAAGACATCAGCGTTGACGATATTCTGGTAACGCACGGGCATGCCGACCATATCGGTGATTCCATAAGCATTGCCCAAAAGAACGACATTACGATTACCACAACTTTTGAAGTCGCGCGTTATTGCCAGAGCCAGGGAGCAAAAGCCTTCGGCGTTCCGGTCGGCGTTGAACAGCTTTTTTCCTGGGGAAAGGCAATTTTCCGCCCGGCCGTGCATTGCGGGCTGCTGCCGGACAATACGCCTTTTAACATTGCAACCGGCATCATCTTTGATTTTGGCAGCATTAAAATCTATCATATGGGCGATACGGCCATTAACCTTGATTTTAAGCTGGTTAAAGAAATTTACAAGCCGGATATGGCACTCATTCCCATCGGCGGCCGCGTCAATATGGATATTGAACAAGCAGCTCTGGCAGCAGAATGGCTGGGCGTTAAAACCGTTGTACCCATTCATTATGACCTGTTCACGCAAGGCCCCGTTAATCCGCAGGATTTTCAAAAACGGCTTGCCGAAAAGAACAGCGGTATTGAGTGTGTTATTATGGAGCCGTAAGTTCCGAATCGGATTGAAAGACTTTTTAAGAAGGATATTTTTTTGCGAAAGTTTGCTATATATATGAAATAATTAAAAAATTTCAAGTTTGTCAGTGCACCTATTTTTCGTTTACGGGTATCGAATTTTACCTACTACCCAGATAAAAAATTTGCTGCTAACATTCTTGTCGAGGACTGAATATTAGTTATCCACAAAAAAAATTAATTTGGAGGCAATAATGAGACATCTTAACGAAGAGACTGCAGCGACTTATGACCTGATTAACAACAATGCCGTTTTAATCAGCAAAATACATCAAAGTTTTGAAGCGCTTGAAGAGGCTTTGGGAATGTTAAAACTGGAAGAGCCGCTGTTTCTGACATATATTGCCAAAAAGTCTTTTGCAAAAGCCGTTTGCAACAATATCCAAAACACTACCGAGGAATACAAAATAAATTAAAGCTCCGAGACAAAAGCCCCTGTTTTCAGGGGCTTTCATTTATACCCAAGACAGGAAACAAACATTGAAGAACAAAAGATTTGACCGTTTGAGGGCAAAAAGCTCCCTTCACCCGGATGTTATTTTTTATAAACAGCCGCCCCGGCTTTTACATCAGGACGTTTTTCCTTTTTCTCCCTTTCTTCCCGATACGCCGCCTTCTCCGCCTTTTCCCGATACCCGAATTTTTTACAAGCCCCGATACAGAAAATCTCTGCGCAAAGTTTACAAAGTCTGTCTGATACTGTCTTGGCTTTGTTTCTAAAAAACAAAATGCCGGCAAACGCGGCATTTTGTATTAAAGAAATTTCGTATTCTTAAACTCAGGCAATTTTCCAAGTCGTGCCGGAGGGGCCGTCTTCCAGCAGAATGCCCTGCTCCTTCAAGTCATTGCGGATTTTATCCGCCAGAGCATAGTCTTTGTTCTTTTTGGCGGCAAGGCGTTCGGCGATTTTGGCCTCGATGGCTTTTTCATCCAAAGCCGATGCGTTCTCCCCTCCTTTGAACCAAACTTCCGGCTGCTGCCACAACAGGCCCAGCAGATCAGCGCCCGCCAACAATTGCGACTTATATTTTTGCTTATCTTCTGTTGTTTCAGCCTTGTTCAGGTTGTTGACAATCTCGTGCAGATAGGAAATTGCCAGCGGCGTGTTCAGGTCATCGGCCAGCGCTTCCAGTACCCGGGCATCCGGCTCAACACTTTTATCAACTTCAACAGCGGCATTTTTCAGCAGCGCATTATAGAATTTATCCAAAGTCGCTTTGGCCTGGTTTAAGCCCTCAAAAGTAAAATTGAACGGCTGGTGATAATGTCCGCTCAAAAACAGCAGACGCAATGCCTCGGCCGGGTATTTGGCCAAAATCTCGTCAACGATATAAAAATTGCCCAGCGATTTTGACATTTTAACGCCGTCCACCATCAACATACCGGCATGGATCCAGTAATGGGCAAATTTTGAGCCCTCAAAAGCGCAGCAAGACTGAGCGCATTCGTTTTCATGATGCGGGAAGATCAGATCTGAACCACCGCCGTGAATATCAAAATCGTTGCCCAGCAGTTTGGAGCTCATTGCCGAGCATTCCAAGTGCCATCCCGGCCGTCCGTAGCCCCAGGGGCTGTCCCAACCCGGCTGGTCGGCATCGGAAGGTTTCCACAAAACAAAATCCGCCGGGTTCTTTTTATAATCGGCAACATCAATCCGGGCTCCGGCGAGCATTTCCTTCATGGAACGGCCGGATAAAAATCCGTAATTTGGCATGGAATCAACACTAAAAAGCACATGGCCGGCGGCTTCATAAGCATGTCCATTGGCAAGCAGGCGTTTGACCAGTTCTATCATCTCGCCGATATATTCCGTTGCCCGGGGACGAAAGTTCGGATCCAGAACGTTCAGCCTTTTCATATCATCCAGATACCACTGATAGGTTTGTTCGGTAATTTCGCGTATCGGCTTGCCGGTTTCTTTATGTTTGTTTAAAATCTTGTCATCAACATCCGTAATATTGGAAACATAGGTAACGTGTTCTGCTCCGTAAACGGCACGCAGCAGGCGGTACCAAACGTCAAAGACAACGGAGGTTTTGGCGTTTCCGAGGTGGGCTTTATCATAAACCGTCGGTCCACAGACATACATCCGCACGTTATTGGCATCAATGGGAACAAACTCCTCCTTGCGGCGGCTAACGGTATTGTGCAGATATATTTTAGTCATAATTATCCTCCTCTTTAAAACATGAAAGAGATAATAATCTTATATCTGAGGAAATTCAACAGCTTTTTTTGACTTTACCCGGGCAAAGCGACCGGCAGGACATTTCCGGCAGACGGAGGTTCTGCATTTTCCAGCTGTAACTGGTTATTTTTTTCATTTGATTTGGTGATGGTTTCCAAATCTTCCAAAAACCATTCGGGATCGGAATCCGCCTCTTGCATCATTTGATAAAAACGGCTGCGATAGGACAATATCAGACTGCTCTCGCCCAATGTGATATCAATAATTTTTATCTCTTTTTCTTTCTGCTGCAGACGAAAAGCAACGGTTACGGTTGTCTCGACATCGCCTTTTTCTTTTGGGGCCAGAGTGATGGTCGTCCAGACATCAGTATAATTCTCACGGCCGTCAACGCTGTTTACCTTAAAAGAAAGACGGTTATCAAAGTTTAACGGAAAGCCTTTATATAGCGACAAGGCGTATCTTTTAAACAACGGCATATAACGCTTTTGCTGTGATTCATCCAGCGTTTTCCAATATTTTCCCAGCACAAATTTGCCGACGTAATCCAAGTCGACGTATTCTAAAAACAACGTATCCAGTTGCCGATATTTGGCAGCGAGGTCTTTTTCATTAAACGTATTGAGCAAAATTCCGCCTTTTTCCCGCACCCAGCCGGTGGCCGTTTTATCATCTATCGGTGCAGCACAAAGCGGTGCAGAAATCAGTATTGCAAAACAGAGGATAATAAGTTGCAAAAAATGGTTACGTTTCATAAAAAAATGCCTTATAGTTATTTTGCCTGATATTATAATATAGCACATTGGTTAACAAAATGAAACTGAAATACGCACTTTTAATTTTGACACTGTTATTTTCCGCGCAGACTTCTTATGCGGAAGATGCCGGGCTGCGCTATATTAAATCGCACGGCGCCGTACGCTGCGGTACAACGCTGTACAGCAGGGCTTTTGCTTATCGCGACGATGAAAAACAATGGCAAGGCTTTGACGCCGAACTTTGCAAAATCTTTGCATCCACAATTTTTGGCAATGAAAAATATTTTGAACTGGTCAACGTGCCGCAATCTGAGGCAGCATCCGCGCTGCAAAGCGGAAAAGTCGACGTTATGCTCGGCAATACGCCCTATTCCGCCTCTCTGGACATTTCCCGCAGAATCGTTCCGGCCGGGCTTTTGTATTTTGACCGACAGATGTTTGCGGCAAGAGACCCCGGCGATGCAACCTCCATGCTCGATTTTAAAGGGAAAACCGTTTGTTCCGTTAACAACTCCGAAGAATTATACAATCTTGAACTCTACAACAAACAATACAATCTTAAGCTCAAGGTTATCAAATTTCCCAGCCAGCAAAAAGCCAAAGAAGCTTTTATGCTGAACCGCTGCGTCTTACTGACCGGCAATGAAGCTTTTTTGAGGTCCGCCGTTTATGACCAGAAGAAAACAAAACTTGCCGTCCTGCCGGAAATTATTACCGCAAAACCGGTATATGCTTATGTCAGCCGCGAAAACACCCGGCTGCAGAGCATTATCAGCTGGATTATCAACAACTTGTATCTGGCCGAGGAATATGGTATTACCTCAAACAACGTAGAAATTCTTGACAATGCGCAGGACAAGTCAATCCGTAATATGCTCGGGCTTGACCCGAAACTTTGGCGGGCTTTTGAAATGTCCCCTAAAGGTTTTCGGAATGCCCTGAAGCGATACGGCAATTATGCGGATATTTATAAACGAACTCTGGGAGAAGATTCCGGGCTGAATATCCAACGGGTTACCGGCAGTCTGAGTTCGGACGGCGGCGTGGTTATCCCCTATCCTTTTCTCTGACAGATATTCAGACTGCCTTTTGTTTTACGCCGCGGCGCATAATATACCGCAAGGCCTGTTCCAGCCCGTCTTCCGTCACCATATGGCGCCCATCTTCCACAACATAAGTCGAAACGCTGCAGCCCATTTGCTCCAAAAGACTGCGTGTAAAACCCAACGCTTCAAAACGCACCAGATTGTCGGCGTTGCCGTGAATGAGAAGGACATCCGGCGTGCTTTTATGATGTTTCAGCAAATAGGTATGCGGCGTTAAAATACCGCTGAAACTGATGCAGCCGCCGATTGTTTCTTCGTGCTGCAAAGCGTAATACAAAGCCAGCATTGCCCCTTGCGAAAAACCGCAAAGATAAAGGTCTTTTGCCTCCAGGCCATACATATTAAGCCGTTCTTCAATATATTCGTTCAGATAAGAGTAAGCTTCTGCCAGTCCTTGTCCCATACGGTCATAAATGGCAACACATTCTTCCATTGTCGGCACAAATTTGCGGGCATCGTCAGGGTCAAAACGATGCATGGAATACCATTGGCGTTTATTTTCGTGAACTTCACAAATGACCGGAGCCTGCGGAATATGAACCGCGGCATTGTCCAACCCGTCGACAAGAAGGTTTATTTTTCGATCAAGCGCAGGAGCACTGTCTATATAACCGTGCAGAAAGACAACCAGCTTTTGAGGCTGGCCTTTGATATGGACAATCTCTTCAGTTATCATTATTCTTCACCTTTTTTATTGGGCCTTACGGCATTTATTTTTTTTGAAAGCCTGTCTAATTTAGCCGTTATCACGACGACTTCCAGACTTACTTTCGTTTATAACCGTTAGTTTTTGAGCTTTCTGCCCACAAAGGCATATCGTCCCTTCTTTTTTCGCGCATATTATAATCGGGATTTCTTAAGAATGTTTTAATTGTTCGGAGCGTTTTGTTTTTGCGTTCAGAGCGGATATCTTTTCTGTTTGGCTGCTTTTTCTACTTCATTCAGCGCACTTTCCACATTGCCGGAAAAATCCATTTCCGTTCCGTCATCCAAACGGCAGCGGCTGTCAAACGAATCGTAAAGGCAATAAGGCGTTGAAAACCACTTTTTGTAAATCACACTGTCGTCAATATGAATATCAATGTCGTGTTCCTTACAATACCGGGCTTTGGCACTGTCCCATAATTTGTCTTCCACATGGAACTTATTATCCGATATATGCTGTACTTTATTCAATGCCTCGTAAAAATCGAGTATGGCAAAAATCGTGGTATAGGCAATTTTCCAATCATCCAGCATTTTGCAGACCACATCAGCCGGGCCGCCCGTTATCACATGAATTTCCCAGCCACGTTTTACGGCCTCTTGACTAAACGCGCTGAAAAAATGAGGATTGGCTGTAATTACGCCGTGAAAATCAATCCCGATTTTCAGCCTATTTGGCATTGCTTTCTCCAAAAACGGAAGACAACATATCTTTTAATGAACTCGGACTCAGAGCCGAAAGAGGATTCAGGCTGATTTGAGGATCTTCAATATTTCCTTTAATCTGATAATTGGCGGCAAAAACCGTTCCGTCTTTGCCGGAAAGCAGGCTGCCGACCAACGGAATTTTACCAATCAGGCTGTTTAGGCTGTAAGCCGGAGCAACAACGCCTTTGATATCAATATCATCATAGTATAAATCATAGCTGCCGTTAGCAGTAATGCCTAAAACATTGCCGAAAGTTTTGGCTTCTTTAACAGATAATATCTGATCCGCATAGGTAAACGGCGCATCAAAATGCGAGAATTTTATGCCTTCACCGGTCAACAAATTTACCATTCCTGAAAAAGAGGCAACCGTCAGCAATTTTGCCAAAACCGGCGTATTATGTACACTGAAATCCCGAATTTTGGCATGACCGATAAAATCTTTATTTTTATCACGCCGGGCACTAATGGTTAACCGTCCTCCTTGCATATTATCATAAAAGCGCAGAAATTTCAGCGTATTTCCGGCATCATTGCTGTCAATATCCAGCATAAATTCTTTATTGGCATGCGGCACATAATTCAAACGCAGATAAGAATGGGGTGAAGACGTAAAGTTTCCGACCAGATGCATTTCTTTGATACCGGTTCCTTTGACCAGTTTGGCCGAACCAGCAAAATTTTTAATCATAGATTTCTCACTGGTCCAGAGATTGTTAACTGCAATGTTGATATCCGTATCGGTAACATCTTTCCATTTATCTTCATTTCTGGGGCGGGAAATGTTCTTGTTGCCTTTTATTTTCTTTGGCGTTTGAATGTCTTTTTCTTTGGGAATAAAGAATGCTGAGAGGTCATAACTGGTGCCGGAAATATTGACCTTGATTTTTTCTTTCGGCTTATAGGCAAATTCGACTTTGGCTTTGGCCGCAGTTTTGGGCGCATGAATCCCGGAAATATCAACAGATGTTATTTTCTGATCTTTATTCAGTGCAATTTTTCCCTGAAGATTAAAATCAAACTTATCAAAGCTCAGAGACGGAATTGATGTTATTTTACCGTTGTTCACATCAATTTCGGCTTTTAACAGCGCTTTTTCTCCGAGTTTCTTATTTAACCCCAAAAATGAAAAATCCAATTTGGCATTCGTTAATTCGGCATTTAAGTTTACCTTCATTTTATCTTGCGGATAAGAGGTGATTTCGGCCAAAACGTCTGCCGTTCCGTCAATATAAGGAGGATTCAAAATTTCATAATCTATTCCCCATTTTTCTTTAAAAGCTTTGTCATATAAGAAAGTCAGCTGATAGCGGCTATTATATTCTTTTTCTTTGTCAAAATTTTCGCTCCATATCAGTTTGAAGGGAGAATCATCCAGCGTAACATCACCCTCAATCAACATTCCTGCGTTGGTTACATCCATTTTTAACGCGTTGGCTTTTACGCTCTTGCCAGCAACAATATCTGGTATCACCACGTCTTTGAGTTCGGATTTTACTTTGACGTTCACATCGTCCGTCTCCAAGTCGTTGCGCAGCTCAAATTTAAGCTCCAAATCCGTTACTGCGTTTCCGTCAATCTCTTCCGGCTTTAATCCCATTTCGGAAGCAAAGCCGAGCGGTGGATTGTCAATCAGTTTTAAGGCATCGGTAATAGAACTTTCCGCAATAATTTTAATGTCAGCAAAGTTGTCTTCTTTATCCAGATCATATAGCAAAACCGAACCTCCGGTCATAATAACGCCATTGGAAACACCCTTATCGACAACAACTTTTAACTCTTGGGAATCTATGCTAAACGTACCGTAAATGTCTTTAATATCCGGCATTCCGCGCAGATAATTCAAGTTTACGCCGGCAGCATCTGCACGGCCTTTGAAATCTTTAAATGCGATTGACTTTTGTTCTTTATCGTAGGCAAAATCAACATTGAAACGGGCATTTTTTGCCATACCGCCGTACAGGCTGTCTTCACACCAAAGCCAGGCGTCTTCCGCCAGCGCACGCGGCCAAAGGTGATACAGATCATCAAATTTTAGTTCCGGGATATCCGCCTGAAAAGCAATTTTCAAATCTTCCGGCGATTGTTCAAGAAAATATTTTTTCAATCCGGTCAATTCAAGATTTAATATTGTTTTCTGGTTATCCAGATCAAATTTGGCATTTTTTATGCTGACCTTATCCAATCCGGCAGAAATATCGCCGTTCAAAATTACGGACGCAATATTGTATTTATAATCTTCCCCTTCAGAGAATTGGATGCTGCCGTTGCCGCCTTCAAGCGAAAAAGTCATTTTTTCCAGCGCATCATCCAAACTTTTGGCCACATCATTTTTGTTTTTTAAGACATTGTGAAAATCAATCAGGGCATCTATTTTTCCGCTCAACGGCAAATTAACCTTGGCCAGCTGGGCAGCCAGTTCTTTATCCGGTAGGGAGGCGGCAAACTGCGACGGTACAATATCGGCAAAATAAAATTCCAACGCCACTTTTTCGCCCAATAGCTTATATTCCAAATCTAACCCGACGGAAGCCTGTTTGTCATCAAACTTCATCAGAGCGCTGATATCGGATTCAATAGAGGTAAAGTTGCGGGAAAAACGGTAGTTTAAATCGGAAAAAATCCATTTGCGCCCAAGGTCTACTTCGTGAAATTCCACCTCGGCATTGTTGATTTCTATGCCGTTTACATAGCTTTCCGTATAGGTCTCATCATCAGAATTGAACCGTTCGAGAAAATCTTCAAAATAATCAAAATAAAAAGCAAGTTTTTTCTGGTTGGCGATATTTTTCTGTTCTTTTTTTACCCCGTAATCGGTAAAAATATAAATCCGAGGATCGCTGACCTCAATATTGCTCGGCGCAATGACGCCGTGCAAAAGCGCCCTAATGCTGAATGAGACCGAGGTTTTCGGCGCATTGACGCTGAAACTTCCGTCATTTTTGCGATAGGTTACGTTATTGGCAATAATCTTAATCGGCTTAATCGAACGCACCAGCTCAAGATTCACCGAATCCAACGTTACCTGGTATTCGGCATCATCGTGATTCAGAGCTTTGATGATATACGGTTTCAAAAACGGAATGGCTATCGGGCCGCTGTACAATTGCCACAAAAACAGCAAGATTAATCCGAGGATTGCTACGCCGACGTAATCCATCGTTTTATGAAAAATATATGCCCGATTACTGATTATCTTCATCTTTTACTTTCTTACCATTTCATCCAGCCAGAAAAGGACATCGCGATAATTGCGCAGTTCGTACAAACCGCTGTGCGTCCCGCCCTGATATATAATCATTTTTTTCGGTTCTTTAGCAAATGTATATAAATTTTTTGCCAATTCAAGCGGCACAACCGTATCTTCCGTTCCGGCCATGACCAAAACAGGCGCTTTTACCTGCGACAACATTTCTTCATTATGATATTTGTCACGAACAATATATTTTAACGGCAACGGCAGCCAAACGGCTTTCCGGGCGGCGTTTTCTATATTGTCAAACGGCACTTCCAAAATAAGTCCGGCAAAATTTCCGCCGTCCTGCAAGCGGTGTATATTATTAACGGCCAGATGCGAACCGAGCGACATTCCGTACATGACCAGCTGCGAATTATTATATCCCATCCGGCGCAGCTCTTTAACCGCGGCCAGAGCATCGGTCTCCAGACCGGTCTGGGTTATTCTGCCCGGGATTCCGCCAAAGCCGCGATATTCCGGCATAAAAACGCCGTATCCGGCTTCTGCCAGCGGAAGCAGCTTTGGATAAAAATGTTCAATATTATAAGCATTGCCGTGAAGATAGACAATTACTGGAAAACTATTGTCGCGCGGGGGAATATACCAGCCGAACAGGGGCGTGCCGTCAGCGGACTTAAAATCTACACGTTCCGCAGCAAAACCGTTCGCCACGGCGTTTTGCAGGTTTGGTTCCTCGGATGACGGATGATAAAAAAACAGTTCCGGAAAAGACCAGGCGATTGCACAAAAGGCGAGATAAGCGGAAATCATTCCCACTATCCCGAACTTCAGCCATTTTCCGATTGTCTTCATTTTCTCTCCGCTATAATTTTTGGGCCAGCGCCGCACTTAAAAACATATCAATATCACCGTCCAACACGGCCTTGGTATCAGAGGTTTCAACCTCCGTCCGCAGGTCTTTTACCATTTTATAAGGCTGCAAAACATATGAGCGTATCTGATGTCCCCAACCGATGTCGCTTTGGTTGTCCCGCATTGTCTGTTCGGCTTCTTCGCGTTTTTTCAGCTCCAATTCATAGAGGCGGGCTTTTAACATTTTCCAGGCAGCCTCCCGGTTCTGAAACTGAGAACGCTGGTTTTGGCATTGAACGACTATTCCGGTCGGGATATGCGTAATCCGTACGGCAGAATCGGTTTTGTTAATATGCTGGCCGCCGGCGCCGCTGGCCCGATAAGTATCAACCCGGCAATCGGCCTCGTTAACCTCAATTTCTATATCATCATCCAAGACGGGATAAACCCCGACGGACGCAAAGCTTGTATGACGGCGGGCCGCACTGTCAAACGGAGAAATCCGCACCAGTCGGTGAACTCCGGTTTCCGACTTGAGCCAACCATAAGCATTATGGCCGCAAATTTTTAACGTAACCGATTTAATACCGGCGACATCGCCTTCGGTTTCCTCGACATATTCAACTTTGAACTTGCGGCTTTCCGCCCAGCGGCTATACATCCGAACAAGCATCTCAGCCCAATCCTGCGCTTCCGTACCGCCGCTGCCGGCGTGAACTTCCAAAAAGGCGTCATTGGCATCGACTTCTCCGGAGAGCAAAGCTTCCAGTTCGCCGCGTTTGGCATCTTCCTTCAACTGCTGCAATTCATGATAAGCTTCGGTGATTATGACCTCGTCATTTTCGGTTTCAGCCATTTCAACCAGATCAATGATATCGTCCAAAGCTTTGCTCATTGCCTCATAACGGTGGAGATTATCTTCCAGCCGTGTTTTTTCGCTCATCAGCTTTTTGGCTTTTTCGGCATCGCTCCAAAGATTGGCATCTTCGCTCAATGCATTGAGTTCACTCAGCCGCAATACGGCATTGTCATAGTCAAAGAGACCTCCTCAGCAGTTCTAAAGACTGCCTGATTTCGTCAACGATTTCCGTGATTTCCGCACGCATTTTTCTTTCTCCTTAATATTGTCCGCCAAGCTGAAAATCCCCGCCCTCGTCCGAAGAATAGCCGGAGGCCGGCGTTTCCGTTTCGGAAGTTGCCGCCGAATCGTCGCCGATAACGCGCTGTCCCTGCTTATCAAAATCAAAATCCGGTTTCAGCGCTTCGACAATCACGGCCTTATCCATCGGCGTTGCCGGTTTGCCGGTATTGTGGTTTACCCGGACAAGTTTGATGCCGTTCGGAATACGGAACGGTATATCCGGCTGGTCTTTCAAGGCCTGCTGCATAAAGTCATAAAATATCGGCAAGGCCGCCGTTGCGCCGGTCTCGCGTTTGCCAAGCGTCCGGGGCTCGTCAAACCCGATATAAATACCAACAACCAAATCCGGCGAAAAACCGATAAACCAAGAATCTTTATTGTCGTTTGTCGTGCCGGTCTTGCCTGCCAAATGACGGTGCAGGCTGCGCAGACGGGCTGCCGTTCCGCGGACGGCCACACCTTCCAGAATGCTGGTCATCTGATAAGCGCTGAGCGGATCGACAATCTGTTCGCGATTATCCGGCAGTTTCGGCGTTTCCTGATTTTCATAAAAATCAACATTGCAGCCGGTACATTCCCGTTTGTCATGTTTCAAAATCGTATTTCCCCGGCGGTCCTGAACCTGCTCAATAAAATAAGGTTCAATTTTTTTGCCGCCGTTGACAATCATTCCATATCCTGCCACCATATTAATCAATCTGGTATCCGACGCGCCCAAAGACATGGAAAGAAACTTCGGGAGATTGTCATTAATTCCGAAACGGCGGACATATTCCGAAACTTTATCCATACCGATATCCTGTGCCAGGCGGACGGTCATCAGATTGCGGGATTTTTCTATACCCTGGCGCAGCGTCGTCAGGCCGTAAAAATTGACCGAATAGTTTTTCGGCTTCCATTTCGGCAGCCCTTCGCCCTGATCCAAAACAAAAGGCGCATCCAAAATCAGATCGGTCGGAGAATAGCCGTTATCCAAAGCCGTGATATAAACAAAAGGCTTGAATGAAGAGCCGGTCTGGCGTTTGGCCTGGGTTGCCCGGTTAAACTGCGACTGAGAAAAATCGTATCCGCCGACGGCTGCCAAAACCTTGCCGGTGTGGGGATCCATGGCGACCAAAGCCCCCTGAACATTCGGCACCTGACGCAGGTGATAGCTGTCTGCCGCAAGCTTTTTGGAGGCAATTTCTTTTTCCGTGGCCTTTTCGGCATAAACGACATCGCCTTTTTTCAGAAACTTGGCGGCACTGTCAATCGGACCGGTAATTCCCTGATTTTTCAAGGCCTTTCCGGCTTTGGGCATCAGCGACAGAGGAATTACTCCGCGCTCACCGTCAGCGGTTTCAATTACAGCCTTGTCTTTGCTCACTTCAAGAACAACGACTTTTTGCCAGCCCTCATCCGCTCCCTTTGGCATTTCTACCTTGGCCAGAGTTTCTTTATAGTCGCCGTCCAGATTAATATTGGTTACCGCACCGCGCCAGCCATGACGGTCATCATAAGCCTTGATTCCTTTTCTGAAGACTTCGGTCGCGATTTCCTGAAGTTTCGGATCAACCGTTGTTCTGACCAGCAGCCCGCCTTCATATAAGGCATCATCCCCGAATTTGTCCGTAATCCGGCGGCGGACTTCCTCACTGAAATATTGGGCGTCTTTAACAAACTCATTGTTGCGTTCTATGGTTACCAACGGCTTTTCTTTGGCGGCAACCGCCTCTTCTTCGCTGATATAGCCGTCCTCGCGCATCCGGTCAATCACCCAGTTACGGCGGGCAATGGCAGCCTCTTTTTTGGTCTTCGGGTTATAATTGTTCGGCCCTTTCGGCAAAGCTGCCAGATAAGCCGCCTCTTCCAAGCTCAATTCATCCAGCGATTTGCCAAAATAATTCAGCGCTGCAGCCCCGACGCCGTAAGACCGGTTGCCGAGATAAATTTCGTTCAAATAAAGTTCCAGAATATGGTCTTTGCTGAAAGCCTGTTCAATCCGGGTTGCCAGAATGGCTTCCTTGATTTTCCGGCTGTACGAAAGCTCGGAAGAAAGCAAAAAGTTTTTGGCAACCTGCTGCGTAATCGTCGAAGCGCCGGCCGGACGTGCGCCGGTTCCGATTTTTTTGATATTTCCCAAAACGGCACGGACAATACCGACATAATCAATTCCGGAATGGGAATAAAACTTTTTGTCTTCTGCCGCAATAAAGGCATTCTTCACTTTTTCCGGAATCTTATCAATCGGCACAAAAAAACGCTTTTCCGTGGCGTATTCCATCAACAGGCGTCCGTCGCCGGCATAAAGGCGGGTGGTTACCGCAGGCTCGTATTTGGCCAGTTGGCGATAATCGGGAAGTTTGCTGGAATAATCCCAGATTGTGCTGATGATGACAACAAAAGCAATGACCGCAAAAAAGAAAAATGTGCTTAATAATGAAGACAGCGTTTTTAACATCTACAAATCCGTTATTTTAGGGTATTTTAATCTATTTGTTCAGAATCTTGTGCTTAATCTATTACAATTTAAGAAAAATGCAAAGAAATTTTTTATTTTTCCCCTTTAGCTTTCCACTTCTGAACCAATCTGTCTTCTAGCCAAAATACCCATTATACTTTTCATTATGTGTTGACTATTCACTTGAGCTGTGATATAATTTCCCTATGTGTTTGTTTTGACGGGAGAGAAATGATGAAACAATATATTTTGGGGAGCGTCTTATGCTGCACCGCTCTTACTTCCGGTTATGCCTTAGCGGCCTGCACCCAAACGCCGGATTGTGAGACGATGGGATACATATATACTGCCGACGAATGTCCGAACGGCGGCGTTAAATGTCCGTTTGATATCAGCAAATATTTTTGTTTCGATCCAAGCGAAAATGCCCCCTCTGTTCCGACGAGCGGATATTGTTGTGGATACACTAATTACTGCGGATACAGTGGCGGAACGTCAAGCTCTAATGACTCTACTTGTCAAAATTATTATGGCAGAAGTTGTTATGAACAATGTAAAAGCTATGGTTTTACAGATTGTAATGATTTGCAGGATAGTTGTCGAACCTCCGGCGGTACTCCGGTCTTCCAAGGTTGTAACGGTACCGGTGATAACGACCTTTACTATGCCCACGGCGTCACCTTCGCGTGCCAGTAGTCGTCTCTGCCTGTCATTGCCGGACTTGATCCGGCAATCCCGATAGACAAAGAAGCCATATAATTGACCTGGATCTCCGGGTGTAAATTCCCGCAAGCGGGCCCCTTGGCACTTCGCCAGCTCAGCGATTTTATCCGGCAGTCCCAGTGCCTGCGGCACGCGACGCCGAATGCAATTGCGTCCCGTAGGGTTCGAACTTCGTACAAATCTAAGCTAAAGCTAAGGATTTGCACTCGTTCTCACCAACTATCGACTTCAAGCCCGGGGATGACCTGCTCGGCAGGCGCGCGGCGAACTGAAAGCACTGTGTTCCAGGGACCGCGTTGCTCCGGCGGAGGTTGTGAATGACTTTGTGCTTTGAAGTATGGATCCCCGGGTCGCAGCCCGGGGATGACAAAAAACAAAAACAGCCCGGGGATGACGAAAGAAAAAAGAGTCCGGGGATGACAAATAAGAAAAAGAGCCTTGGGGATGACAAATAAGAAAAAGAACCCGGAAATGACCTGCACGGCAGGTGTGCGGCGAACTTTACTTGCATTAACAGCTATATTTTCAGATAATTCAAAATATTTTTCAGTTAAAACAGCGAGGCGTGGTGCATATTCTCAAAATATTTATCTATGGCCGAGGCTGCCGATTTTGCCAGTTTCTTACGATATGACGGCTGACGCAGAAGTTTTTCTTCCGAGCGGTTTGACAAATATCCCATTTCCAGCAGGACGGAAGGAATATCCGGCGCTTTTAAGACGGCGAATCCGGCAAAGCGGTGTGTGTTGTCGAGAAGTTTGCAGCTTTTGCGCATTTCCGATACCATAAAGGTTGCAAATTCCGATGAACGGTTCAGAGTTTCGCGTTGTGCCAGGTTAATCAAAATATCGGAAACTTCTTTGGAATGTTCGGCAAAGTTCAGTCCGGCAATCACATCGGCTTTATTTTCACGTTCGGCCAGAGCCGCGGCCTCTTTGTCGGAAGCCTTTTCAGACAAAGTATAAACCGACAGGCCTTTGGCATTGCGGTTTAAGGCACTGTCCGCATGGATGGACAGGAACAAGTCTGCCTTGTATTTGCGGGCTATACGGACGCGTTCGCGCAATGGAATAAAGACATCGCGGTTGCGGGTCAGATAGACTTTATACTCGCCTTTGGCATCAAGTATTTTTTTCAGCTCCCTTGCCGCAGCCAGCGTGATGTTTTTTTCATACACGCCAGACACGCCGATGGCGCCCGGATCTTGTCCGCCGTGGCCGGGATCTAGCACGATGATTTTTTTGGCATTGCGGCGTTTGTTTTCCGCTGCGTCCGATTTCGTGCTTTTGGCATTTTTGGCGCTTTGGGTGGACGAACCGCCGTCATCCGATACGGCATAAGCAGCGCCGACATGTTTGGAAAAGTCGTTTTCCGAAGTGATTTCCAAATCAATAACAAAACGCCAGCCGAAATTAATCTGCGGCGGCAGCATAAAGGCTTTTTTGATTATGGCCGGCTGTTTGAGGTCAAAAGCCAGCCGGGAGGCACCGGTATCAACATTGCGGCCGATGCGCGGATTTTCCAGAACATTATTGGCCGTCAGGCTCTTTTCGACCTTTGAACTCAGCGTAACGCTGTCAAAGTCAACAACCAGACGGCGCGGCCCGCTTAACAAAAAGACATTGTAGCCGAACTTGGCATTTGTATCAAAAACAATGCGAATACCGCCGGAATTCTGTCCGATACGCAAAGACTGAATTGTGGCCGTTGCGGCTTCTGCCTGCCCGCATATCAGCAGATACGACAAAGCAAGCATTGCCGGTACGGCAAGCTTTTTGAAAAAAACAGAGATATTTTTTTTCAGTTTTTGCAACATAATATATTCAGTCTGAATCCTTTTATTTTATTAAGCATAACTGATATTCATTACCAAGTCGTTAAACCCTGAAACAAAAATTTTACACCCGATATGATTTTATTATTGAGTTTTAAAACAATTCGTATATTCTAACGTTGGGTTAGATGAATTTTTTGCATCAGGACGTGGTTTTAATATTTACACTGAAGAAGACTGATTTTGCAAGACCAAATTTTTGATGCCGCCGCCTTATCATTGATATTCCGGCCTCATATAACCCGGGGAAAAAGTTTTTGCCGGACGTTGTCTGCCGTATTTACAATATGTTGCGAGCAATTAGATAAGACTTAATGCATATTGCAAATATGAGAAAGTTTTTATATGGCCGTAATCTGATTTATGGCGCAGAAAATACAGGTTTCTGAATTGACGGACTTAAATTGCATTAAGGGAATCCGTTTAAAATCGACAAACTCCGGCATATTAAAATTCGGTTGCCCTGTGCAGCCAAGAAGTGGAGTTATTATTTATGATTAAAAGAATGTTGATTGATGACACCAATCCCGAAGAAACACGGGTGGTGGTTATTAACGGAAACAAACTGGAAGACGTTGAATGCGAAACAGCCTACCGCCGTCAGATTAAAGGAAATATTTATCTTGCCAAAGTTATGAGGGTCGAGCCCTCCTTGCAGGCCGCCTTTGTTGATTATGGCGGGAACAAACACGGTTTTCTGGCTTTTGGCGAAATTCATCCCGATTATTATAACGTTTCCGAAGAAGAACTCGCTGAGGTTGACAAAGAAGTCGACGAGATTATTGAGGCTAAAAAAGCCGCCATTAAAGAACGTGAAGCAGAAAGAGAAAGAATCCGCGCCGAAAAACAACAGGCCCGTTTGGAAGCCGAACGTCTGAAAGCCGAACAGGAAGCCGCTGCTCAAGCCGCCGAGGCAGAAAGCAGCCCGGCAGATGCCGAGCCGGCTGCCGGTGAACAAGCAGACGAGCCGCAAAACGAATCTGTTGCAACGGCTGAAGAAACTGCGGTTCAAGAAGAAAACAGCGAAGTTAAATCAGAAGAAGAAAAAACGGCAGAAGAAAATTCCGAATCGGAAATTGCCGCGGCTGACGAAAATAAAGAAGAAAAAGGCCGGAAACAACGTTATCGGAGACGTCCGCGCCGCAGCAAAAAACACGCGGAAGACAGCGAAAACAAAGAAGAGCTCAAAGTTATGAGCGAAGACAGCGGCACCGAGGAAGAAAGCATCAGCGAAGACGTATCCGCCCCTGCCCCGGCCGACGATGATGACGACGACGATGTTTGCGCCAATGAAAATTTTGACGAAGACGACGATGATGACGATGAAGAGCAGGAATATGACTTTGACCTGCAGCGGAAACTTTTGAAATCGCGCAAACTGTATCATCGTCACAGTATTCAGGAAGTCATCAAAGAAGGCCAGATTTTGATGGTTCAGATTGTTAAAGAAGAGCGCGGCAACAAAGGCGCGGCTCTGACAACTTATTTGTCTTTGGCCGGAAGATATTGCGTTTTGATGCCCAACCGGATTAAAAGCGGCGGCGTCTCCCGCAAGATTACCAATGTGGCTGACCGCAAACGTCTGAAAGGCATTGTCCGCGAATTGCCGCTCACCAGCGATATGTCGATTATCGTCCGGACGGCCGGAGAAGAAAAGACCAAAGCTGACATTGTCCGCGATTATAACTACCTCATCAGAAGTTGGAATCAAATCCGTCTGGCATCGCTCAGCGGCAAAGCTCCGGCGATGATTCACGAGGAAGGAAATCTCATCAAACGGGCGCTGCGTGACATTTATACCAAAGAGATTTCAGAAATTCTGGTTGCCGGCGACAATGCTTATAAAATGGCAAAAGACTTTTTCAGAATTTTATCGCCGCACAGCCTTAAAAAGATTAAAAGCTATCGCAACACGGATATGCCGCTGTTCCAGCGTTTTCAGGTTGAAGGGCAGCTTGACAAACTGCATGACACCAATGCGCAATTGGAATCGGGCGGGTATCTGGTTATTAATCCGACGGAGGCTTTGGTTTCCATTGACGTTAACTCCGGACGGGCTACCAAAGAAAAAGATCTGGAAGAAACTGCGCTCAAAACCAATCTGGAGGCCTGCGACGAAATTGCCCGCCAGCTCAGAATGCGCAATCTGGCCGGTCTGGTCGTCATTGACTTTATTGATATGGACGAGCCGGCAAATAATCACGCCGTTGAACGCCGGATGAAAGAGGCGCTGAAAAAAGACCGTTCCCGCGTTCAGGTCGGCAAAATGAGCTGTTTCGGCCTGCTGGAACTCTCTCGTCAGAGAATGCATTCGTCTTTCTTTGAGAGCAATTATACCGTTTGTCCTTATTGCGGCGGGAAAGGCCTGGTTCGGACGACGGATTCCGCAGCCGTTCTTATTCTGCGCGGCATTGAGGAAGAAGGAATCCGCAACCGTTCCGCTCAGGTTAATGTGTTTGTGCCGGGAGATCTGGCCGTCTATCTGCTGAACCATAAGCGTGAAAAACTTATGGAGCTGGAAAAACACTACGGAATGAATATTATTATCAGCGCCGACAACAGTATTAAAAACGTGTCCGATTACCGGATTGAGCGTATCAAGAGCGCAAAATCCGAAGAAGAGGACAAAAAGCCGGCAGAAAAAGAAAAACGCGAAGACAAACGCTCTGACCGTAAAGAAGAAAAAAGAAACTTCCGCACGGCAAAGCAAGAAGAACAAGCAGAAGAGATTTCTTCGGAGCAAGATGTTTCCGCAATAAATGACGAATCGGAAAAGACATCAGACGAAGCTCAGAAAGAAAACAATGATCGCAAAGGCCGTCGGGAAAGAGGACGGAGAGGACGGCGCGATCGCGGTAACGGCAGAGAGAGAAAAGACCGCCCGGCTCGCGAGGCCTCTGAAAAACCGGCACCGAAAGAAAAACAAGAGGCAATCATCTTGTATAACAGCCGCGGAAATACTACATCTCAGGCAGAAGTAAAAACGGCGGCGAACACGGATACGGCCGGATCAGATGATGCAAAGGAAAAAACAACTTGGTGGAAAAAGCTTATCAAGGGATAAAATTTCTAAAAGCCTGTTTGAAAAGGCTCAACGGCGGATTTCTTCCGCTGTTGGCCTTTTTGGCTTTTTGGCCCGGAAAAGCCGATGCCATCATTATCATCTCGGATGAAGAAACCGAGCGTTTTCTGGCTGATACGGCCAGACCTTTTTTTGATTCCGCCGGGATTCCGTTCAAACGCAACAAGCTGTATATTGTGCAAGATAACAGCCTGAATGCCTTTGTCGGCGACGGTAACAATTTGTTTATCCATACGGGAACAATCACCTCTTCAGACAATCGTAATGAGCTGGAAGGCGTGATTGCTCACGAAATCGGGCATATTGAAGGCGGGCATATTTTACGCGGCAAAATCCAAGCACAGTCTTTGCAGCAAATCGGGTTGGCTTCGGCTGTTCTGGCCGGGGCTGCTGCCGTTATCAGCGGGCGCGGGGATATGGCAATGGCCATGGCGGTCGGCGGGCAAGGCGCAACGCTCAACCAGTTTTTGAATTATCGCACCAGCGAGGAAAGAAGTGCCGATGAGGCCGCCGTCAAACTGTTAAAGGCTAACAATAAATCTCCGGAAGGAATGCTTGATTTTATGAAAAAAATCGAGCAGCGCAATATTTTGAGCGGCAGGGAAGAAATGCCCTATTTTCGGACTCACCCGATGACTAAAGAGCGGATTTCTTTTTTGGAAAAAGCCGTAAAAGAAACCGGTGTACAGACAACACCCGAGAAAGACGAGGAATTTGACCGGGTTAAGGCCAAACTGACCGGTTTTTTGGAAAACCCGGCGCAGACTTTGAGAAAATATCCGCTCTCGGACAAATCGACGTCGGCGGTTTATGCCCGGACAATCGCTTATTTTAAACAGATGAAACTGCAGCAGGCCTTGCGCAGTGCGGACGAATTGATTGCGCGCGAGCCCGATAATCCGTATTTTCACGAACTTAAAGGGCAGATTTATATTGAAAACGGAAAGGTTCGGCAGGCGGAAGCCGAATATGAAAAAGCGCTTGAACTGTTGCCGAATTCGGCATTGTTCAAAGTTAACTGGGCTCAAGCGGCATTGGAAAATTCGCCGGGGCGGAACAAGCTGCAAAAGATTGTCAATCTGCTCAATCAGGCGGCGCTGCAACGTCCCGGAAGCTTTGTCTATATGCTTTTGTCACGCGCTTATGAGGGGCTGGGGCAGCGGGCTTATGCCGAATATGCCGCCGCAGAATTCAGCCTGAGCATCGGAGAGCTTAAAGCTGCCAGACGTCAGGCCGAAAATGCTCTGAAACAAGCCGCCGATAACCGGCAGTTGCGTTTGAAATTAAACGATTTGCTGACCAGAATTGACGATTATGAAAAAAATCAGTAAATCTTCTTGACTTAAAATTGGCGGCTTGCTAATCTTCTGACTTCTTCATTTATTAGTATTTCTATTATTCCAAGAATATATTCTTGGTGTTTTGTTGTTCAATTTAAAATGTACCGATATGAAAACAAGAAAAGAAATTCACCAGGAAATTAATGCTCTCGGAGGTTTGTCCAGATTGGGAAGCCTTTCGCTGGAAGAGCTGAAAAAACTCTATTCCCTTTATCGTGAAGACTTAGATTGGATTCAGGAAAATGCCCCATTGCAACAGTATAATGCAATGTATGATGCCAATTATAACGCCCGAAAGGAAGTAAATAAGGCTTTTTGTAAAAAAATCGGAAGCACGCATATTTCTTTGGACAAGGAGTTTTCAGACGAAAGGCAATAGATGTAGGCAAACGCTTTTACGGCGTGTAAAAGAAAAGGGGGACTTTGTCTCCCTTTTTTATACTCTGCAGTGGCAATGTTTGAACTTGTTTACTATTCTTCCACCCATTCTTGAATTTTGCGTGAAGATACTTCCCACGGAATATTGGTTGCGTGGTTCATATCACAATATTGGCAAAAAGGCTGCGCATTAGACATAAACTTCATTACCTCTTCTTTGCTTGATGTTTTATATAAATCGACATAATCTAAAGATGATAATTGAAATCTTCCGCTCATAGCTTCTTTTTTCATACATTCGTTGAATAATTGATAGAATACGGGAATTGGACAATGGAATAGTTTTCCATCTCTTAATGTTGCACAATCTGTATATGCACAACGTATATATGATTTCCAAGCATTATTAACTCCGCTTGCTTTAAGAGGAACGCGACGAAAATATTTAATTGGATCTTTACCGCCTGCGGAAAAGACATATACTCCAAATCCTTTTACATACTCTACCATTTTATTATAATCCAAATTAATCGGATATTGGGTATATTTTAATGCAACATTATACTCAGCCATTGTTTCCCAGAGAGACTGTTTCATTTTGAAAACTAATATACCATTAGTTGTTACATCTATTCTGGCCTGTGAAAATATTTTTCTTGCACTTCGTATAAAATCTTCTAACCGGGGATGAAGAAGGGGTTCTCCTCCTAAAAGATGGATTTGACTTACACTGTCTCCAATTAAGTCGTGTAATTTTTTTAAATCTTTTTCAAAACTTTTCACATCTGCATAATGCTCTTTTGCTATTGGCGCATAAGTACTGCAGCATTTACAATTTAAATTACAGTGATCTACAAGATGAAAATCCAAATGTTCAATAAAATGTCTAGGAAGAATTTTTGATAACTCATCTGTAACAGCCGGAATAGAATTTTTGATATCTTTTAATAAGTTATAATTATGAGCTTGTTGTTCTGTTATATTATTCGATACAGTTTCCTTTTTATGCTTTTTAGGTTGTATTTTTATTATATCACATAATTTTCCCATTAGATTTTAATATCCTCTACATTGATTATCCCAAAAAATGCCACACCTTCTTTTATAATATTAAATTAATATTGTAATTATTTATACTTATTGTCAATGTTAAAACTGATTTCTTACCAATAAAAATAATCCGCTAAATACACGTTATTTAGCGGATTATTGGATTAAGACTAATTTGAAACCATTATACTCTGCCGTGGCAATGTTTGAATTTTTTGCCGCTGCCGCAGGGGCATGGGTCGTTGCGGGAAATGCGTCCCCAGGTTTCCGGGCGGCTGGGATCAAAAGGCTCATTGCTATAGCGGAACGGCGACGGTTTTTCCGCTGTCGGCGTTTCTTCCCGGGGTTTGCCGCCAATCAGCGCTTCCGGCTGTTCGTGAATCTCCTGAACATTCCGGGCTTTTTGCTCCTGAGCGCGCAAAGCATCTATCGCATCATTTTGAATTTGAGCCCGGCAAAGCAGGAAGGTTGTTTTTTCGCGCAGCTGGTCAAGCATTTGCGAAAACATTTTGAATGCCTCTTTTTTATATTCATTCAGCGGATCTTTCTGGCCGTATGCGCGCAAAACAATCGTATGACGCATCAGATCCAGCGCGGCAATGTGCTCTTTCCACAGCTGGTCAAGCACTTGCAGCAAAATGCTCTTTTCTACCAAATGCATCAGCTCGGCCGGAACAAAACGGTTCTTTTCTTCCAGGCCTTTGCGGACGGCATCCTGAATCCGGTCTTCAATCTGTCCGGCCTCGACTTCCGGTTCCGCCGACCATTCGGGAATTGGCAAAACAAAACCGGTAATGCGGAAGATTTCCTGTTTTAACTCTTCCGGACGCCATTCGCTCGGAGAAACACCATACGGAATATAATTACGGATAACATCAGAGAGATAATCTTCTCGCATTTCGGTAACGGTTTCGGAGACGTCCTGAGCTTCCATCAGCTCGCGGCGTTGTTCATAAATCACCTTACGCTGATCGTTCATAACGTTATCATATTTCAGCAGGTTTTTACGAATGTCAAAGTTGCGTTCTTCAACTTTTTGCTGGGCTTTTTCCAGAGCTTTGTTAATCCACGGGTGAATCAGCGCCTCGCCTTCCGGAAGTCCGAGTTTTTGCAGCATATTGCTCATTCTTTCCGAGCCGAAAATGCGCATCAGGTCATCTTCCAAAGACAGAAAGAATTTAGACGTACCCGGGTCGCCCTGACGACCGGAACGACCGCGCAACTGGTTATCGATACGGCGGCTTTCATGGCGCTCCGTTCCCAAAACATACAAACCGCCGGCGGCCATTGCTTTTTCTTTGTCAGCGGCAATCTGCTTTTTCAGCTTTTCTTTGATTTCGGCAATTTGTTCTTCGGTTTCATCGCCTTTCAAGATCTCTTTCAGGCGCATTTCCAAGTTACCGCCGAGTTGGATATCGGTACCGCGGCCGGCCATATTGGTTGCAATGGTCACGGCTCCCGGAACGCCGGCCTGGGCAACAATCGCTGCTTCACGCTCGTGGTGACGGGCATTTAAGACCTCAAATTTAATCTTGGATCTGGCTTTGAGCATATCTGCCAAAAGCTCTGATTTTTCGATAGAAGTCGTACCAACCAGAATCGGCTGGCCGCGTTTTTGACAATCGAGAATCGTATTGATAATTGCATTATATTTTTCACGGGCCGTGCGGTAAATTTCATCATGTTCGTCTTTGCGGGCAACCGGACGATTGGTCGGAATCTCAACACAGGAGAGATTATAAATCTCACCGAACTCGGCCTCTTCCGTCATTGCCGTACCGGTCATACCGGCCAACTTCGGATAAAGGCGGAAGTAGTTCTGGAACGTGATGGATGCCAAGGTCTGGTTTTCGGACTGAATTTTTACGCCCTCTTTGGCCTCAATCGCCTGATGCAGACCGTCGCTGTAACGGCGTCCTTCCATCATACGGCCGGTAAACTCGTCAATAATCACAACCTTGCCGTCTTTGACGATATAATCGACATCGCGAATGTGCATTTTATGCGCGCGCAAAGCCTGATTAACGTGATGTACCAGCGTTACGTTGCCGATGTCATACAATCCGCCTTCTTTTATCAGTCCGACTTTTTTGAGCAATTGTTCAACGTGTTCCATACCGCTTTCGGTCAGGGTTACGGTCTTGGCTTTTTCATCTTTTTCATAATCGCTGTCAACCAGTTCCGGAATAATCTTATTTACCAAAATATATTTTTCCGAGCTGTCTTCCGCCGCGCCGGAAATAATCAGCGGGGTTCTGGCTTCATCAATCAAAATGGAGTCAACCTCATCGACGATGGCATAATTGAACGGGCGCTGAACCAGTTCATCGAGGCTGAACTTCATATTATCGCGCAGATAGTCAAAACCAAGCTCGTTGTTGGTGGCATAAATAATATCGCAGTTGTAGGCGATTTTACGCTGCATATCATTTTTTTCGTGAATAATGTAGTCAACCGTCAGCCCGAGGAAACGATATACCTGCCCCATCCATTCGGCATCGCGTTTGGCCAGGTAGTCGTTGACCGTAACAATATGGACGCCTTTGCCTTCCAGAGCGTTCAGATAGGCGGCCAGCGTAGCAACCAGGGTTTTGCCTTCACCGGTTTTCATCTCGGCAATCATACCCTTATGCAGGACAATACCGCCAATCAGCTGGACGTCATAATGCCTTTGACCCAAAGTCCGTTTGGCAGCCTCGCGGACAACGGCGAAAGCCTCCGGCAACAGGTCATCAAGCGTTTCGCCCTCTTTCAGGCGCTTTTTAAATTCAAGCGTTTTATTTTTCAGCTCTTCATCGCTTAATTTGGAGATTTCCGGTTCATAAGAATTGATTTTCTGGACGATTTTATATTGTTTTTTTACAAAGCGGTCGTTGGCGCTGCCAAAGACTTTGCGGGCGATACTTCCTAACATTATTTTTTATACCTTATTTTTTTAAACATAACTTTAGTCTACAAATAGTGTTTATTGGCCCGAATGTCAACTTGTCTTTCAAAAGTTATGAACGTTCGTGAAAAAAAAGCTTGGAAATAGTTCCGGTTGTATTATATTTAATCCAGTTCTAATATTCTATTTTGGAGGAATTTACAAGATGCAAAAGAAATATCTGGCTCTGGCAGCCGTTTCCATTCTTCTGATGAATCCGCTCAACGCCGCCGCCGAAGGGAAAAACGGCGTGGCTGCCGTTGTCAACGGACAGAAGATTACGGTTTCAGAAATTAGAGAGGCATATAATGCTAATCCCGAACTGAAAAAGAAAGTTCCGTTTGACGAGTTTTATCCGAAAGCGGTTGAAGTTTACGTTAACGGCGCAATCCTCTACCAGGCTGCCGAAAAAGACAAGATAACCTCCTCCGCCGATTATAAACAGCAGCTGAAGCTGGCTCAGGAAGAACTGGCTCGCAAGCTTTATCTTGAAAAGAAGGTAGAAAAGAAAGTTACGCCGAAAGCGGTTGAAAAATTCTACAAAGGTTATAAAGATAATTTTAAACCGGAAAAAGAAATCAAAGCTTCTCATATTCTGGTTAAAGACGAAAGCACAGCTAAAAACATTATTGCCAAGCTTAATAAAGGCGAAGATTTTAACGCTCTGGCCGACAAATATTCTTTGGACAAACAGGCCGAGCTCGGCTACTTTAACAAAGGCGTTATGGTTGAAGAATTCTGGGATGCCGCCGATGCCATGAAGAAAGGCACATACTCCAAAAAACCGGTTAAAACCCAGTTTGGCTACCATATCATTAAGGTTGAAGATATCCGCGATACCAAGCCACTGCCGCTCAGCAAAATTGAGCCGCAGATTAAAGCGCGTCTGACGCAAAAGGCTATTGCCGAGACGTTTGAAGAAATCAACAAAAACAGCAAAATTGAAAGATACGATCTGAAAGGCAAGCCGATGAAAGCTGCCGAACTTAAATAGCCCGACTTTATGGCTAGCAAAAAATCCGATTTCTGAAAAGGAATCGGATTTTTTATTTTAATTCATTTCTATTTGAGCCTTTTAATTTCTTTTATGGCGTGCTGCAGAGTTTCTTGCATTTGCGGGCTGCAGCGTTCTTCCTGACTGACTTTTTCAAAAATTTCCATAATTTCATGTCGGTATTTGGCGCTGTTTCTGGCAATCTCGGTCATATTGAAAACCGCGGCGCAGAAAATCTGGCAGTTGTCGACTTCCAACTGCTTGGCCAAAGCCAGATACGGCGGCGTATAGCGGTCTTTGATTTCTACCAGGCTCTTTTCATAAGCGGCCTGCTGTATCTTGCGCGCCATATTTTCGGTTATTTTATTCTTGTTTTCTGCTCCGAGGAAGCGTCCGGTATTTTTTACCAAAGATTTGATTTTATCAATCAGCGCAAATTGTCCGGCATTTTTAGGCATTGCAAAATCCTTTCCCGATTGTTTTCTTATAATATAAATATATCCGTCCGAAAAATCCAGCTTTTTTGTTTTAGCGGCGGCACGGGGCAAAAATATCCAGTTTCGGATTGTAGTGCGGAATCTCTACGCCTGCCAGCCCGAGAAGAGAATGGAACAAATGATCGTGCGAGACAGGATTTTGGCTCCGGCGGCGCAGGCAGGTGCGGTCATAGTTCAGATTTTTAACCGCAGAATCCGGCATCCAAACCCAGAACGGAACCTCCTTCTGATATTCCGGCGCATGCTCATATATTGCCGAATGCAGATATGTATCTTCTTCCCCTAACGACTCCCCGTGATCTGAAGTGTAAATGACCGCGATGTTATATTCGTCTTCCAGCTGCTGCAAATTTTTGAGCAAATCAGCCATAACATGGCTGGTATAGGCTATGCTGTTGTCATAGGTATTGCGAATCTGAAGAGGCGTGCAGTTCCGCAAGACTTCATCGTTGCAGATCGGCGTATAAATCTCAAATTCTTCGGGATAGCGGTTAAAATAATCCGGGCCGTGGCTGCCGTGCTGATGAAGAACAATAACCGCCCTGTCGCCCATTGTTCGAGCCTTTTCTTTTATATCGGCATGCATCGGCTTGTCATGGCATTTTCCACTTTGGCAGAAGATTTCCGTCGGGATGCGATTGCAGTTTCCTTTGCAGCTGGAATTGTTTTCGCGCCATAAGACCTGGTACCCGTTATAGGCCAGCACATCCAGCACGTTTTCGGTATAAGACGCCGAGCCGGGAACAAAATCCTCTCTTCCGTACGGAGAGAACAGGCACGGGACGGAAACGGCCGTTGAGGTGCCGCAGGCATCGGCTTTAGGAAAAATCATCATTTCAGCGGCAAAGGGTTTTAATTCTTTATTGGTATCGCGTTCATAACCGGTCAGAGAAAAATTGGCGGCTCGGGCGCTTTCTCCGACAACAACAATGAACAGGTTCTTGCGGCCGTTGTCTTTCCAATAGCGGTTTATTTCCGCTTTTTTATCCAAAACTTTAAAATCATGGTGTTTGTGCATAATTTTTATGGCAGAAAGTGTCGAATCAATATAATTGCTCGGCATCAGATGATAAAGCAGCCGTTTGTGCTCCTGCACAAAAGTATCAAGCCTGTTGCTAAAAGGCAAGAGAATCAGGGCAGACAAAAGGCCGGCGACACCCATCATTTTCAAGCGGGTCAGAATCTCGCGCTTTAACGGAGCATAAACAATCTCGGTTTTATAAAGCAAAAAAAGAGGAAAAAGGCAGAACACAATGAAAAACAATGCCATTTCGCCGCCGAGCAGCCCGCCGACTTCTCCGGCATCGGTCTGAAAAACATTGAGCATCATAATCTTGTCAATGGCAATATTATAAGCCTGCATAAAATATAATGCCGCCGAATTGGCAATAATAAAAAACCCGGCCAGATATTTTGCCGCGTATTTTACAAAAAGCAGAGAATAAGCCAAAACAAACAGAAGGAACAACAATACGCCGGTCAGCAAAGAAATGCATATTCCGGTATCGGCAAACAACTTGCTCAGAAAAATATAATTGTAACCGACCGAACATAATGCCGCAATCAGAATAAATCCGGCGGAGGTCATTTTAAAATAATATCTTTTAGCCAAGAAATTCATGATATCCTCATATTCTTCAAAAAAAAATATCATTAACCTTAGCTTTTTACGGGAAAAAGTAAAGCTGTTAAAGCAGTAATTAACAACAAGTTTCTAGTTTTGCGTTTTCTTTTCGATTTTTACTTCGGTTCTGGACTGCCAAAGCTTTTGAATCCGCTCCCAGAGACTCAATTTTTCTTCGCAAGTCTGGGTTTCGGCGTTCCAGATGCCATCGTTGTTTTTGCATTGCAGTTCATCATAATGGCTGATATGATACCAGCCGACAATAATCATGACCACGATGAACAATGCCAGGACGACTTTAATGATTGCCTTGGCAAAAATCCACATCAGCCACAGGCAAATCACCCCGGCGAACATCATTTTATTGGCGGTCGGAGAAACCTGGAAAACCCAGCCGAGCAGTGCATAATAAGCGGCAAAAAGGAAAAATGCCACATTCACGATATTGCGCAGGCAAAAGAATACAACTCTTTTCCAGCGGCTTTTTTCAATTTTTTCTTCGCTCATTTCAGAATCTCCTTTTGCCGGAAAGTTTAACCATAAATCCGGCGAAAGACAAGACAAAAGAAATATTATCCTTATTCAGCGCCCGCACTGCCCGCAGCCGGAGCAGCCGTTGCAAATCAACCGGCTTCCGCAGGTTTCGCAGCGCGGAAGAAAAAACTTTTGATAAATTTCATTATCATCAAACAAGGAAGACTGGGCGGCAGGCTGTAATTTGAAGTCAATCGGCCGGCCCTGATACTGCAGCCCGGACTTATGAGCCATCCGGCTTTGCAGCCCCTTATCCGGCATATGATACGTTTTGCCGTCTTTAACAAAATTGGTACCGGTTTCAATAAAGCAGAACGTAACGTCCGCCGCAACACATTCGTCATACAGCGTTTTCACCCATTCATATTTGAGCGGGCGGGAACCGTCATAATTTTCACCGCCGGCAATTACCTGTTCTATCTGGCCGGCCGGCAGATAATCTTTAATGCTTACCGGCCCGATAAAAGGCGCAACCATAATGCCTTTGTGCCTGAACGGCAGGCTGAACAGCAGCGGAATCCGCTCATCCGCCCTTTTTTGATTCTCACAGGTCACATTAAAGAAGATATTTTCCCAGCCTTCTCCCCAATCCGGCGGCAGGCATTCCGCCACGCGTTCCGGCCGTTTGGTCAGCAGAAAAAAAGCCACATCCGGACGGCTTTTCATTATCTTCCAAGCCTCAGGACGCCAGTCGTCCGCCTCCGCCAAAAAGAAATCTGACGTCATGCAAACGCGAATCTGTTCGCCGCTTTTGATTTTGTATCGGCCGTTTTTGTCTTTTTGCAGCGGATAATCAAAGTTGTTTTTTACCTTATAAATCCGGCGGCCGTCCTGCTCCCGCTGCCTGTCTAAAAAATACATATAGCAGTTTTGGCAGCCCTCGCTTTTCTTAACACAGCCGTGCCACGGATTCCAGATATCATGCATTGATTTTCCTTGTTTATTACTAAAGGTCTTAAAAACTGTTATCCTATTTGGATAATATATGAAACGGAAATGTTAATCAACGGTCTTTTTTGTTTTAATGGCGGGAGCGACGAGGCTCTTCTGGCTCGTAAGCTTTGCCCTTCAGACAAAGCCAACTCGCTGCGGTCACCGCTATGTAACGCTTGTTTCGCTTCGTTCCTCTCGCTCACAAGCTAACATACGCGTAAGCTGCGTTAAAAATTGCCCATTACTTTGGGCAATTTTTTTCCTCGCCTCGCGACCAGGGTCGCTCCTTCGAGCCCTGACTTTCTCGACTTTAAAACAAAAAGACCGCAATAAGCGGTCTTTTTGTTTTAATGGCGGGAGCGACGAGGCTCTTCTGGCTCGTAAGCTTTGCCCTTCAGACAAAGCCAACTCGCTGCGGTCACCGCTATGTAACGCTTGTTTCGCTTCGTTCCTCTCGCTCACAAGCTAACATACGCGTAAGCTGCGTTAAAAATTGCCCATTACTTTGGGCAATTTTTTTCCTCGCCTCGCGACCAGGGTCGCTCCTTCGAGCCCTGACTTTCTCGACTTTAAAACAAAAAGACCGCAATAAGCGGTCTTTTTGTTTTAATGGCGGGAGCGACGAGGCTCGAACTCGCGACCCCATGCGTGACAGGCATGTATTCTAACCAGCTGAACTACGCCCCCGTAAGATGACTTCCTTATATAGGGAAAAAAATTTAAATGCAAGTACTTTTTTTAAATTTATTAAAAAATTTTTCACATCTTCCTTTTACAATATCATTTATGCACGGGCAAAATATTTTTGTTTGTGTTTTCAGACAAAGAAATATATAGTTTTTTTGTTTTTGGTTTAATTGTATCTGAAAAGATTAATCGGATGAATTTGTTAAAAAAGTATTTTAACTTTGATCTTAACACCCAGAAAAACCACAAAATAATGACTGTTGCTTATGCTGTTGCCATTATTTTTGCGTTTGTGGTCTCTTTATCAAACAATAATGATGTCAGCGCCTCGGTTTCGCGAAATGACATCAGCCGGCAGCTGGCGGAAGAGGCTGCCCTGACAGCCGACATCACTGAGGATATTTCAGAATCCTCTCCGGTTTATTCCGACAACAGCGTCAGCAATATTCGAAATTTGTTTGAAAAAGTTATTAGTGAATCGGTTGAAAAAATTGTAGAGCAAGAAATTATTGTGCAAAAAGGCGACTCTTTTATTTCTATTCTCGGAGACCTCGGCCTGGGTTACAACGAATCTTATCAGTTATCACAAGTTTTGAAAAAAGTTTATAATCCATCAAATTTGAGAATTGGGCAGAAAATTGCCGTTACGACAAAAGTCAATTCTCACAAACATGAGCTTTTAAGCATTGAAAACATTACGATTGAGCCTAAAATCGGTTTGCGCTACATCTTAACCAAAAATGAAAAAGCGCAATATGTTGCCCTGGAAATCAAAGACGAGCTGATGGATGAAATCAACAGTGCTTCCGGTGTTATTAACGGTACGGTTTCGACAGCTCTGCGCGCCCAAGGCGTTCCGGCAGCAGTTGTGAACGACTTTGTTAAAATCTTTGCCTATTCGGTCGATTTCCGCCGCGAAGTCCGCAAAGGCGACCGCTTTGAAATTGTCTTTGAAAACAAAATCACTCCGGAGGGAAAAGTCGTTAAATCCGGCGATATTCTTTATGCTGCGCTCAAACTGCGCAACAATAAGCTTGAACTTTACCGTTTTGAAGACGCAAACGGTACAGTCAGCTATTATAATGAAAAAGGCCAGGCGATGAAGAAATTTTTACATCGCAAGCCGATGTCTTATCAGCAAGCGCGGATTTCTTCGCCTTTCGGCAAACGCAGACATCCGATTCATAAGGATATTCGCATCCACTGGGGCGTTGATTATGCTGCTCCGAAAAATTCTTTGATTTATGCCGGCGGAGACGGCGTTGTTATTGCGGCAAAATATAACGGCGGTTACGGGAATTATATCAAAATCAAGCATAATTCCGAATATTCTACCGCTTACGGACATATGAACAAATTTGCCAAAGGGATTAAACCGGGCGTGCGCGTTAAACAAGGACAGCTCATCGGTTATGTCGGCAGCACGGGAAGATCAACCGGCCCGCACTTGCATTATGAAGTCATTTACAAGGGGCGCCGGGTTAATCCGCTTACCATTAAAGCCGCAACCGGAGAGAATCTGAAAGGAAATAATCTTAAAAAGTTCAAAAAAGTTGTTGCTGATTTGAAGCAGACTTATACCAAGATGTTTGCAGAAAATGAGGAAAAAGATACTCTGACCAAACTATCCCAAAGATAACACTTTGTTTTAACCTGCCCCGCTATTTTCAGCGGGGTTTTTTATTGTCTCTTTTCTTAGCCAAAATCGGCACTTGTTCCCGCGATGACCATTACCTTAAATGCGATGCCGAACAATGGTGCAAAGACAACGGATATAATACGACTTCTTGTTCTATTCCTCAATATGTCGACGAACAATGCCCGAACGGAAAACCTTATTATAAACAATGCAAAACAGATAATGACCGGGCTTGTAAAGAGCTTGGATATACAAAAACCTGCCCTTCCAATAAGAAACTTTATCAAAATTCCGGACGTTGCGCTTATGATTCTTCTTACGGTACCTGTTGCACACCTTCCGGATGTCCGAGTTATACCTCTACCTCTTATTCTTCTTACGGTACCAACGGTACTGACGGATGCGAATATACCTGTTATTATACCTGCGATATGGACTGCCCGTCCGGCACGTCAACCTCCGACCCGGGCGGCTGCGGCGGCTCAACCAGAAACGGCTGTGGAACAAAAACCTGTTATTATCCTTATGAAGCCTGCTGTTATCCTTATTCCAGCGAAACAGGATGTTCCTGCGGAACTTATTCCTGCTCTGACGGCTGCGGCGGTACCAGAACCTGTTGTTCTACTTGCCCTGACCCCGAACCGGAAGAAGATCCTTGCGATTACTCCGGTATATCTTGCTCCTACGGCTGTGCGTCTTATGATTCCTGCGGAAAATGTTCTTCTTGCAAATCTGCTCCGCCCAAAGATGATGAGGAGGATGAGGACACCGGCGGCGGTGAAATTAATCCGGATTGTAACGTTACATCTTTGTCTTGTTCGTATGGATGTGCTTCTACAAACTCCTGTGGAAAATGCGTTTCTTGCAAATCTAACCCGGATTGTGATGTAACGTCTTTGTCTTGCCCGTATGGATGTGCCAACACGAACTCATGCGGAAAATGTACTGCTTGTAAATCCGATCCCTGCGCCGGGGTTTCATGCGGTTCACGCGCTCGTTGTGTTAACGGAAGCTGTGTTTGCAATTCCGGATATTATAGCGATGGCAGCGATTGTCTTACAGGATCAGAAATGTGCAGTAGCCGAGGCTTTTTGAAATCTTGCCCTCCAGGATACTCCAGCGACCAATCCTGTGCATGGGACACGAGTTATAAATGGTGTGCTAAAGACTAAGCACCTATTAAAAAGAAGCTCCAACAAATGTTGGAGCTTCTTTTATTTTATCTTGCAAAATAATCTCTCAGATAGTTTGGCAAGTCGGCAATGTTTACGCGATGTTGTTCCATTGTATCGCGGTCACGGACGGTTACACTTTCCGGCTGCTGTTCAATGGTCTCAAAATCTACCGTAATACACAACGGAGTTCCGACTTCGTCATGGCGGCGGTAAGCCTTACCGATGTTTCCGGTATTTTCCAGCGCAACGCGGCCAATTCCGAGTTTCATTAAATTCTGTTTGATTTCATGGCATTTGGCCATAATCTGTTCATTATTCTTTTTCAGCGGAATAACGGCAATCTTTATCGGCGCCAGATGCTTTTTGAGTTTTAAGACGATACGAGAATTTCCTTCACCCAAATCTTCTTCCTCATAAGCCTCGGTCAACAAAGCCAAAACGCCGCGTTCAACCCCCATAGACGGTTCGATTACAAACGGAATGACCCAGGAATTGCTGTCATCATCACGAATGCAGAGTTTGGTTGTGGACTCTTTATTTTCGTGAACGTGAGCCTCCAGTTTGAATTCTTCCTGTCCTTTGGTATGGTTGCCCAGGTCATAATCCCGGCGGTTGGCGATGCCTTCCAATTCTTCCATTCCGTGCGGGAACTGATATTCAATATCATAGCAAGCCTTGGCATAATGTGCCAGATCGTCTTTCGGAGTGGTATAAATGTTTAAATGTTCACGTTTCAGACCCTGCTCTTCCCACCATTTTATCCGGGCTTCTTTCCAGATTTCGTGCCATTTTTCATCTTCGCCCGGCATTACGAAAAACTCAAGCTCGGCCTGCTCAAACTCGCGAACACGGAAAATGAAGTTGCGCGGCGTAATCTCATTGCGGAAGGCTTTGCCGATTTGGGCTATACCGAACGGCAGTTTGCGAGAGGTCGAATCTACAACATTCTTAAACTGGGTAAAAATCGCCTGGGCCGTTTCCGGACGCAGATAGGCAATATTATCCGGGCTTTCTATCGGTCCGACAGTCGTCTTGAACATCAAATTAAACGGCCGGGGTTCGGTTAAATCCGTCGATCCGCAGTTGGGGCACTTGCCGTCTTTGATATGATCGGCGCGAAAACGGCCTTTGCATTTGCGGCAATCGGTCATCGGGTCGGAAAATGTGTCTTCATGCCCGGAATAGTGCAAAACTTTGCGGTTGGTAAGAATGGCGGCATCAAGCCCTTCGACATCGTCCCGTTCATAAACCATCGAACGCCACCAGGCGGCTTTAAGATTGTTCTTTAACTCCACGCCCAAAGGACCGTAATCGTATACACCTTGCAAGCCGCCGTAAATATCGGCATTCTGAAAAATAAATCCGCGACGTTTACAAAGAGAAACCAGCTGGTCCATCGTTTTTGCTACCATTTTTACTTTCCTTTTAACTTATAATTAATTTTTAACTTATTATTTTTATAATGTTTTTATATTTAAAGCAAGTGGAGATAAGCAAAAATTATGGCAAAAACGAAAGTAGCGCTGATTTATGACTTTGACGGCACGCTGAGCACCACCGATATGCAGAATTATGCCCTGATCCCCGAGTTTGGCATGAAACCTCAGACTTTTTGGCGGCGGGCAAATCAATGGTCCATTGATAACTGTGCCGACCAAATTACCGGCTCGATGTATTACTTTGTTAAAACGGCGCGTGAAAAAGGTATTGACCTGACAAAAGAAAATTTCTGCCAGACCGGAAAAAACATTGAATATTTTGAAGGTGTGGAAGAATGGTTTGAGCGCATTAACGAATATGGCAGACAGCTGGATTTGGAAGTCGAACATTATATTATTTCCGCCGGTTATGAAGAGATTATTGCCGGAGCGAAAATCAGAAAATATTTCAAAGATATTTTCGGTTGCTCTTTTGCCTTTGACGAGGACGGACATCCGGTTTGGCCGGCGCGCGTCGTGAATTATTCCACCAAAACGCAGTATCTTTCAAAAATCAATAAAGGCCTGGGCAAACTCGAAGATAAGGCCGTTAATGAATATATGCCGGATGAAGAGCGCCCTATTCCGTTTCGCCGGATGATTTATTTTGGCGACGGGATGACTGATATTCCATCGATGAAACTGACAAAAGAACGCAACGGAATTGCCATTGCCGTTTATCCGCCCAAAAGCAAGGCCAAGAAAAAAGCCATTGCCCTTTTGCGCGACGGCAGAGTTAATTTTGCCTTGCCGGCAGATTATCGTGAAGGAAAAGATTTGGACAAGGTTATTAAAACCGTTTTGGATAAGCTTGCCAAAGAGCGGGATTTGGAAGTTTTGAAAGCGCGGGAAGAGAAAAAGAAGATATTATCGGCGCAAAAAAAGAAATAAAAAATATTATTTTTGTTAAAAAAGACTTGCATTCGGAAAAATTTTAACGTATGTATATGGCAAGATATATTCTGAATAACGCTTGCCCGCATTATTTAGTGTTATCGGGGTTGCTGGCTGTGCATTGGTTCAGCAATCGTTATTGGGGTGTCGCCAAGTGGTAAGGCATCGGCTTTTGGTGCCGACATTCGTTGGTTCGAATCCAGCCACCCCAGCCA
>CALXUP010000007.1 GCA_944391715.1 uncultured Alphaproteobacteria bacterium
TTTTACTTAGGAACCTAAGTTCGTTCAGGCCGCTCACGCGTCCTTCACTCTCTAAGGTTTTCTAAGATTTTGCAGATGAAAACAACCGGAGCAGCGGTTGTTTTCACTTAGCAATTCTAGATACGCGCCATATAAAACCCCGTTGTTTAGCGGGGTTTTGTTGTATCTGCACAATGAAATATTTAATTCTCAAAAGCGCGCCAAGACGATTTTACTTAGGAACCTAAGTTCGTTCAGGCCGCTCACGCGTCCTTCACTCTCTAAGGTTTTCTAAGATTTTGCAGATAAAAACAACCGGAGCAGCGGTTGTTTTTACTTAGCAATTCCCCCATCCCCTATTAGCAAAGAGGGGGGAACTGTTTTTAAGCACCGTCATTGCCAACTTTCTTTTCTTTTGTCATTGCCGGGTCAAGTCCGGGGATGACTAAAAAAAATAAAGTGCCCGAGGATGACAATAAAAAAAGAGGCAAGGGATTTCCCTCACCTCTTCAAAAATTTCAGAACTCAGACAGTGGCTGTAAGAATTGTTTTTCTGGCTTTCAATTTGTTGAAAAAGCCTTCTACACCAATTCTTTGATAAAAGTCTTTTTTATCAATTTTGTTCCAGCGTTCTTTGAACAACACCGGATAGAGCTGCCATCTTTTCGGCGTGGCGAAGTAGCTGTACAATTCATTGGAATCAATTTCGTTATTCCAATAAATCATTTGCCAGGCCCAGTTAAAGATATCTTGAGCTTTTACTGACTTCAGACAGGACGAAGACAGCATATAGCCGTTTTTCGTTTCGCCGTCTTTATCAAGATGTTCGGCCAATCCGCAGATGATCTTGGACATATGTCCTTTCAAATTTTTTGACTGCAGGCAGGTTTTGGCCTGTTTGGTTAAAAATTGCCAGCAACCATCGGTCATCAGTCCCGGTTGATCCCATGCTGCAGAATATTTGTAATATTTTTCCGGCAAAAGATCAAATTTTATTGGTTCGTGCAAGACAGCACCTTTTGATATGCGCTGCATTGCTATTTCCAACAGAATTTCTCCGCTGACCCAATCTTGTACCCAGAAGTATTCACCGAAATCGGCCATCAGCATCATATAATCTTCGCTAATGCGCCAACCACGAATATCTTGCCCGCCTTCATGCAGAATTTTGGGAAGAATAATCTGGTATACAATATCATTATGGGACATTGCCTTAATTTCATTTTGGGTCTTTCCTGATAATTCAGCCACTCTCTTTACAAATTCTTTGTTCATAATTTTTTGTTTTTTTGGGGTTAATAATATAGATAATTTTTAATTTACTATATATATGTATCATAAATTTAATGGTTTTGCAATATGTTTTTTGTTTATTTGTCCATATTTAATAAAAATGTCATATTTAATAAACAATTTTTTATTAACCCAACTTAAACCATTTTAAAATATATTGTTTTTGAAGGATAGACTTCAGCTTATTTTCTTGGGATTACGAATATGAATAAAAAATTGGGAGTTTGTTGTCTGGCTGTTATGATGGCTGTTTCTACGACCGTCCGGGCTGATGTTGTTGATGACTGTATTAACAACTCGGATAAATCCGATGATGCATACAGCCGTTGCTGGCTAGATGAGGCAAAACGTCTGGGTGTCGAAATCAAAGACAAATATGAGCAACTGGCGGCAAACAAACTGGCTGCAGAATGGAATAAAGGCAACGGAATGTTCAAGGGTAATCTTAAGGATATGTATGATTCTTGGATCGCATATCGCAACCGTTTCTGTTCATTGTTAGGGGTTGCCGGGCATTATGAAACCGGTGAAAGTAAGGCTTTTCATCAGTCTTTGTGTTTGGTAACCATTAGCAAAAAACATAATCAGGAATTAAGCGGGCTGCTTTCTACCTTTGCTTCTCAGATGATTGATTAATAATTTGCCATAAATAAAAAAAAAGCCTCTTTTCAGAGGCTTTTTTTTATCGCAGCTGCGTGCGGTAAAGCGATGCATAAATGCTGTCTTCTTTTTGCATCAGTTCGTCATGGCTGCCGATTTCGGCAATTTCGCCATAATTTACAACAACGATTTTATCCGCATTCCGGACGGTAGACAGGCGATGTGCAATAATAAACACGGTCCGGTCTTTCATCAGGTTATCAATAGCCTCTTGCACAACAGCCTCTGACTTATTGTCCAATGCCGATGTGGCCTCATCCAAAATGACAATCGGGGCATTTTTGATAAAGGCACGGGCAATGGCAATACGCTGTTTTTGACCGCCGGAAAGCAAAACGCCGCGCTCGCCGATTTCGGTATCAAGTCCTTTTTCCAGTCCGGAGATAAACTCTTCCAGGCAGGCGCTCTTAACGGCTTGCCGGATTTGTTCCTCACTTGCGCTTTCATCTCCCAGCAGGATATTGTCGCGGATTGTGCCGGCAAAAAGGAAATTATCCTGAAAGACAATAGCGATTTTATCCCGCAGGGAATTTAGTTCCAAATCCCGGACATCGACTCCGTCTATCTTGACGGCGCCGGATTTAACATCATAAAACCGGGGCAGAAGGTTAACCATTGTTGTTTTTCCGCCGCCGGAATTGCCGACGAAAGCGATTGTCTCCCCTACCCTGACTTTCAGCGTAACATCTTTTAAAACCGGTTTGCCTTTTACATATTCAAAACAGACATGGTCATATAAGATTTCATTTTTTACTTCTTTCAGAACCTTGGCGTCCGGTTTGTTATGAATGGCCGGCTGCTGTTCCAGAAGCGTAAACACACGCTCCATGGCCATCAGCGCCATTTGCACGTTGTTATAATTGTTGCCGATGGATTTTATCGGATTGTACAGCATAATCAGCGCCGTAATGAAAGATACGAAGTTTCCGGCCGTGATTTCGTGGTGAACAATCAGATAGCTGCCGAGCCAGATAACGCCGGCAATACCAAAGGAAATGACCAGGTGCATCAACGGCGACATCATTCCCGTCCGCTGGATCATCTTTATGCCCATTTTGAAAACGGTATGCAGCGTGCTGCGAAAGCGTTTGCCCTGGTAGTCATAAAGATTATAAGACGTAATAATCCGGTTGCCGGCGAAAGTTTCATTATAATGCGTCATTACGGCCGAACCGGAAAAAATGGTCTTGTCCATAACGGATTTTATGCGGCGGCGAACCGTTGTCAGCGGGTACAGCGCACCCAACAAAACAACAACGGCGACAATTGCGAGCTGCCAGGAATTGTAAAACAGGACGCAAATCAGAGAAACGGACGAAAAAACCCGGGTTGTGAACAGTTTCATATTTGAAAGCAAACCGTTGCAGGCCAAATCAACATCCTGATTGAACCGGAACTGGATGTCTCCGGAATTTGACTTGTCAAAATATGAGGCATCGTAAGTCATCAACTTGTCAAACAAGTCTATTTTCACGTCATTGGCGATTTTGCGGCCGACCCAGGTGTTCATATAAGTTGCGGTATAGTTCAACAGGCTTTGTAAGGTGCTGAACAGAATAATCAACAGCGGAATATAAGATGTTGCCGAGGTGCTTTTTTCCACCATAACAACATCCATGTAAGGTTTGAGCGACCACGCGATGACAGCATCCATCGAGCCGATCGGGATTGTGATTAAAACGGCAAGAAGCGCCCTGACCCAATAGGGTTTGATATAAGGCAGCATTTTGCGATAGTTTTTAACAATATATAAATTGTTAAATTTTTCTTTTATTTTTGCAAGCATAGGATCCTTCTACTTTATTATGCGCGCATCATAACAGGCAATTTGCGCTTTGACAAGATTGCCTGTCGTATTAGTCCACAAAGGGTTAATATACCTCGCAAATAAGCAATGTTTCAGATAATATTTGCCCATCTACTGGTTTATGAATATCGAACTTGTATCCTAAATTTAAATTTTCTATAAAGGGTTTTATATCATAGAAATCGGAATAGTTATGATAAATGCTGATTAATAAAATAGGTTTTTGTTTTTTTATCGTTTGGATTGCCCCCTTCAGAAAATTTTGTTCAAATCCTTCAATGTCGACTTTTATCAAACCAACTTTTATATTATTCCGTTCTACATAATCATCTAATGTTGTTACTGTTACCTCTTCTTCAATTCCTGTAAAATTGTGTTTAAAACTAGAACCTGAGCCACAAATTGAAATTTTTATATTTTCATTTTTATCACCTAAAGCCATATTTTCGATGACAGTGTCTTTTATATCGTTTAATTGTATAGTTTTTTTTATAAGATGGATGTTTTCCATCACTGGTTCGAAGCTGTAGATTTGATTTTTTAAATATTTTCTGAAAATAAGTATAGAATCTCCAATAAAACCTCCAACATCAATAATAGCTTTATTACCAATTTCATTTAAGGTTTTTAAATGAGAAAGATTATGCTCTGAAATAAAAACGCTATTTTCAAAGTGATTTATTGGTAAAATCATATTATTAAATTCAAAATTTCCATCTTTTCTTTCTCTTATTCCATTTTTTAATGTATTATTTGCATTTGTAAATTCTAAAATCTCATCAGAAGAAAATAAATCATTTTTGTTCTTGATTGACTGGTTGGCAATTAATTTTAAACGATTAACTATCGTTTGAAATTTTTCTGCTACCATAGTATCTAAATTTTTTAGTAAAATATCTAATTTTACTTTGTTACGTTTAGAAAATTTTACAAATTCTTGTAGATAGCGATATTCGGATGGAGAAATTTGTATACCAGTACTACACAACTATTGATTTACCCCCCCATTTTATCGCCTTTTCCTTTTAGGGCAAATTTTATTCCTAAGATTTTAATTACTTTTTTCCCTGTTTTTCTTTTTAAAGAAAATAATGGTATGCCAAACAGACGGAATTTCTTTTTGTTGTTATTATTTTTGTAAAATAAACAATGTAATAATTTTTTAAAGATAGGTGTTTGAGTTTTGGGTTTTGTAAATTCTTTAATCTTTTTCATAGTATATTTATATTTTTTTGTAGATCTTAATTTTTTTAAATAATGATGCCAGATTTTTGCATTTTTCCCATCCCTAAATTCCCATGGTTTGGGGTATGAAGCATAATGCAATACACAAATATTAGATGTACTTTCATGGGGGGGGGTATCACAAGTGTAAAAATTATAAATATTTAAATAATTGTATTTTTGGGGTAAAGAAACAACATTTTCTGCAAAAACAACATTAAAAACGTCATTATCCATATATTTTAAACTTTTATTCTGAAATTTTTCATTTATTAATTTTTCATAATAATTTTCTTTTCTTAACTTTGATAGATTCAATAATAATACACCTGAATTGAAATAATTAGTTAATCCCAGACGTTCATTATCCTTCCAATAATTATGAAAAACGACTCCCGCACAATATCCTGTCAGATCTGTGTTATATAGGGAACTTAAATCTTCTTGAACTATGACATCACTATCCAAATATAAAACTTTACTCAATTTGTTCAAAATTTCCGGCAAATCAAATTTAAACAATGCCGTTGGAGTAACATAATAGTTGTTGTTAACACGATTATATTTTTCAGATTTTTTGATAATATTTATATTTACGTTCTTTGTTTCTAATTTTTTTAAATCATTGAGCTGTTTTTCTGGAACATCTACACATAAAATATTAATCTGATATTTTGATGAAGGAGCTTTATTCTCTATAGCACTGTAAATAGCGACCAAAGTAATTGGTGCATATTTGGCATCTGTGATAAAAGCTAAATTAATTATATTGTTTTTCATTTTAATCTCCTATTTTATTTTTAAATAACGGTAAAAAATTCTGTTTCAGTATTTGTTTTACATAATCATCTTTAAAATTATGAAGTATTTGTGTTTGGCGAGTTTTTATTTCTTGGATAAACTCATAATCATCAGATAAAATTCTTTTTATTTTTTCTCTCGCTTCTTCAAAACTATGACATAGTCCAGGCTGTTCTGTTCCGCCTAAATCCTCCAACTCGCCACCATCCATGTAAATTACTGGAACACCCATTATAATTGCTTCCAGCGGGTGATAATGGAGATGCCGTTTCTCTTGTGAATGATAAAAAAGAACTGCGTTGTCGATCAAATATTTGTCATATTCTTCACGTGGAAGATAACCTGTTACCTGCTTATCTTTATATTTTCCACTTTGTTTTCCTAAAATTATATGTGATATATCTGAGAAATTTTGTTTGAATGTTTTGTATACTTTTTCATAGTATGGATTGTCAATTAATGAACAAACGAAAGCAACTCTTTTTTCTTTACCATTCCACATATTCTGTTTTTGCCATATTGCCTGAGGAATACCAATTGGCAGATAAACAGAATGTTTTTTGAAAAAAGGTGTTTCATTATCTATTATTTTTTCATAACTAACACCTAAGTAAAAACGTTTTCCCATTTGATAAAGGCATTTTGTCATTTTATTGTAATAACGTAAAATTTTTGGTTTAAACAGTTTCCTTATACCTGAGAACTCAGGGCTTTGTATTGTCATACTTTCATAAGTTTTATCGCCTTCATAACCAAAGGCTCTTATCATAAATAAATTTTGATCAATCTCTGCCATTTTAAATGCTAAAGGATACAGGTTGGGAACGATAATCATATCAAAATTTTTATTGATAATCTTAGATAATTCTGGTGTTATCTCATCTGTATAAAAATTTGTTCTATTCAACTTAGCTAAATCTTCTTTTGATATAGTTAATGTTTTGTCAAACTTATAAGTCATTGAAGAGAAATGAATATCCTTATGTTCTTTAGACAAGAATAATTCAAATCCTAAATTTTCAAGTAAGACACACTCACTTTCCAATAACGTCACATGATTTATTAAATATAAAATTCTAGGCATATTATTTTTGTCTTTCTTCAAAAATCTCTAAATATTGTTCTGCTACATTTTTCCAAGTATAATTTTGTAATGCCTCTTTAGAAACACGGACATTTTCTTTTGCCAATTCGGGATTATCAAGCAGTTTTATTATAGCGCGTGCAATATCATGAGAATTTTTAGGATCAAATAATTCTGCTTTGACTCCTAATTTATCTATTTGATTTTGGAATGCAGGAATATTGCTCATTACTACAGGCACTCCCATATCCCAGGCATCAAGTCCAGAACCATTTCCGGCCTCGCATAGCGATGCATTTATAACCATTTTGGCGTTTTGCATCAATGTAGAAAACTCTTCTCCTGATAGGAGCCCTGTTGATTTGATATCATAATCTTCTTGATTGTTTGTATGATCCATATAGTATGGGGTATTAACTTTTCCCAAAATATCATTATTCCCGTACCCTGAAAGTATTAGTTTTAGATTTGGATATTTTTGCTTCACATAATACCAAGCACCTAAAACATTGATAAAGTTTTTATGAGGTCCAACGTTACTGGCAAACAGAACATATTCGTCTTTAATATGTTCCCGTTCAAAAAAATCTTTGGCCTGGTTGGGCGGTAAACTTGGAAAATCGTTTAATGTTGACAAGTAAACGACATGAGGTTTTTCCTTACTATTAGGAAATGTATGGTTAAACTCATCTTTAATATAATCGGAAGAAACAATCGGAACAGCTCCTTTTTGCACGAAAGTTTCATGTTCTTCCAAAGTCGTTTTCCAATAGTTTTTATTATAAAATCCTATTCCTTCCATTCCCCAACTATGTGTATAAATAAAGTCATGCGGAATAAAAAATATTGTTTTACTTACTTTGGGAGCTTTGATCCGATATGGCCATGCATAAAGAATAACATCTTTATCTTCTAGAAAACTTTCAAAAGATTTATCCTCTTTCTTTCGGAAAAAATTTTTTAAATTATATATAATTCTTCTTATTTTATTTGAGAATTTATTAATTTTTTCATTTTTAAATTTCTTTTTTTCAACAAACTTTTTGACTTCTAATTTATTAGGCATTGGACAAACGGCAATATCATAGCTTTTCATTTTGTTAAAAATATCTTCAGCCCCTTCGATTTCCTTAAAAAATACAGTAATTTCTATATCAGAACGAAGTTGTTTTAAAGCATTTGAAAGTTTGGCGACATATCTCCAACCGCCAGTTGATGCAATTTGATTTACAATAGCTATTTTCATTTTATCTTATCTTTCTAACAGGATTTCCTACATAAGTTCCGGCTTTTGTGATATCTTTTATTACGACAGCACCGGCGCCAATTATTACATTTGAGCAAATATGCACAGAATCTTTTATTGAAGCCCCTACTCCAACAAAGACATTATCTCCAACTGTTGTTCTGCCGCAAATTGTTGCATTAGGCGCAATATGGCAGAATTTGCCAACAGAAACTTCATGCTCAATCACGGCATGTGTATTTATTATAGTACCTGTGCCTATTTGGCTTTGCGGTCCGATATGCGCGCAATGCGCAATAAAACAGCCGTCTTGCAATATTGCGCCTATGCCAATATGCGCAGTTGTTGCTACAACGGAACAAAGTTTGAGGTTTTGGCTTAATGCTTTTCTTTTTGCATTATCTCCGACAGCAACAAAATATATTTCGGCTTTCGGACACTCGGATACGACATCAAAATCAAATAATTTTTCATTGGGTTGCGCATTTTCATCAACAAAAACCAATTTTGCATCCGGATTATTATGTAAAATAACATCAGCGACACTTCGGGCATGGCCTCCGCAGCCAATAATACATACGGTATTTTTCATTGCTTTCCCTTTAATCTCTTGAGTATCGGTTGTTCAATAACATAGTGCAGAAACAATGAAGCCGCGATTGTCCAGACCGTTGCTGCACCGACACAGACAAACCAATTTGGAATTACGGCATATAAATTTGCCATAATTACATAGCCGCAAACACCATGGATTACATAAATCGGATAAGACAGTTTGTTGATAAATTTGAAGAATTTCGTATCGGCTATTTTTTTTATAACATTCTTGTTTCTCAGAGCATAAAGTCCCCCGAAAACTATCAAGGCATATTCATAATTGATCACGGCCAGCTTAAATTTCTCCGGATCCAAGCGTTTGTATTTATAATAAAAAGCATAAAAACCTAATGCAACAACGGAAATAAATTGCTTAAGACTATATTTTCCCAAATACAAATTTGCAAAACAAACCCCAATCAGTATGTAAAACAAACAAAAAAACATCCAATAAGTCTTAAATACTAAGCCTAAAACCAATAAAAGCACCATATTCTCAAATTTTTCCAATGGGAAATATTTGTTGAATATTGAAACGACAATATAAAAGACAACCAGGCATTCCAGATACCAGCTAATTCCGTCTACGCTGGGAATCCCGGAAAAAAACGGCCGAAATAATGTGGCTGTCACAAGAATATCTTTTAAAGAATAGATAAAGGTATCGGTTGCGTGAAAATTATACATCCAAAGCATGGTAATACATACCCCCCCCCAGTATATTGGATAGATACGTATTGCCTTTCTGGAAAGAAATTCTTTTATGTCTTTTGTTTTTTCCACTGAAAAAACGAATAAAAATCCACTGATCAGAAAAAATAATGCCACACCAAACGGCCCTAAATTTAATTTCAGGGCGGTTACGGTATTGCATAGAAAATTATACCAGTCACTGCTATAGGCGACTGCCGGTGTTAAAAACAATTCTTGTACGATTTTATTTTTTTCCCAAAACAGAAACACAATGTGTGAACAAAAAACACTTATTGTTGCCAGGACACGTACAATCACCAGAAAATTTATTTGCTTATTTTGCATAAAACCTCGCAATTTGACTGCAAATATGGTCGATATCCTGTTCTTCCAATCCTGGGTAAGACGGAAGGTTCAAGCCGCGAGCCGAAATATTTTCAGCGACAGAAAGAGATAAAAAACGCCGATTATATATTGGCATTTGGTGGATGCATGGAAACAATGGACGGGTTTCTATGCCATTATTTTTTAAATATTCACGCAATGCGTTTCTTGTTTGATTATCTTGCGTCAAAACAGATATCATCCAATAAGAATGATAAACATCAGAACTTTCTTTATGAATTTCCAATGGAAGCGTAGAAATTTTTTCTTGATACCATTGAGCAATTTGATGTTTTTGCTTAAGAAATTTATCAATCTGTTCCAATTGCGCTAATCCGATGGCCGCCTGTATATTGGTCATCCGATAATTAAATGCTGCTATATCATGCCAATATTCTTTCCAATTTACAACACCTTGCCCTTTCATATGTTCGACTCTTTCATGCAAATCATCATTGTTGCACATAACCATTCCGCCTTCACCACAAGTAATCGTTTTATTTCCAAAAAATGAAAAACATGAAATATCCCCAAATGATCCAGCTTTTTTCCCCTTATATTCTGAACCGATGGCCTCTGCACAATCTTCTATAACAAAAATATTATTATCACGTGCAATTTTGAGAATTTTATCCATATCACACGGATGTCCATATAAATGAACAACAACAATAGCTCTTGTGGCTGAAGTGATTTTTGCCTTAATATCCTTTGGATCCATTTGCCATGTATCTTTAAGACTATCACAAAATACTATTTTGCAACCTAATTGAAGGAATGGATTTGCTGAGGCAATATATGTAAACGACGGAACAATTATTTCATCTCCGTTTCCAAGTCCAAGTGCGGCCCCGGCTAAATGCAACGCAACGGTCCCGTTACAGACTGCTGTTCCATGTTTTACACCAATATAATTCGCAAATTTTTTCTCAAACTCCTTTATAAAACGCCCTTTAGAAGAAATCCATGTACTTTCTAAGCATTCATTTACATATTTTTTTTCATTTCCCGTTAGACTTGGTTGATAGACATTATATTTCATATCTTACCACTCCTTTGTTATTTGAATATTGTATCCATTATTGGCCAAAAATCTTTCTTTTTGATTCAGTTTCAAATCTTCTTCTACCATTTCTTTTGCCAAAGACGCTAAATCATACTTCGGTTTCCAGCCCAATTGGGCGCGGGCTTTAGTGCTGTCACCAAGCAACAGCTCGACTTCTGCCGGGCGGAAATATTTAGGATTAACGGCGATAACGGTTTTGCCTGTCTTTTTATCAATACCTTTTTCGTTTACGCCTTCGCCCAGCCATTCAATCTCCATTCCTAATTCTTTGAAAACCAAAGTGCAAAAATCGCGGATAGATGTCGTAACACCGGTGGCCAAAACAAAATCTTCCGGCTTGTCCTGCTGTAAAATCCGCCACATGCCTTCGACATAATCTTTGGCATGTCCCCAGTCGCGTTTGGCATTCAAATTTCCCAAATATAAGCAGTCCTGCATTCCCAAAGAAATACGAGCCGCAGCCAAGGTAATCTTACGCGTGACAAAAGTTTCTCCCCGGCGTGGGCTCTCATGGTTGAATAAAATGCCGTTAGCAGCAAAAATGCCAAAACTTTCGCGATAATTTACGCAGATCCAATAAGCATACAACTTGGCAACGGCATACGGAGATCGTGGGTAAAACGGTGTTTTCTCGGATTGCACAGGTTCTTGGATCAGACCGTATAACTCGGAGGTAGACGCCTGATAAAATTTTGTTTTCTTTTCCAGTCCGTTGATCCTGATTGCCTCCAGCAGGCGCAACGTGCCCAGAGCATCTGTATCTGCCGTGTATTCCGGACAATCCCAAGATACTTTTACATGGCTTTGCGCGGCGAGATTATAGATTTCATCCGGCTCGATTTCTTTTACCAGGCGGATCAGATTGGTGCTGTCTGATAAATCTCCGTCATGCAAATGAAGCTTTTTATTGTCTTGCAAATGATCAATTCGCGATGTGTTGAATGAAGATGAGCGCCGTTTGAGGCCATGGACTTCATATCCTTTTCCTAATAATAATTCCGTTAAATATGATCCGTCCTGGCCGGTGATACCGGTAATTAAAGCTACTTTTGTCATGATTATTCCTTATTGATTATGCTGTTCTTTTCCAATTTGCCAGAATCCAGGATGAAGAATTGGCTTTGTTTTCGCCGCCGACGCCAAACTCCAGGCTGACATTATATTTTTTGCAGGCCGGCTCTTCCGGAATGTTCTCTTTGGTTCGGTCGCCACCGTTGGCAAACACAAGCTCCGCGTCGGGGAATTGTTCTCTGGCAAGGCGGATGCCGTCGCTGGCAGAATTGTCGCTGTCGTCAAAGGCCAGAACATCAATTACGCCTTTTAAATTTTCGCAGATTGTCCGCCGGGTTTTGAAGTTCATAAAATTTTTGCCCTTTTTGCGGCAAAGCCATTCGTCGGAATTCAGCAGCAAAATTACGCCGTCGCTCCTTTCGCTGCTGGCTTTTATCATTGCAATATGGCCTTCATGTATCGGATCAAAACCGCCGCTGACTATGTAATATTTCATTCTTGCCCCAATATAAAAAATTGTCTTCCTTTCCAAAAGACAAAAGCGGACAAGAAACCATACATCCGGCATTTTCGGGGTATGACAAAATGTAAGGCAATACGGCGGAGAATCTGCCTGCGCGGCCTTACAGCAAAAATATGATACTCTTGTATCTGTTAAAATCAAAGCTTGTCACGGCTTTTATCCTTTTGGCATAAATACGGGGTCTCCCCGCATTTGCAGACAGCTTATCGCATTTAATTTAATAAGCAAGAAAAAATTTATATGGTGTGATTAAGTGCAAGTAAAATTTGCTGTTTGTTTTGGCGGCGTAATTATTATTCCGTCATTATTCCGCCGGATTTTTTACATTCAAAATTCGCTCGATGAGAAAAGTCCTCGGTTCCTGACGCTCCTGACAAAAAGCAAGCAGTCGCCCCTGAAATATCTTTTGCGGCAGAATCCGGCGGCGATAACGTTTGCCGTCCGTTTTGCGATAGATAATTTCCATCTCCCGCTGCTGTTTTATCGCCTCGTCCAACTTGCGCCTTTTGAGAAGTTCAGACAATTCGACATCATCGCTGTAGTTGCTCATAAATTCGTTTATCCGCTCGTCTATCAAAATATGACGCGGCAGGATTTTCTTTTTGAGGCTGATGCCGTCAAAAGATGTGCAGCGGCTGAGCGCAACATAGAGCTGTCCGGTGGCAAACGTGCCGGTACCGATATCAATCTCCACATTGTCAAAAGTTTTGCCCTGGCTTTTGTGAATCGTAACCGCCCAGGCCAGTTTGAACGGATACTGCGTAAACGAGCCGACGCTTTCGGAGATAATTTCCGTCCCCTCCAGTTTGTATTTGAACATTTCCCAGGTAAAGGGAAAAACGGCAACCAACCGCTGGCCGGCCTGCAGCCGGACCTCGACATAACGGATGCGGCCGTCGCGCTCCTTTAAACCGACAATCCGCCCGACACTGCCGTTGACCCAGCGGTTTTTGGCATCATTGTTCAAAAACATAATCTGCGAGCCGATTTTGAAATCCAACTCTTTGGCCGTCGGATAAGTTTCTTTGCCAAAATCTCCTTCTATCTCGGCTTCCGACGTATAAACCGCCCCGTCGAGCTCATCAAGGCACTGGGCATTGATTTCATCGGCCAGGCGGTTGGTGGTGGTCAGACTGATTTTGAAATCTTCGGCGCCGCCGTTTAACACTGCGCCGACCCGGCTGTTTAACTGAGCAATGTCTTCTCCGGTTACGCGGTTGTTGCGGATATGGTTCAGCAAAGTGATAAAATCTTTATCCTTTTGGCGATAAACTTTCTTTAACTCTATGACTTGCAGCGGAATTTGCCGGAATACGGCTGCGCTGAAGAAATAAGGCGAGGCATAATTCAGGGCGAAAAACTCCTGTTCATGATTGCCGATGACAGGCGGCAGCTGGTATAAATCGCCGACAAAAATCATTTGAACGCCGCCGAACGGCCGACCGGTTTCAGGGCCGTACAGACGCAAAAAAGCATCAATGCAATCCAACAAATCCGCCCTCAGCATTGAAACCTCATCAATTACCACGGCTTCCAGATTCTTAAAAATCCTTACCGCACGGGGTTTGAACTCTTTGTTTTCTATTTGCTGAACCGAAATATTTACCGGGAAGCCGAAAAAACGGTGGATGGTCTGGCCTCTGACATTTAACGCCGCAACGCCGGTCGGCGCCAGCAAAACCAGATTTTTTTGAGAATGGTTATAGCAATAATCCAGCAGCGTAGATTTGCCGGTGCCGGCTTTTCCGGTAATAAAAAGATTCTGCCGGCTGTTTTCTATCAAATCGACAGCCTGCGCGAACTCGTCATTTATTTCCAACTGCAGCGGCATTTTCTCTCCCTGCCCAATCATAGGACTTTTACCGGTGATTGCAAGAAATTTGTAGACTCTTTGCAAATAGTACTTGAACTTTTGCAGATAATGGATTAGGATGCCGGCATATTTTAATTATTACAAGTTTTCGAGTTATAACATAAATGGAAAGTGAAGTACTGTGCCAGGTGCTCCGGGAGGATGTTTTATCCAGACTGGAAGCTGCCTCTTCCGACGTTTCTATCGTTCGGAAAAAATTTGAACTTATTGAGAATATTGCAAAAAATCTGAAAATCGGTGACAGGTTTAAGGCTAAAGCGGCCAAAATTCTGTATCCGCTTTGTTTGAAAGACTTTAAAGAGCTGCATGCCACGCTAAAAGCGGCTGAGCGTTTTTCCGTGCTTTTCCCTGACGGACAAAAAAATGAGGACAAAGAACTCTGCTGGCAGGTTTTCAGCGCCTACTGCGACAACTTTTTGCTCCAGGATCCGGAAAAGGTTATGCTGGACAAGACCATCGACACCCTGCCGCGCGTTTTGGACATGGCTGCCGATGAAGATATAAACATCAATGTATTTTATGACAGACCGCGCCGCGAAACCATTTCTTTTACCCGGGGCGAAGTCATTGACAAGTTCTATTCCGTTCCCTACGGCGTGTGCATTTCTTTTATGGGACAGGTAAAGACCCAAATGTTTTGCGAGCGGCATTTTAAACCGGCAACCGACGAGGCGCGCCGGCTGGATGCCATGGAGACGGCGCTTGCAAAACTCGGCCCGGCCAAATTTATGCTGTTTGCACTGCATTTTGACAAGTATATCGAAAACACCACCAAAATTATGCCAAGCTTTGTAAAAGCCTGTGAAGACAACGTTATTCCGGCTATCCAAAACAACAGCAACAAATATCTCTGTTCGGTTGGGAATATGTTCGGAGTTGACTTTGTGGATTACGGCAGCAGCGGTTTTTCCTTTAAATGTCTAACAACCAAGTTTACCCCTTACAATATTACCCGTTTGTGCCGGATTGCCGAACAAATTCCTTCAATCGACGATGATCGTTTTGAAAAAATCCGGATGGATGCCATCTATATTGACGATGTTTTTCCATCTCTGCGTTCCTATGTTCATAACCAGGGGAAATATGCGCACCGTATTCTGAAACGGATGGATGCTTATTTTAACGCCTTGCAGCATCCCGACGAAGAAAATCCGGAATACCGAAAAGAGCGTTTGGAACTTGCCATTGATGAAATCAACGATTCTGACCGCGGATATAATTTTGACAAAGAAAAATATATTGATCCGCAAAACTATCTCCGCAGAGTCCAGACAAACGGAAAAACCGAACAGGCTTTTGAAGTTTTGCACCGGCTGACAGTTAATACAACACCAAAAACACTCACAACTCCAAAATCTTCTGACCCGAAGATGAACGCTTATTTTGAAGAAATAAACCGCTATAACGACTTTCCGTTTCTGGCTCACCAGGTCTTTGGCGAATATCTCGGATATTTCAACAACAAGCTGATTGAATCCATCGATCAGGAAAAATACGGTATTTCGCACAATATGATTAATACCATTTTGTGGACGGAGCGCAAGGCTTTTAACATTCTGGAAAATATGGATGCCGGATATCAACTTGGCGCTTTTAAAAATGAATGGTTTAAAAATATCATTATGTTTTACGAGTTGACCAATTCCGCTTCGGTAACCAAGTTTGACAAAGAAGAATTTAACGCCTTTTTTGACAGTATTAAAAACTTTGAAATGGAAGAAGCTTATCAGGCTCTGTCCAATCGTACGGCCGGGAAAATTTATGAATTGTCAAGAAAGCAGCGAAACGGCGGCAACAAATATCAAAATTATCTTGCTTCGCTCCATTTGCCGCCGGAGCAGAACAAATATATCCGCCACAAGATGAATAACATCACGCAGCTGAAAATTGACAGCAATTTGTCCGGATATCGATTATCCAAAGCGATATTTAACCTGCTTTCGCCGAGGCGGTGCGATTATGAGGCTCTGAAACGTTATATGAAAGAACGGCGCAGCGACAGAATCCCTCTGCCCAGCAAAGATTCTTATTATTACTAGAAAACCGTGCCTTTTTGGCTGAAACTGTAAATGCTGTTCCGGCTGATGATTAAATGGTCAATCAGCCGGATATTAACAGCTTTACAGGCTGCATCGATTTTATTGGTAATTTCAATATCGGCGTGTGACGGCGTTACATCGCCGGACGGGTGGTTGTGCACCATAATAATGGCACCGGCGCCGCGGTTGATGGCCGACTTAATGACTTCCCGCGGGTGCAGAGATACGCTGTTGATTGTGCCGCGCTGCTGAATTTCTTCGCCAATCAGGCGTAGTTTGGTGTCCAGATAGACAATGCGGAACTGTTCAACGCCCTCATAAGCCATTGAACTGCGGAAATAATCAATCATAATATCCATTGAATTGATTATCGGCCGGTCAGAGGCTTTTAAGGTTTGATACTGCATCCGGACGGCGCCTTCCTTAACGGCTTTTAACAGGGCTACGGAAGTTTCCTTTATTCCTTCGCAGGAAAGCAAATCTTCCGTTTCGGCATTTATTACATCGGCAAAACTCCCGAATTTGCGGATTAAATTTTTGGCAATCGGCTTAACATCGCGCCGCGGAATAGACATCATCAACAGCAGTTCAAGAAATTCGTAATCCGCCATATCCCTGCCGCCGCCGGCAAGAAACTTGTCTCTCACTCTTTTGCGGTGTCCGAGATAATCCGGCTTTTGTTCGGCGTCTTTAGTCATCTGCAGTCCTTTTTGCCGTCAGTCAACCTTATAAGGCGGCTTGTCCAGCCCTTTCGGCGAATAGGTAAAGACCTCGTATCCGTCTTTGGTTACGCCGAGCGAATGCTCGAACTGGGCGGAAAGAGACTTGTCCCGGGTTACCGACGTCCAGCCGTCTTTTAATATAATTGCATCTTTTTTACCGATATTAATCATCGGTTCAATGGTAAAGAACATCCCCTCTTCCATTACCGGGCCGGTTCCTTTGCGACCACAGTGCATAACGTTCGGGGCATCATGAAACACTTTTCCCAGACCGTGTCCGCAAAACATATCGACAACGGAATAGCCGTATTTATGAGCATATTCCTCAATTACCGCACCGATATCGCCGAAACGGGCACCGGGTTTTACAACGTCAATGCCGCGCATCAGGCATTCATACGTTACTTCGCATAAGCGGGTGGCTTTCAGCTTGGGTTTTCCGGCGTAATACATCCGGCTGGTATCGCCGTACCAACCGTCCAAGATTACCGTAACGTCAATGTTCAGGATATCTCCGTCGGCCAGTTTGCGCTCATAGCTCGGAATGCCGTGGCAGATGACATGGTTGATGGAAGTACACAGCGTTTTGGGATAACCATGATATCCCAAACAAGCCGGTATAGCACCATGCGACGTAATAAATTCACGCGCGAGGTCGTCAATCTCGCCGGTTGAAACGCCGACTTTTACATACGGCGTAATGTAATCCAGGCACTCGGCCGCAAGTTTGCCGGCTTTGCGCATTCCTTCAAAATCGGCATTGTCATAAATCATAATGCCGTCTTTTCTTTTTATTGCCACTTTTTGCCTCTTTAATTTCTTTACAAACTGTCCTGTTGTACACTTTATTTATATATAATGCAATAGTTCTAAAAAATTTATGAATCATTTAAAACCCTTTTATCAGCATTATGTCATATACAAAAGGGGGAAATTATGATAAGAAAGTTTAAGATATTTGTCTACAGCGCTCTTGTTGTATTAATTTGCGCTTATGTTACAAGTTATTTTACCATGACAGGGGTTAACGGCTGGTATATTCTCAGCCAGAAACCGACCTTTATGCCGCCGGATAGCTGGTTTGCCCCGATATGGAGCGTTCTTTATGCCCTGATGATTATTTCTTTTTACCTTGTCCTGCGGTATTCTTATAAACCCGAGGCGGCGGAGGCCAACAGCTATTTTCTGACTCAGCTTCTTTTGCAGATTATCTGGAGTTTTACGTTCTTTTTCAAAGGCTATACGGCTTTGGCGCTGCTGGTCATTCTTTATCTGGATTATGTTGTTTTCCGTATGCTGGCGGTCTTTAAAAACATTCGTCCGCTGGCCGCTTATCTTTTGTATCCGCTTTTTGTCTGGCTCGTTTTTGCCACGATATTAAACTTCTCCTTTATTCTGACAAACGGGATGGTTGTTTTTGAGCAATAAATTCCCAAAAAATGCTAGACAATTATATAATTTTGCCTTAGATTGGCAAGGTTATTAAAGTTTATATTTTTTGGGAAGAAAAAATGACTGCAACATTAAAAGATATCAGAAACACTTTCTTGACTTTTTTTGAAAATCACGGGCACAAGGTTGTGCCTTCCAGCTCTCTGGTTCCGAACAACGACCCGACACTGATGTTTACCAACTCGGGCATGGTGCAATTTAAAAATATTCTGGCCGGTAATGAAACCCGCGATTATACACGAGCGACTTCTTCCCAAAAATCCGTTCGCGCAGGCGGCAAGCATAATGACCTGGACAGCGTCGGTTATGACGTGCGCCATCATACTTTTTTTGAAATGCTCGGCAACTTTTCTTTCGGCGATTATTTTAAAGAAGAAGCCATTTTATGGGCTTGGGAACTGTTGACCAAAGAATTTGACATGGATAAATCCCGCCTGGCCGTTACGGTTTATCATACGGACGACGAGGCTTATAATATCTGGAAAAAAGTTTCCGGACTGCCTGACGACCGCATTATCCGCATTGCGACAAAAGACAACTTCTGGCAGATGGGCGATACCGGTCCCTGCGGCCCCTGCTCCGAAATCTTTTTTGACCACGGACCGGAAGTTTGGGGCGGTCTGCCCGGTACGCCGGAAGAAGACGGCGACCGCTGGATTGAAATCTGGAATCTGGTGTTTGACCAGTTTGAAGACCTGCCGGACGGCTCCCGTATTCCGTTAAAACGTCCGTCCATTGATACCGGTATGGGATTGGAGCGTTTTTCCGCTATTTTACAAGGCGTACATTCCAATTTTGACATCGATTTGTTCAAAAACCTGATTAAAGCGATTGCCGACCTTTCACCGGTTGATCCGGAAGGCAAATATATTCCTTCGTTTAACGTTATTGCCGACCATTTGCGTTCGGCCGCATTCCTGATTGCCGACGGCGTTCTGCCGTCCAACGAAGGCCGCGGTTATGTTTTGCGCCGGATTATGCGTCGTGCCATGCGCCACGTCAGCCTGCTCGGCGTGAAAGACACGATGATGTACAAACTGGTTCCGGCTCTGCAAAAAGAAATGGGAGAAGCCTATCCCGAACTTATCCGCGCCGGTGCGTTAATCACTGAAACGCTGAAACTGGAAGAAAACCGTTTTAGAAAAACCCTGGACAAAGGACTGCGCCTGCTTGATGATGCGACTGAAAACCTTAAAGAAGGCGATACCTTGGACGGCGAGACGGCATTCAAACTTTATGATACCTACGGTTTTCCGCTTGATTTGACCCAGGATGCTCTCAAGAATAAAAAAATTGCCGTTGATACGGCCGGTTTTGATGCCGCGATGGCCCGTCAAAAAGAAGAAGCCCGCAAGAACTGGGCCGGTTCAGGCGATGCCGGCACAGAGAAAATCTGGTTTGAGATGAAAGACAAGCTTGGTCAGACCGAATTTCTGGGCTACACGACCTTGTCTTCCGAATGCCAGGTTACCGGACTGGTTCAAAACGGACAGGAAGTTTCTTCCGTCAGCAGCGGCGATTTTTATCTGATGGCAAATCAGACGCCGTTTTACGGCGAATCGGGCGGACAGGTCGGCGACAAAGGCAAAATTTTCGGCAAAGATGTTGAAATTGAAGTTTCTGACGTCAAAAAGAAACTGGACGGAATGTTTGTTCATAGCTGCAAACTTATTAAAGGCACCGTTAAAACCGGCGATATGCTCAGCTTTGAGGTCGACGAACAAAACCGGAAGGCTATTGCGGCTAACCACTCCGTTACGCATATTCTGCATCATGTTTTGCAGGAAAAATTCGGTTCGACCGTTACGCAGAAAGGTTCTCTGGTTGCAGCAGACCGTATGCGTTTTGATATTTCTTATCCGAAGCAGATTAGCGAAGACGAATTGCGCGAGATTGAGGACGAGGTCAACCGTCTTATCAGAGAAAATGCTCCGGTTAATACCAAGCTGATGAGTCAGGAAGATGCGATTGCCTGCGGTGCAATGGCATTATTCGGTGAAAAATACGGCGATGAAGTCCGTGTTGTTTGCATGGGCGAGGACGTTAACGCCCCCTTCTCTATGGAGCTTTGCGGCGGTACGCATGTTAAACATACCGGCGATATCGGCTACTTTAACATTGTTTCCGAAGGTGCGGTTGCGGCCGGTATTCGTCGTCTGGAATGTGTAACCGGTCACGGCGCCGAAAAATTTGTGCAGGATATTGAGGACAAGCTGCACCGCGTCGGTCATGCTTTGAAAGCCAGCTTTAACGATATTGAAATGCGGGTTCAGCAGCTGCTTGACGAGAAGAAAAAACTTGAACAGCAGATATTTGAACTCAAAAAATCTTTTGTCAGCCACAAAGCTGCCGATAATCAGGATAAAGTTGAAGTTGTCAACGGCATCAAGTTTGTCGGGCGCGCCGTGCCGAATATTCATCCGAAAGAATTGAAGGCCTTTATTGACGAAATCAACAATACCATTGGTTCCGGTGTGGTTGTTCTGGCTACCAACAAAGATGACAAAGCCAGCATTGTTGTTGGTGTTACCAAAGACCTGACTAACAAATTCTCGGCAATCGATCTGGTCAAAATTGCTTCCGGCGTGGTCGGAGGACAAGGCGGCGGCGGACGTCCGGATATGGCACAGGCCGGCGGCCCGGACGGGGCTAAAATTGCCGAGGCGATAGAGGCTGTTAAAAACGAGTTGGCAAAAGCCGTGTAAACAACAAAATCCGCTGGAATCCGGCGGATTTTTTATATCTTAAAACGTAAAAAAACACGACAAACTTCACAGTTTGTCGTGTTCAAAATAAAAACCTTAATTTTAAACAGTCTGCAGACTGTTTTGGCAAATTTACAAACACAATTAAATTATATGGAAAATAATTCATAAACCGAACAGCCGGTCTATTTGCTGTATTTTTCTGTTAAAAACGCCCAAACAAGTGTCTGAGCGTTTCGAAATACTGCTGTTTCGCAACAGAAATATTTCTCTGGCTAAAAGAAATTTTTTCTTTTATTCATGACATGCAAAACTGTATTACAGGAACTATAAAAAGAATAAAGCGAACCTCCCGGTGAACTTTATTCCCCCTCTTCAATATATTATAAACAATAATCTTCATATCCTTAACAAAACAATTAATCTTTAATCTTTTTCTCTTGTTTTGTCAAGTTCAAAAAAACGCCCAAACTGATGTTTGGGCACCGGCATTTCAGACAATCTCAGCCCTATTTTGCCGAGACAAGCCTTTCGTTATTCTGCAGATTCAATACAGAGTATAAAAATTTCTGCAAAAAAACGAGCAGAAATTCGGCGGGTTTCACAACAGACCGAATCATGAATCTAAAAAACTATCGCTATGTTTTTCTTGTTTATAAATAAGACTAACTTCACAGTCTGTCTTATTTCCAGTATATGTATCATGATTTCGAAGTTGTATTTCGTCTGAAAACATTATGATAATAAGCCTAATAATTTGAAATCATCAGCGATTTATCATAAATTTATCCCCCTGTCAACTTGTTTTTCACAGCAAAAACGCCCGGCATATACCGGGCGTTTAAAGGCTTTTGCCTACACAAGCACTAACACCTTTTTGTTTTTGGCATCGTGCTCAATTTTGTACTTTACTCCGTTAATTTCAACTGACTTTTTTGCTGTTGTGTTGTTCAGCATATTTTCCAGCGGAATAACGGCACGATTTTTGTTGCTGTTAAAAGTGAAAATGACGGCAACTTTTGTTTCGCGCTGCCGGCCATAAAACTTCCAGCACAAAATTGGTACTCCGGCAGGAAGCTCGTTTTTATCGGCATTGGAAGACTTTTTTGCTTTATGAGCCTGTTTTCCGGGTTTGTTTTCCCAGCCAAACTGGTCATGAATTTCTTCTTCGCGCAAAACCTCGACGTTTTCTTTTTCCGTTTTGGGCTTTAAGATTACCGTACCAATCTCTCCGACGCCGGTTAATGAAATGTTCTGTGTCTTGGCAAATTTTTCTGCCAAGTTGAACATTGTGGCCTCATCGGTCAGAAAAATATCCAGTGTTTTTTTCTTAGAATTTTTTCTGTCCTTTACGATGATTTCTTCACTGTTTGCAACCAGGTTGTCTACTGTTTCAAATTTTACCTTACACATAATATTTAGTTTTATGCTTTGGGACAAAACCCGCAGCGGATTAATAATTCAGATAATTTTTAGTGATTTTTATTATAAAAGCACATTTTTTAGAAAAAATCAAGCACAAAATTGACAAAAATATTTTATTTTACACCCAAAATCCCCAGCATACTTTTCAAATATGCTTGACACTCACGTTTTGTTGTGATATAGTGGTCTTTGATGATAATTCTTCTGCTTTGTCATTCTCGGACAGCTTATTTGCTTGTCATTCTGCGTCACCCTAAGGGTGTGACCCGGGGATCCAGAATGACAATAAAGCTGATTTATTTGACTTGGATTGCCGGATCGAAGTCCGGCAATGACAAGTAAAGAAAAGAATTTTTATTAACCATTCTGAGCACAATGCTGCTCAAGAAAAAGAAAAGAGCAACGCGAAAGCTTTGGCTCGATGATGATAAACGATCGGGTCAAGCACGTTTGCTTGGGGAGAAGACCGATGAGAAATTATAATACTATGCTACACATGAAACTTAATTCTGCGGTATCAGTCTTTGCTGTGGCCGCTGCTTTCTCGGTTCTTCTCCCACCTTCCAATGCCTATGGTGGTATCTGTTTTTTGCCCGACTGTATGGATGAAGACGTCGTCCAGGGCGACTTTAATATGAACGTCAATGAAGACACTGAGTTTTGTGAGAAGGAAGGTTATACTTATTACGCTTCCGGTGAGTGTCCGCAGTATTATGCCAAAATCGGCACTTGTTCACGTGATGACCATTACCTCAAATGCGATGCCGCCCAGTGGTGTAAAAATAACGGATATAATACTCAGACCTGTTCCCTGCCGTCTTTTGTTGACGAACAATGCCCGAACGGACAGCCTTATTACAAACAATGTAAAGAAGACCGACCGCGAGCTTGTCGTGAACAAGGATATGTCAATTCTTGTTCTCCGGGACGCCTTTATGCAACTTCAAACCGCTGTCCGTGGGATTCTTCTTATGGTAAATGCTGTACCGCATCGCCCTCTTCCGGATGTCCGTCTAACTACGGTGTTGACTGTACCGGTTCTGCCTCCGGTACCGATGCCTGTGGTTACACCTGTTACCGTTGTTGTTCCGATACCTGTTCTTCCGGTTCTAAAAACTATTCCGGCTCCCTGGCCGGATATACCGAATGCGGTACACCTTGTTACAGATGCAAAGACTGTACTTCCGGCAGCACTTCTTATTCCGGTTCTTATGTCGGGTCTTCCGAATGCGGGTCTTGTTATGCTTGTTCCGATACCTGTCGGACGGGCTCTAAATCCGTCTCTTGTTCTTCAACCGAAGACAAGGTTCGGGTTTCTTCTACCGAATGCGGCTCCAGTTGTTATGAATGTCAATATAACTCAGATTGTTCCGTAAGCTCTAAGTCTTGTTCTTACGGTTGTGCTTCTTACAACTCCTGCGGTAAGTGTACCTCTTGCGAATCCGCTCCGGCTTGTACACATTCATCCCACAAAAATTGTGCTTACGGATGTGCAACCTATTGTCCTTGCTGCTCTTCTTGTAAAACATGCAATTCTGCCCCGGATGACGGTGATGACAACAATACTGGCGGTGGAGGAACTTGTACCGATACCTGTGCAAGCAAGGGGTATTCTTCTTCCAAACCCAGCGGAAAAACTTGCTCCACAACAACTGTTTGCGGAAAAACTTGTTATTATAATTGCCAAATAATACACACGCATAGTTACACCTGCCCGAGCGGATATTCAACTTCCTCCAGCGGATGTTCTAATGGTTATACCACCGCAAGCAAGACCTGCTCCTGTGGCGCTAAATCCGGTACTTGCTATAAGTGCACGGCTCACACCCATAGTTATACCTGCCCGAGCGGATATCAATCAAGCTCCTGCGGTTCCGGATATACTCAATCTGGAACAACATCAAAGAAATGTTCTTGCGGGGCAACATCCGGTACCTGCTATAAATGCACGGCTCACACCCATAGTTACACCTGCCCGAGCGGATATCAATCAAGCTCCTGCGGTTCCGGATATACTCAATCTGGAACAACATCAAAGAAATGTTCTTGCGGGAAAACGGGCAGTGGAACATGCTATAAGTGTAAGAAAAAAGTTACACTTACGTGTCCGGGCGGCCCTCACGGTAGCGTCTGTCGTTGCGGAGGAAAGCATCCAAGTACAGTTATGGTGACAAGGCCTCATACTTGTGGTGGTGTTATACCAATGCAATAATTGTAAAAACTCCCCGGCTTTGAAGCCGGGGAGTTTTCTATTGCTCAGTTATTTTTCAATCATCGTTTTGACATGTTCTTTTAACTTGGCAACCACGTCTGATTTTGGCGTGTATTTCTCCTCAAACGGCGGAATCGTTTCCCAGCCCAAGTCTTCATAAACTTTTTGAATCTGGTTGACAACGCCCGGTTTCCAGCCATAAGAGCCAAAAGCAAAAGCCTTTTTGTTCTTGGGTTTCAGGCCTTTCATATAAGTTACAAAAGCGGCAACGCGCGGAAACATCTCGTTGTTCAGGGTCGGCGTGCCGATACAAACGTAACGGGCATCAAGAAAATCGACAATCGCTTCCGAAATATGGGTTTCGGTCAGGCAGCGTTTGACGATCGGAATGCCAGCATCCTGGAAAACTTCCATAACCGCATTGGCCAGAGTGGCGGTCGCGCCCCACATTGTATCATAAACAATAACAGCTTTGCCCTTGTTTCTGCCGGAAGCCCATTCGTCATAAAGTTTCAAGATTGTACCGACTTCTTTTTCGCCCGACCAGATGCAGCCATGCGACGGCGCAATCATATCTATCTCCAGACCATCCAACCCGCTCAGGGCTTTTTCCGCCTGAGCGCCGAACGGAAACAGGATGTTGGCATAATATTTTTTGGCCTCTTCGCACACAACGTCAAACGGCTGGTCTTTTACAAAAATGCCGTCCGAGCAGAAATGTTGTCCGAATCCGTCGTTCGGCAGCAGCAGCTTGTCTTCAGCCACATAAGTTACCATAGAATCCGGCCAGTGCAGCATTGGCGTGGTTACAAAAGTCAACGTCCGTTTGCCGATGGAAACGCTGTCGCCGCTTTTGACAATCTGAAATTTCCAGCCGGTCGTATCATAATGGTCATTCAACGCTTTTTCGCCGGCGGCATTGGTCAGAATCGTCGCCTGGGGCGCCAGTTTCATAATTTCCGGCATATTGCCCGAATGATCCATTTCAACATGGTTGACAACAACATACGCGATTTTTGAGAAATCGGTAACGCTTTTGACGCGGGCAATCTGTTCATCGGACAGATAATGTTTTGCACCGTCGACCAGCGTGATTTTTTCATCCATAATCAGATAGGAATTGTATGTTGAACCGCGCGGGGTCTTGTAGCCGTGGAACTCGCTCAAATTCCAGTCTTTCACGCCTGTCCAATAAATGTCTTTTTTGATTTCTACTGCGTTCATATTTCTCTCCTTAAACAGATTTATCGGTTTTCTTTTAAATAATACCGAAAATCTTTATTGACAACGGAATTTTTTAATTATAAACAATAATAGTAATCATTATTGATTTTGATGAAGTGTTATGAATTACTCCAGACAACGTGAACTTATTCTAAAAATCGTGCAGGCTGATATGAGCCATCCGACCGTTGATGCCGTTTATCAGGCTTTGCGCAAAGAAATTCCGAACGTGAGTCTGGCAACAGTGTATCGGAATCTTAACCTGCTGGCCGAAAACGGCGATATCCGCAAGATAGAATCGCTCGACGGCACGGCTCATTTTGATTTTAACACCGGAAATCATTATCATTTCATTTGCATTAATTGCAATAAAGTTTATGATATTCCCTGCGACGTTGCTCCGGATGCGGTAAAAAAAGCCGAAGAACTGAGCGGGTGTCATATTATCTCTCATGACCTTACCTTTCAGGGTATTTGCCATGAATGTTTGAAACTCAAGAAAAATTAAATTTAAGGAGTCTTGTACTATGGAACTAAAAGGATCTAAAACCGAAAAAAACCTGATGGAAGCATTTGCCGGCGAATCTCAGGCTCGCAACAAATATACCTATTATGCTTCCAAAGCCAAAAAAGAAGGCTATAACATTATTGCCGACAAGTTCGAGCAAACCGCCAATAATGAAAAAGAACACGCAAAAATCTGGTTCAAGCTCCTGCACGGCGGCGAAGTCCCCTCTACCATGGACAATCTGAAAGATGCCGCGGCCGGCGAAAATTATGAATGGACCGATATGTATGCCCGCATGGCCAAGGAAGCCCGCGAAGAAGGTTTTGAAAAAATCGCTTTCTTGTTTGAAGCCGTCGGCAAAATCGAAAAAGGCCACGAAGAAAGATATCAGGCTTTGCTCGACTCTTTGTGCGAAGGCAAAATTTTTGAACGCCCGACCAAAGTTATTTGGGAATGCGCTAACTGCGGACATCGGGTAGAATCTCCGAAAGCGCCGGAAAAATGCCCGGTTTGCGACCATCCGCAGGCTTATTTCTTTGAGTTGCAGGAACAATTCTGATTTTTTTGGAAATAATCCTGAAAAAAAACCTCGTATTTTTGATTAAATACGAGGTTTTATTTATGAATTTTACGCAGATCCTGTTCAAACACCTGCTCAACAGGCTCGACGTCTTCTTCCTGTTCTTCCGGATACAGTGCCAAAGCCGTAGGAACAACCCAATGCGGCAATACTTGCTATTCTTGTGAACAAGATTGTACTTATTCTTATACGGCGGCAAGTTGTTCTTCACAATGCAAAAATGTTGGTTCAAGCTCCTGTGTCAGAAACGGCACGACTTATTATGCCTCCTGCGGTTCTTCAAAGTGCTCAAGCTCTCAGACTTGCAATAATGGGACGTGCAAAAATATCGTTCCTATAAAACAATATTTTTATGGCTGTACAGGAGATTGTATAAAAGATGAATATCCTAATTGTTATCTATATTATGACGATTTTGGAGTTGGAGAAAACGCTTGTATATCTCAGGGTGGCACTGTAACAGCTACTGTTCGTTTGTGTGAAAGAGATTATTGTGTTGTACAAGGAACTTGTACAATTTATTAGAAAACTCTCTATAAAAAAAACACCCTCTCGGTTCGTTATCGAAATCCGGGAGGGTGTTTTTTAAACAGCTTTGTTTTTGGCTGTTTCCAATGTTTTTTTGCGGTGTAAAAGCTGTTCTAAATTAAACTGTTCCAGTTCACAGCCACGAATATAGTCATTGGACTGCAGCTTTACACTCGTCTGATACCGACAGCGCCCCTCAGCATTACGGCAATTTCCGCAATCACATTTTTTGCCGCTCGGCAGCAGGCGCTGTTTGCTTTTGACGATTGCCCTTTTTAAGATTTCTACATCGGTTATTTCCGAAATTTCTTCTTTTAGCCGTCTCAGATTGTTTTCTTTGCGCAAAACGGCATAATCTGTCTCCAGTTCTTTTTGATATTTGCGGGCGCGTATTTTATTTCTGATGATAAAATATGCCGCAGCTCCCAAAACCCAAAGACAAGGCAGGATGATGATGAAACATCCCGGCAGGCAGAACAAAATTGCAATGGCTGCCCAAACCGGAACCGACAACAGCATCGCGGCTGTTTCCGTACGGATAATTCCCGGTAAATCTCCGATTTTTTCGGCCAGGGGCATTGCCAAAGCCATTGTCCAAAGGATAATGCCGGAAGATATGCCGCGCCAGAAAAAGCTTTTTGCCAGACTAAATTCGTCAAACACCCACCAGATTATCAAAACCAAAAGAGCATAAATCAAGAACCTGCGATTCACGACATCACGCGCTTTTACATTTTCCGCGGTTTTCACCATGGTTTTAAATGCAAATAACACGGTCAAAAGCATTAAAATAATATTTAACCCGTCCATAATTATATAAATTTTAATATTTGTCTGAGGGTCTTTATAGCTTAATTTGACAAAATTGTCAATTATAAATTCCGGCAGCAAAAAACCCGGACTGCACATCCGGGTTTTGGCCTTGCGCTTAAAAGACTTATGCGAGTTTTAAGTTTCCGGCAACAGTTTTGCCCCTTTCTTCCAAAAGCTCGTAGGTGATTTTAACCCCCTCTTCCAAAGAACGAAGCCCGGCTTTTTTGACTGCCGTTATATGAACAAAAATGTCTTGTCCGCCAGCATCCGGCGTGATGAATCCAAAACCTTTTTTGTTGTTAAACCATTTTACTGTTCCTGTTGCCATTTGTAATTTTCCTTATAAAAAACAGGTTGATACGATATAACTATCTTATTGTGGAAAACTGTCTGGCCAATAGTTTATCAACTCAACAATTATCAGAAGCATACACTCTCTGACCACAGAGCTTAGTTATAGGGAAGATTCTAAACTTTATATTTCAGATTGCAAGAAAATTATTTTAAATTTGTTGTTTTTCGGATTTTGCTGATTATATCCGCACTGCGTAAAAAAACTCTTTTGAAAGGAATAATCTGATGAAAAAAATGTTTTATATTATGTCGGCGATTTTGCCGGTCGTCCTGCTGGCTAATTTGTCGGAAGCCCAGGCTCAGCGCAAAAATTCTACCGATAAAGAGATGAAAGCCGCCGTTGAAATGGTGGACAAGAAAGACGCCAAAATCAAACACTGGATGAGCGAAGAAAACAACGAAATTTCCGAAGACTACAACAAGGCCATTAAAAAAATTGATAAATCGAGCTTTTCCGCCGCCAATAAAGATATTTTAAAAACGCAGGCCCAGCACAACAAAGAGCTGATGCAAAAACAGGTTCAGGAACGCGGCGATTTGATGATGAAACACTGGCAGGAACGCGAAGGTATGCGCGCCGAAATGAAACAAAGCAAAGAAAACCGCAAGGCCGTTAAAGAAGTAAATGATATTCTTGACTAAAGTCTTTGAATTTTTATAAAAAAACGGGAAGATCTCAAAAGAGATCAACCCGTTTTCTTATTTGATGAACGAATGCCAGACAAACGCCGCCGTCCACAAAATTGCAGAACCTATCAGCGATACCAGGCAAACATCAAGGAAGCCGGAGAATGAAAATTCTGCGCCGGGCATAAAACGGTACAGAAAAAATATTCCCAAGAAAAAGCTCAGGCAGAATGAACCGCCCAGCGGTGCTTCTTCTTTTCCATTCGCGTAATCTTTATTGGTGATCCAAATGCAATAAATTGCAAAAACCATCAATACTAACGCGAAGATATTCCATAAGATTGTCATCATAGTTGTAATAATTTTATGAAACAGTTACCGAAAGGCAGCCGTTTCCGGTTAATAATAATAAAAAAACTAATATATTTTAGAATTTTATTATATCACAATTTTCAGAGTCGGACAATATTAAATTTTCTGCAAAAATAAGGTCTTCACAAACGGCAATATTTCTGTTAAATTGCTTTTCGTGTCTGCGGCAACGGGGCTGCGGACCTTTAATTATGTCATATTAAAAAAAGGAATAAACTTATGGTATTAAAATCCACTAGAGCAGGCAACTATCCTGAATGGTATCAAAATGTTATTAACGAAGCCGATATGGCCGAGAACTCGTCTTCTCCGGGATGTATGGTCATCAAGCCGTGGGGATACGGCATTTGGGAACGCATCCGCGACGTTTTTGACGAGAAAATCAAATCAACCGACCACGAAAACTGCTATTTTCCAATGTTTATTCCGCTTTCGTTCTTTCAGAAAGAGGCTGAGCACGTTGACGGTTTTGCCAAGGAAATGGCGATTGTTACTCATTCCCGCCTGTCTATGAAAGACGGCAAGCTCGTTCCGGACTCAAAACTTGAAGAACCGTTAATCGTTCGCCCGACTTCCGAGGCCATTATTGCAGACTCGTTCTCAAAATGGGTCAAATCTTACCGCGATTTGCCGGTGTTGGTTAATCAATGGGCAAACGTCGTCCGCTGGGAGATGCGTCCGCGCCTGTTTTTGCGCACCCGCGAGTTTCTCTGGCAGGAAGGCCATACCGCCCATTCGACCGCCAAAGAAGCCGAAGAAGAAACCAAACGTATGCTGGAGGCTTATCGCGAACTTTGTGAAGAAACGCTGGCCATGCCGGTTTTGATGGGCCGCAAACCGGAACACGAAAAATTCCCCGGCGCAATCGACACTTATTGCGTGGAGGCCATGATGCAGGACGGAAAAGCCCTGCAAGCCGGTACGTCGCACTTCCTCGGGCAGAATTTTGCAAAATCCGCCAATATCTCTTTTGTGAACAAAAACAACGAACAGGAATATGCTTATACGACTTCCTGGGGTGTTTCTACCCGGCTTATCGGCGGCGTTATCATGACCCATGCCGATGATGACGGAATGGTCGTTCCGCCCCGGATTGCGCCTTATCAGGTTGTGATTATTCCGGTCATTAAAAATCCGGAAGACGAAGACAAGATTATGGCTTATATTACCAAAATCCAAGCCACGCTCAAGTCTTTGACGCCGTTTGGCGAAAAAATCCGCGTTAAAGTCGACAAACGCGACCGCAAGAGCGTGGACAAGTTTTGGGAATGGACCAAGAAAGGCGCTCCGATTGTTTGTGAAATCGGTATGCGCGACGTGGAAGGCGGCAAGGTTATGGTTAAAGAGCGTCTCAAACTCAACACGCCGGAAGGCAAGCAAATCGTCTCGGCCGAGGAATTTGAGCAATCGGTTGTTTTCCGGCTGGAAAATATTCAATCCGAGATGTTCGCCCGTGCTAAGGCTCGCTTAACGGACAATATCCGTACAGACATTGCTTCTCCGGAAGAATTTCGTCGCTATTTTGCCCAATCCAATGAATGGATTCCCGACAACAAGCAAGGCAAAGTTGCTTTTGTTCGCGGCAAGTGGTGCGCCGATCCGCAGACGGAAGACATTCTTAAAGAAATGAAAATCACAATCCGCTGTATTCCGTTTGACCAGAGCAACAGCGAAGGCATTTGTCTGCTGACCGGAAAACCGGCGACGATGGATGTGATTTACGCCAGATCTTATTGATAAAAGGGGCTCTGCCCCTTTTATTATATCCCCAAGAATATTTCTTTCTTTTGTTACTTTTGGGTGAAAAAATTTTTTCTTACTTCTTGTTTTTTATAATTTATTTTTATTACATGCTTTACAGAAAACCCCGAGTTTACTCGGGGCTGAATGCCAAGGTATCGTTAGATACCGTTCCACGCCAACGAGCGTGGTCAAACCTCTAGGTTTGTAACGACTATAGAACCCCCAGTTTACTGGGGGATATCTATTGTTACTTTTTGAGTGCCAAAAAGTAACCAAAAAGGCAGCCCTACGCTCATTTGCTAAGGTTTCAGAGCAAAAGCCGGGAGGCCGGCAGCCACAAAACTCGCTACGCTCTCTACCATTGTGCTTCATTTTCAGGTTTTGCTCCAAAACCTAAGCCATTCGCAAAGGGTACCTAGTCGTGCCGGATGAGAGATTGTGCTTTAAGAGCAAAAGTCAAGCCCAACCTCATTTTCTAAGCTTTCAGCCCAAAGTTAAGGTCACTACGTTCCAAGGCTTAGTGCTTCACTATTACCTCTTTGGGCCAAAAGCTAAGAAATCATTCGGTAATCGGGCTGGTCAACTCTCCCCAGCTTAGGCATCTAAGCTCGCTGCGGTTGCTAAAGCTTCCCTTGCTTGCTAAGATGTTACAAAGGGCTTGCAGATAAAAACAACCGGAGCAGCGGTTGTTTTTACTTAGCGCCCTCTTTCAAGAGAGGGGGAATTATTTTTAAGTACTGTCATTCTCGGGCTTGACCTGCACGGCAGGCGCGCGGCAGATTGAAAGCATTGTGCTACAGAGACCGCGGTACTCCGGCGTTTTTTATGAGGGGCTTTGTGTCTTGTTATTTAATCCTCTATCTCTTCTTCCAAAGCCTCAAAATTGTCGCAAGGGTCTTCATTGAAGTCTTCCGGTATGGCGTCAGTCGTTTCATTCGGATTTGGCTCAACCAAACGCAGTTCTATTCTTCTGTTATAAAACTTCAGAAGTTTCTTTAACACACTTAATTTCAGAACACCGCGGCCAAGCTCAATGTCATCAAGTTCTCTTTCCGTTATTTTTAATTTTTTACATATCTGCCACACCCGAAGATGGCGTTCGTGGCGTTCAAAGAACAACGCAAAACCTAATGTCTTGTTGAAATTTCTTAGATGATCCTGGGCTGTAGTATGATAATAAAAATTTCCCATTTCTTTTTAGCTCCTTCGTTTTGTTAAAACAAAACCACCTTAAAAGCTAAGGTGGCGGAGCTGAAAAACTGTGAAAAAGCAGTCATCCTTATTCGTCGTGTGGGCACGCTTATCTGACTACACTCCACCCGAAGTGGAAAAACAGTGAGATGTTTTCTAGACACCACAACCGGTCTCCCGGCTGCGGTTTTTATCTTAAACAAATCTTTTCCTTTTGCAAGTTGAATTTTATCTTTTGCCGTACAATATTACAGTAATCAAATATTAATCTTTTAGGTTTATTTTGATTTGGAATATAGTTGTTTTTTGGGGAGAAATCAGAATGAATAAATTTAAATATGCCCTGCTCTGCGGACTGCTTGCAATTCCGACTTTGGCTCGTGCCGACGTCTCGACCAAGACGCCGTCCCAACAGATTGATTTTGCACAACTGCAGGCAAAGCTGCAGGAAATCAGCGATGAAGAATTTAACAAGCTGGATACCGACAAAGACGGAAATATCTCACAAGAAGAATATATTGAATATATGGTTCAGGAAACCCGCAAAAAGTCTGCCAAGTCTTTTTCCCAGCTTGATACAAACAAAGACGGCAAAATTTCTAAAGACGAATATAACGAATTTGTAAATCAGGCTACGGGGCAAATGGGAAAATTTTTGAAAATGATGCAGGATCAGGTTCAAAAATAGGCAATTATTTCTGACGGACTTTTTATGACAATTCTGATTAAAAATGTTTTGCACGGACAAAACAAGGTTGATGTTTTTATCGGTGATGACGGGCGTTTTTCCCGGATAGCGCCGGATTTGAATCTGGCGGCAGATAAGGTTATTGAGGCGGAAAACAAGGCCATTCTGCCGGCGTTTTATAACCTGCACACTCATGCGGCGATGAGTCTTTTGCGCGGACTCGGCGATGACAAAAAGCTTTTTTCCTGGCTGTCGCAGGATATTTGGCCGCGGGAAGAAACTTTTGACGATGAAATCATTTATTGGGGAACAAAACTGACTGCTTTGGAGATGATCCGTTCCGGTACGGTGGGTTTTTCCGATATGTATTTTGAGCAAAAAGCCATTATGCAGGCGGTTTGCGATATGGGAATGCGTGCGGCCGTTTCTTTTGTTGAGATGGATTTGTTTGAGCCGGATAAAACCAAAGCCAAAAAGGAAGACACCGAAAAGTTTTTGGCGCTTGAAAATCCCTGCCCCGAACGCATCAGCAAATTTCTGGCCGTTCATGCCGTTTATACAACTTCGGAAGAACTTATCCGTTTTGCGGTCGAAACGGCCGGACGCCACAAGATGAAACTGCATATTCACGCCTGCGAAACCCGCAAGGAGGTTGACGACTGTCTGGCGGCACACGGCTGCTCGCCGATTGTGTATTTGGAAAAACTCGGCGCTCTCTCGCCTCAGACTATTCTTGCCCATGCCGTCCATCTTGACGACCGGGATATTGATATCATCTTAAAACACGGCGTAACGCTTTGTACCAATCCGGCCTCGAACCTTAAACTTTGTTCCGGTGCATTTATGTTCAAAAAGCTTTGGGACAAAGGCGCATTTATCACGCTCGGAACGGACGGCAGCGCCTCTAACAACAATGTCAGTATGCTTGACGAGATGAAACTGGCGGCCTTGTCTGCCAAGATGCAATCCGGCGACCCGACGGCGGGTTCGGCCGAACAGGTCTTTCAAACAGCAACGAAAAACGGTGCCGCGGCGCTCGGGCTTGATGCCGGAGTTATTGCCGAAGGAAAGCTCGCTGACTGTCTTTTGGTCGACCTGAACAATCCGCTGCTGGTTCCGAACTATAATCTGATTTCCAATATGGTATATTCGGCAGACAGTTCGGTGATTGACACGGTTATCTGTAACGGCCGGGTTTTGATGCAAGACAAGAGAATTGACGGTGAAGAAGAAATCCTCCGGCAGGCAAAAAAAATTGCGGCCAAGCTTGCCTAGTCCTTTAATTCCGGTATTGAACACTTATATCTTTCGCAAAACAGACGGGAGAAAAAGATGTTTAATGCCGGATATTTTTATGCGCTTGCCGCTACTTTTTTCTGGAGTTTTAACCTTGTTATCGCCAGTTATTTTGCCGATACGCTGACGCCGTGGGAGATTGCCGTCGGCCGGTGGTTGGTTGCGGCCGTTATTCTGGCTCTTGCGGCCCGGAAAGGCTTAACGGAAAATTTCGCCCTGCTGCTGGAAAACCGCTGGCTTGTGCTGTGGTTGGCTCTGACCGGAATCGTTTTGGACAATACGCTGATTTATTATGCCGGGCGGACGGCATCGGCCGTCGATATGGGGCTGCTTGACGTTACCGGTCCGATTTTTCTGGTCATTCTGTCGCGTATTTTCTTAAAAACGCATATTTCCGGACTGCAGATTATGGGTTTGGCTATTGCCATTTTCGGCGTTATCGTCATTATTCTGAACGGAGATCTGACACAAATCAGTCATTTTCAATTTGTCGGCGGGGATTTCTGGATGTTGCTCAATACGTTTTGTTTTGCCGTTTATTCTCTTTTGCAAAGCAAACGCCCGGCAGAACTTTCGCAAACGGTTACGCTGGCGGCAACGGCAATTGTCGGCGTTATCATAATGCTGCCGATTTTATTTTTCAGCGTGCCGGAAAGTAAGTTGCTCAGTCTGAATATGGAAGAAATCGAGGTAATGCTTTATCTTGGCATTTTTAACTCGGTGCTGGCTTATCTGGCCTGGAATACGGCCTTAAACAAAATCGGCAATGTAAAAACCGGAATTATCTATTATCTTTTGCCGATTTTCAGCGGCATAGAAGCCTATTACCTCCTCGGCGAAAAAATTGTGGCGGCGGAAATTTACGGCGGACTTCTGGTGATTGGCGGAATTGCCCTGGTCAGCCTGCAAAAACAGCCGAAGAAAATTTTTGCCAAAAAACAACCCCGCATCGGTTAAGATACGGGGCTGCCGCTACACACGGGTTATGCATAGGTCTCCTGACGCAGATGCTGCTGTTCAAGCGTCCGTTCGGGAGCAAAAATCCGTTTCACGTCTTTTTTGAAGTCATCGGCCGACCCAAAACCCTTTTCAAGATAGGCGTCCATTCCTATCATGGCGTAATCTTGCGCTTTGGGAAACATTTTTTCGGTTTGAAGATATTTGTGAAGGAGTTTTTTGACCTGCTCTGGCTTTTTGGCCGCAGCCAATGTTTTTTGAAATTTTATTTCGGCATTATTAAGGCGGACGCGCGCCATTGTCGCTTTAAGTTTTGCCACCTCTTTTCCGGTCGGAAAATCCATTCTTTCCAGCTCTTTTTCCACTTTTTCCCGAGAGGCCGTTTTGCAACAGGCATCTTTCAGCGCCGTCAGCAGTTCTTTTTTGTCTTTGGCTTTGGAAACGTCATCCATCAATTTGCGACCAATGGTCTTAAAATTCATCCCCTTCATGGCTGGGCTCCTCTTAATAATATCTTTCCGTATGATGTTATTGTAACATAACTGTAACATTATTTAAATAGCTTTGGCATAAGAAAAGGCGCTTTTTTTCGTATTTTATGCAAATTTTTTGCTTGACTTTCGTTATTTTTCATATTCGGCGTAAACGGCGGCGCAGCTTTCGGAATAAGAGCGTATAAAACGGCGTAAAATAGCCGCGGGGGAGCGTATGCTCATGAAAATGATAATGCAGGCTGTTGCGCCGGATTTCAATGCGCAAAGGGTTTCTTTCCGCCGTAATGTCGCTTTGCTTGTTCAGCGGCAATTCCAACAAGGTCAGACGCGGACAATTAAGGACAACGATTTTGCCGCGGCAGCCGTTGCCGGCCCGGATATATTCAATGTCCGACCCGCTTAAATCGGCTATTCCGCTGAAAGCATCCTCAAATTTTAGAAATTTCAATCCCCGACAACCCGGAAGATTAAAGTTTCCGGAAGCAAAACTGCCGACTTCGATTTTTTCCGCCTGTCCTTCCGAGCTCAAATCCAGGGTTCCGGCAAAATCGTCAAGAATATTCAGGCGGCCGGTATGTTCTTTGTCGCTCTGCCCCGACAAGACTATCCGCCCGCGGCAGTCGTGCCCTATCTTAAACAACGGAATGCTCAGCCCGGTTACGCTTATTGTCCCGCGAAAAGAGGCGCCGACCGACAGCCTTTTTTGTCCGCGGATATTTTCCATTTTTATATCGGCATAACAATAGTATCCAACGCTGAGGCTGTGAAAGCAGGAATTTTTTATTTTCAGGCGGCCGCTGAAAACATCTCCGGCCTTAAAAACAAAGCAATTCAAACAATCTTCCAGCGTCAAATCGCAGCGGCAATTGGCGCCGATTGTGATTTTGCGTATGCTGCTGCGCGCCAGATTGATGCTGCCGGAAAAACCGTCTTCCACAATCAGCTCCCCGATATAGGGGTTATCACGCAAATCAACCGTCAGGCCGCTGTTTTTGCCGATTTTGAGTTTTTTTATTTCAGAAAAATGCAGCTCCAACCGACTGTTATACGATTCCGGAGGAATTTGCAGCGTATGTTTTTTCAGGTCATTGGCGATCAGAACCGTATTGATAAGCGGGCGCCTTATATGTTTGATGATTTTATTGCCGTCCTGATACCTGATTATATTGCCGTTTGCCGTATTCACGTCTGTTTTCTCCCTGTTGCCGTTTTGACTGACGGAATAAAAATTTATGCCGCTTTCCGGCAAAGACAAGGCATAGATAAAAATTTTTATTGTTTTGCTTCGTTTTGCTCTTATATCGGTTGCATCATCCACAGAAAGGAGAAAAATATGGAGAAAAACGAAGATTGGCAGAAACATATCCAAATTCATCATCATCCGCCGGTCGGAACCTTTACCCAGCCGGCCGGTGTGATTGTGCGAACACTTTTGCAGAGTGCCAACAACAACCCGACTCTGGCTTTGCACCGGCTTATGTTTTATATGAACAGAGCCGGCAAAAATCTTGAAAACGCAGAACAACTCGAACTGGCCAAAAAGAAGCTGGAAGAAATCATAAAATCCCGCTGGCATTAGATTTTTCATGACTTGAAAAAGTTTGTTTCGGGCTTAGATAGGTAAGGCCAAACAAACTAATACGAAAATCAACTTTTTTAATCGGAGGAAACATGAGAAACTCTTTAACAACAAAGGACAGAGCATCGGAATATGATGTGCCGATACACGCCTCATCCGGCGGAGACCTGCGCAATCTGATGTCTCATCTCTGGCATATGGTCGATTTTCCGCGATTTAACGATACGATTAATCTGGAACCCAAAATAGAGGTTTCGGAAAACAAGTCTAACGTTACAGTTACGGCCGAGATGCCCGGCGTGGCGGAAAAAGACATTGATTTGCAGATTTCTTCGGACGGATATCTAACCATCAGCGCCGAAAAGAAAGACGAAACTTCTTCTCAGGACAAAGACCACTATTTTTCTGAAATTTCTTACGGGATAATCCGGCGAACCATTCCTCTGCCCTGGGATCTGGATTATAACAAAGCCGACGCCGAATATAACGACGGCCTGCTCAGGGTTGCCATTCCGAAATTCGGCCTTGAAAAACAAAAAGTCAAAAAAATCAGCGTCAAAAAATCTAAACCTTCCAAATAATCCCAACAGCCTGCTTAAACAACAGGCTGTTTTTAAAACTCATTAATTGTTACAATATTTAAATACCTGCTTTGCTTGAAAAACAGCTATAAATGTCTGAATTTTATAAAACATACTATTTTATGATTGCAATTTTTTGAATGCATAAGTACTATATATAAAATTTTATATGTTTTATAGTTGATTTAGGAAAAGGTAATAAGAGAAGACAATCTCGGCTATTCAATAAATCGGCAGCATAATACATAAAAAACAACCAATTTTTGTGCAGCTAAAGTTTATATTATTCTTGTTTTTCTTTTTTGAAGTGTATTACGAGGTTATACTATAAAAACTAGAATGGTGCGAGAAGAGATGACGAGACTCATTAATAAGGTTGTAATCGTGAATGACAGAAGAACAAGCATCCGTTTATGTCATAAAGAATGGGAGGCTTTGGACGAAGTTTGCGATATGGAAAAAATCACTAAAAATGATTTGTTGAGCCTGATAGAGAATGGCAAGCGCAATTCTTTAGGGCTGACTTATTCTGCGCGCTTGTTTATTATTGAATATTTTCGACAAGCAGCAACGACTGAAGGCCATCTTTCCGCCAAGCACTGTATTGAAGACAATTTTGTTTCTTTACGCAAGAATATTCAAAAAGCAATTAATGAATAGGCAATAAAAACATCTCTGCATTTACCGGGCAAATTCCGCAAGTTACCGGCTACGATTATGATAAGGCAACGGCATATTCAGACTTTTTTCGTTTTGCGCCAACCGGTTCAGAAGTTCTTCCAAAGAGCCTTCATATTCCTGAACCAAAGAAATCAGCCGGGCATATCTTTTTGACAACTCGTCATATTCTTTCGGATTTTCAAACTGCAAGGCATATAATCTTTCTTCAACCGGCAGAATTTTTAAAATTTCTGTATCCTTTTGCATCATGGCAGACCAATGTTCGGCCTTCTCAACATAAATCGTTCCCGGTGAAGTACTGAATGCTCCGCCCAAGGTTGCCACAACCGGCTGGTGCGTTACAAAATGAATATGGCGGTATTGTCGGTCTTCTGCTTTGGAAATGATATTTTCTTTAAAATCAAGCACCTCGTCCGAAGCGGCATCTTCCTGCAGTGCGTTGGTAACGATGATTTCCGGGCAGTCGACGGATTTTCCGCGAACGGCGGCCGTTGCTTTTGCCCTGGCGAGCGGCGACGTGTATATCACGTCTATCGGACAGGAAAAATCCTCCAGCACAGGCCCGCTTATCCAGGCGTCGGCTATTCCGGCCGAGGTTATCGGATATCCGGCGCTATAACGTTCATAAGGTTCGTGGCGGGAATATGAAAAAAATACCGTCATCTGACTTTTCCTTGCAAATTTTATATCTACTTGTTTTTACCGTAACATTTTCTTTTGGATTCTGCAACAATTTCAGACCGGACGGAAGAAATTTTTTATAAGTGAAAAAAATGCTTGCTTTTTTTCTGCCAAGGCCGTATAGATTATTTTTGACGACGGGATGTAGCGCAGCCTGGTAGCGCATTTGCATGGGGCTGAGATGCTAAAAATGCTCCGGGGGAGGATTTTTAGGATTTCAGGCGACAGGGAGCCGGAGAGCAAACGAAGTTTTATGAAGTTTGCGATACGTTGCGAACCGAGCCGGAGTGAACGAAGTGAACTTAGGGGCCGCGGCTCCTTGCTTTGAGATTATTATTTTTTACTTTCGGGATGTAGCGCAGCCTGGTAGCGCATTTGCATGGGGTGCAAGGGGCCGCTGGTTCAAATCCAGTCATCCCGACCAAATTACGGCGGCAGCGGTCAAAGCTGGCCAATACCGCGGAAAATGATTAAAAGAGTCAGTTTGTCTGGCTCTTTTTTTATTGCGCAAAGTTAGAGAAAAAAAGCAAAAGGGACCGATTTTCGGTTTATCCTGAGAAAAAGACAAAGATTTTTATCAAAAAAATAACCGACGACCTCAAGCCGTCAGTTATTTTTTATACTAAAAGAATTTTTTCTTTCAGTACGTTTCTGATAAAAACATACATTAATGTCGGCAAACAAACGGCTGAATAGTGATAGTATATGGAAATCGCCAACAACGACTTATCAGCCAGCATTTCTTCTTCGTGAGCATATAGGTTCTGTTTCATTTTTTTTAACAATTCTTCTATTGTTTTATAAAACAAGGCATGCTGTACGGACAGATATTTACTGTCATTCAGACAACCGGCTTGTCTTACAACAAGGGATTTCAGCCTTTCTTCAAAACCCTGGCTATTTGCAATTTTTTGCGAAAGCTCATCTTTATCGAAAATAAAAAAATTTCTTTCGATAGCCTTTAACAAATAACTTCTGTCCATAATGATTTCAGGTTTGTTTAGCGAGGGGGTATTCCTTTGATACATCCTGTCCCTCTTTAAAGAATTATAGAAATAAAAATAAATTTTATATGTTCTGTTTACTATTTATTTTTACAGATTTCAATATTTTTATCCCCTGAAACACCACTCCATACGCTCAGAGAAAACTTTAATTTGGCATATAAAAAAACAGCCGGCAGGATTTGAGTCCCCGGCTATTTTGAGATACCCCCTATTCTCCCCGGCGCCTTTTATACTCGGCAACCAGCATTTCATACTCCAAGGCTTTTTCCGGCGAATAGCAATCTTCCAACTCGTCAAACAAAATACTGCTCCGGATAGTTATTTCAGAATCGGTCATATCCGGAATTTGTTCGGAAAAGCGTTTTTTGTATTCGGAAAGTGATACCCGCCGAGCTTTGTAACGTCTCCAAATTACAAAAAATGCCACGGCTAAAACAGCAATTGCAATAACTGGTACGGTCATAATCATAAAGTTTTAATTGTTAAACATAATTATAAGATTTTGTTTTATATTAAAATATTATTTGCCAGATGCAAGAATATTTTTTATATTTCTTATTAAAAAGGGAAAATATATGAACACCATACATCACATAACTTGTCGCCAAGCAACGGAAAAAGATGCCGCTTTGCTTGCACAAATCCATGTCGAGACTTGGAAACATTCTTATCGCAATTATGTTCCGCAAGAAGTTCTCGACGACAGAAAAGTTACGAAAGAACGCCTGGAGAAAATGAAAAACGACATTCGGCAAGGTTTGGTATTTGTGGTGTCGATAGATGACCGGCCGGCCGGTTTTCTGACACTGGCTTCCGGTTTCGGAGAAGAAGCGAAGATTGCCGCTTTTTATATTGCACCGGCTTATCAGCGGCAGGGGCTGGGCGGGAAACTGCTGGATTTTGTTCTGGAAAAGCTTAAACATAACGGCGGCAAAAAGGTATTTTTATGGACGATGAAAGATTTTCCGGCCTCTAATTCCTTTTACCGAAAAGCGGGCGGCAAGGCTACCGGCGAGGAACAAGAATGGAAATATGGCATTAAGGTTATGAAATTTGAGTTTTTTCTTTAATCCGGCTTGACATTCCAGATGCTTTCCAAGTATATTTTGAGGACTTAACCATCAGCGGCAACAAATTATCCGGTGCGACTATCTTATGGCTGTCAGAATACTGAAATCTATTTTATTCTCAGGCGCAATTTGTTTTTTGCCGCAATTATCCGCAGCGCAAGGCTGGGAATTTTCGCAATCGGGGCTGGCCGGGCTCTATTACGGCATTATGGAAACGCGGGACAGCAATAATCTTGACAATCTCTCCAATCGTACCGTTTTTCGGGCAGACGGCAAAGCTGAAGCCGCTTATCTTACCGATGATTTCGGACGTTTCGGGCTGCATGCCGATTACACGGTCGTTTACCGCCAGCATTATCATGATTACTCGGAAGGAGACTGGCGCTTTTATCCGTATCTGCTGGCCGAAAATCCCGATTACGGGCGCTTTACGGCCGGTTACAGTTACAGTGCGGCTTATCAGCTGCATCAGGGTGCCGGGAAAATTTCGTTTATCGGCGTGCAAAACAGCAATCTGACTTATTTTCTTTCCAGTGCCAACTGGAGCAACCGTTTTAAACGCGTGAAATTTGTTACCCCTAAGTCGACCAATATTATGGATGACGGCCGCGCCTTAAAATTTAACTATTTTACACCGGAAATCGGCAATACGATATTCGGGTTCAGCTATACGCCGGACAATGCCAACCGGCGCGGTATGGTCAGCAGATATGCAAAATATCAAACCAAAGAAGACGGCTATACCGCCGGGATGAAAAACCGTTGGGAGCTGCCGGAGGGAACGCTTTATACTTCCGTTACGCACGGATTGTTTAATCGTACGGATAAAGAATGGGCTTTCGGCGCCCGCTGGGAACTCAACAAATTTTATGTTTCGGCCTCGTACAAAAAGGCTTATATCGACGGCGACCGCAATCCGATTTCGACTCAGGCGGTCAATTCTCATCTGCCGGCTTATTTTGACAATTACCGCGAAGGACAGGCCTGGGATTTTAGCATCGGGTATGATTTTGGGCGGTTTAAGACACAGTTTGCCTATTTGCATACCGAAGCCGAAAATACCCGCAACAGCGACGACTTGTTTGTGCAGGAAAACCGCTTTTCTCTCAACCGGTATTTTGAGCTCTTTCTGATTAACGGCTATATCAACTCAAAAGGTTTTGAGCGCCATTCCTACAATAACAACAAAGGTTATACGATTATCAGCGGCCTGGCGGTTAAATATTGACATTTTTTAATTCGGCGTTTTTAATAACCTCGTAAATAAAACTCCTGAAAGGTATCAGATGCCGCAAAGTTTTGCCCCGTTGATTGATGAAAAAACCAAAATCCTGATTATCGGGACGATGCCCGGAATCGCATCGTTGGATGCTGCAGAATATTATGCCCATCCGCGGAATGCCTTTTGGAAGATTATGTCAGAAACCTTCAACAACGGACAGATGTTCCAGTCTTACGAAAAGAAGAAAAAATGCCTGCTGGCGCACGGAATTGGTTTATGGGACAATTTGCAATATTGTGAAAGAAGCGGCAGTTTGGACAGCAATATCCGAAAAGAAATCCCCAATGATTTTGAGACGCTACTGGCCCAATATCCCAAAGTGCAAAAACTGCTTTTTAACGGACAGAAGTCTTTTCTGTTTTTCAAAAAATATCATTCCGGTTTGTTGGAAAAACTGGAGCATTATACCCTGCCCTCGACCAGCCCGGCGAATGCAACGCTTTGTTTTGATAAAAAATTAGCAGAATGGCGAAAATTTATATAAAAAATGCGCCATGACTTTGGCGCTTTTTTTTATTCGGCGGCGATTTCCATCGTCTTTTGCATTTCCGTCCGGATTTCTTTTAACTCACTGACAATCCCGCTGACAAGCTCGCGGCAGTTGTCATCCAAGGCCGAAGGATCAACATCTTCAAAAAAATCTTTTTGAATTTCCTCTCCGACCAGCTTTTTGGTTCCTTTTTCCTTAAAAAGCTTTTGAACGCCCTCAATGGTGTAGCGCTTGTCATAAAGGTATTCTTTTATCGTCCTGACCAATTCAACGTCATCCGGCCGATAATAGCGCCGGCCGCCGCTTCTTTTCATCGGCTTAATCTGAGAGAACTTGGTTTCCCAAAAACGCAGGACATGGGTTGCCACGCCAAGCTCTTCCGCAACTTCTGCAATTGTTCTGAAAGCAGATTTACTTTTGTTGACAACCATTTGCTTTTCCTAAAAAATTATGCGTTGATTGTTTTTCTCATCGTCTGGGACGGCTTGAACGAAATTACACGGCGGGAGGTGATAACAGCCTCGACTCCGGTTTTCGGGTTGCGGCCGGAACGAGCCTTTTTATCGCGCAGGGAAAATGTTCCGAAAGAAGACAATTTCACGTCATTGCCGCGAGCCAGCTCTTGCACAATCTCATCCAAAACCATATCCAAAATTTCATTAGAATCTTTTCTAGAAAGACCGATTTCTTCATAAATAGTCTCAGCAACATCTGCACGAGTAATTGTTTTCATCTCATATTCCTTTAATATTACTAATAACGATATCTTTTTTCTTTTGCTCGAAATATTTAGCTTAATTTATTTCAGATGACAAGCCGAATCAGCAATTTAATAAACAGAAAAAACTCCCGTTAAATTCTGATTAAGGCTCCGCCCGAGGTAAATCCGGCGCCCATGGCGGTCAGCACAATAAGATCGCCTTTTTTGATTTTGCCGTTTTCAAAGCTTTCGGATAATGCCAACGGAATGGAGGCTGCCGAGGTGTTGCCGTGATTGTTGACGGTAACAACAACTTTTTCTTCCGGCAGGCCGAGTTTTTGGCCTACCCCGTTGATAATGCGGATATTTGCCTGATGAGGAATCAGCAAGTCAATATCTTCAGCTTTGACGCCGGCATCGGCCATAACGTCTTCAGCGGCCTGGCTCAAGGAATTGATTGCATATTTGAAGACTTCTTTGCCGTCCATCCAGATAAAACCGGCCGTCTGGGTTGAAGAAACGCCGCCGGTGGATTTCAAACTGTCATAATGGCTGCCGTCAGAATAAAGGCGGGTTGCCAAAATGCCGGTATCGGTATTGTCGCCTTTGCCTTCACAAGCGCGCAGAACAACGGCCCCTGCCCCGTCGCCGAACAAGACGCAGGTATTGCGGTCTGTCCAGTCAACAATTTTAGACAAGCTCTCAGCACCGATGACAACCGCGCATTTTGCCTGTTTGAGACGAATCATATTATCCGCCATAGTCAGGGCATATACGAATCCCGAACAAGCCGCCGAAATGTCAAAAGTCGGCGTACCGGCCTTAACCCCCAGCTTTCCGCCGATTTTGGCAGAAACGGCCGGCGTGGTGTTATCCGGCGTTACGGTTGCAACCACAACCAAATCAACGTCTTCAACGGAGATTCCGGCAGAAGCAATGGCTTTTTGCGCTGCCGCAACGGCCATATCCGATGTCAGCTCGTCCGTAACGATGTGGCGCTGCTTAATCCCGGTGCGGGTGCTGATCCATTCGTCATTGGTTTCGACCATTTTGGAAAGGTCGTCATTGGTTAAAATTTTAGCCGGCAGATAGTGCCCATGGCCGATAATTTCAGATCTAATAAGCGTCATAGATAATTTCCTGTGAGAGTTCGTCCAAATCTACTTTTTCCAGTTCCGCCCTGATGGTGGCGACAAAGTTTTGTCTGACCAGCGAAATGGCATTGCCGACGGCAACGGAATATCCCAAAGCGTCTGTTCCGCCATGGCTTTTTACCGACAAGCCGTTCAGGCCGACAAACATTGCCCCGTTATACAGGCGGGGATCCATTGTTTTTTTCAGGCCGAGCATTGCTCCCAGCATAAAAGGCATTCCGAGTTTGGCCAGCCAGGATTTCTGAACCGAGCTTTTCATCAGACGCAAGACCAAACGCGCCGTTCCTTCAATCGATTTGAGGGCAATATTGCCGGTGAAACCGTCGGAAACGATAACATCCGCCACCCCGTTCGGGATTTCGTGCGGCTCGATATAACCGATAAAATCAATATCGAGACGGGAGGTTTTAATCAGATGCGCGGCATGGCGAATCTCTTCCTTGCCTTTCATTTCTTCCGCCCCGATATTCAACAGGGCAACCCGTGGACGCGAAAGTCCGAGGGCATGGCGGGCAAAGATATCGCCCATCAATGCAAATTCGGCCAGATTCAGGGCATCACATTCCGTGTTGGCGCCCAAATCGAGCATAACGTATTTGCCAAACTGATGCGGCATTATGCTGACAATTGCCGGACGATGGATTTTTTGGATGGTACGGAGCACAAGCTTGGAAATTGCCATCAAAGCACCGGTATTGCCGGCGGAAACAACCGCCTGAGCCTCACCGTTTTTGACGGCATCAATCGCCATATGCATACTGGTGTTGCGGTTGCGGATAACCTGTGAGGGCTTGTCATCATTGCTTACGACTTCGTCGGAATGACGGATTTCGCAGACTTCCTGCAATGACGGGTAATTTTTCAACTGGGCTGTGATTTTATCCTTATCGCCAAACAATAAAAACCTGGCGTCCGGATTTTTTTTTGCGGCCAACGCAAGCCCCTCAATTACGACTCTGGGGGAATTATCTCCCCCCATCGCATCGATTGATATGACCAGATTATTCGTATCAGACAACATCTGCTCCATATTTATACAGATTTATAATAAATTATTCAGCTGAAGCTTTCTTAGCAACAACTTCTTTACCGTCATAGTATCCGCAGGAAGCGCATACGTTATGCGGTCTCTTCAGCTCTCCGCAGTTCGGGCATTCCTGATAGGAATTAGCCTTCAGAGCATCGTGGGAACGACGCATATTGCGGCGCGAAGGAGTAGTTTTCTTTTTAGGTGTAGCCATTTTCTTATACTCTATTAATTGTTATTTACACTTTTTTCAAAGCTATTCATAAACCATTTAGTTTTTAAATGCAACTAAATTAATGAGGTTTAAAAATTCCTGAAATCCTTTTAGCCAATATTTTTACATTTTGCAAGCACAAAATATTACTTCTTTAATTTTTTTAGAACGTTGAACGGATTCATCGCTTCCGTCGTTTCGGCATCAAATTCCGACTCAAAAACAAAAACCTCTCCGTCTTTGCGCGGATAATCTTCAATCATCAGCGCCACCTGCTCGATGATGATGTCGCCGAGGTTGATTTTTCCGTCTTCAACAATATCCGGCACGTCATCGTCAAACTCCGGTTCCATATCGCGGATATCCTTATAAGTGGCTTTGGTGTCGTAATGAAGCGCAAAGTCTCCCTCATAGACCTTGTCAAAATTCTCAAGGCTGATAACGCTGGTCAGTTCCAGTTCGGCTTTGACTTTGCCGGTAACATTCAACGCGTGTTCCCGGCGGTTATGTTTTAAGTATATCTCCGCCGTGCAGGATTTTACCGCCGGAACCTTTAAAACTTCCGTCAGATAGACTAAATCTTTAGCCGAGGCCGTGATTTGATATTTTTTAACCGAAGAAGATAATCCGTCTACTTCTATCGGATAAGAAAAAAGATTTTGCATAAATCGTTTCCTTATGTTATAAAGTGGAAAACTGTTGTGATATTAGCGTCAAGGATTTTCAGATGTCAACAAACAAAATACTTTTCAGCATTCTAACGGCAGCTGCGCTCTGCTCTTGTTCAAGCGATGTTTTTGTGTCGCACAACGGCAATATGCCGACAAACGACAGAATCTCCCAGCTCAAACCCGGACAAAGCAAAGAGGAGGTTTTGAGCCTGCTCGGCGCTCCGTCTTCCGTGGTTTCGCTGGATAAAAACACTTGGATTTATATGTCATCCGAAGTCAAGCAGGTGGCTTTTTTCAAGCCTACCGAAATTGACCGCGATGTTTTGACAATCAAGTTTGACAAATATGACCAGGTGGCCGATATTGACCGTCTGAACAAAAAGAACGGAACGGAAGTGGCCGTCAGCACCGACGCAACGCAGACCCTCGGGCAGGAACCCGGCTTCTTTGAAAAATATTTCGGCGGAGTCGGACAATATATGCCGTTTGCTACCCGAAACCGCGAAAATTTGTAAGCAAAAAGCCTTGGTTCCAACCAAGGCTTTTTTGTTAAAGCGTTTACCCTTCAACGGCTTTTTCCAGATATTCTTCACTATCGGCTTCCAATCCGTAATAGTCGTTTTTCAAACGGGGCGATGCTTTTTTACGGCGGTTGCGATACAAAACCTGTTCGGCCTCGCCGTCTTGTCCGTAATGTATGCCGACTACCCCGCAGTCAAGCGTTGTTCCGGTGGGAATCGGATAAAATTTGAATGTACCGACCTCAATGGTCATTACGTTTTTATCAACATAAAGGAAAAGATGGTAAGATTTGCGTTCTTTGTCTTTTAACGTCATTGCCCAAACGTTTTTCCGTTCTCCCTGCTGATAAAAGCAAACCAACCGGGGATGGCAGACTATTTTGGTTTTCGGCACGCCAAAACTGTCGATAAAATTTAACATCTCCCGTTCAATACCCGATGCCGTTTCGGCATATAAACCCAGCTCTTTCATTTTGCTTTTGTTTTTAATTAATAATTTTGTTAATAATTCTCGAAATGTTTGCTGAGTATAGACCTCAGGCTTCTTTTGTCAATAAGTTTCTCCAACGTCTTTAATTATCAATTTTTGCTTATATATGAATCTGCGAATTTAATTTTTCAGATAAGGATTGGAAAATGTTTAAAAACAAAATCGGTTACTTTGTTTCCGCCCTCTCCTGTGCGTTGTTGTTCTCGGCGGCGGACGGGGCGGCCAGCCTGACAGAAACTCCGGCAGACGACGGTTCTTTGTCTGCCAGAGACACGCATCAGCCCAAGTCGGCCAAGCAACGCGCAACCGCCGGCAAAATCCGCCGAAACCACAGCTTTAGCGATTTGGGTCAGGCCTATACGGATTTTAAGAATAAGCTCAGCAAAAAATACGGCTTTGATTATTCGATAGACATTTCATATATGGCGCAGCGCGGCGCTCCAAACGGCAGAAAAACGGCTTATCAGACAATTATCTATCCGTCTTTTACCTGGACGACTTTTCAAAACGAATACGGAACCGGAACGTTAAACTTTGCTTATAACATTGCCCGTTACGGCGGTTCCAGCGGAGAAAGAATCGGAAACAATATCGGTGTTGCGTCTGCCATTAACGATTATACCACGTCGTCCAATGCCTTTGACGAACTTTATTACAGCTATCAACTCGGCGGAAAATGGAACTGGCTGACCATTGGAGCCGGACAATTTCCGTTGTATAATTTTGACGGAACGGCTTACGACTCTAACCAACAGGTCAACTTTATCAACTACTCGCTTTCGCAAAACGCTACTTCAACCTATTCAACCTCCGGAGTCGGCCTCTTTACTCAGATTGCGCCGAATGACGAATGGTCTTTGACCATCGGTGCCCAAGATGCCACAAATATTGACGGCATCAGCGTCAGGGTAAATCATTTGAACGAAGAACATTATACCACTTTTGCCTCGCTCTCTTATACGCCGACAATCAAAGGACTGGGCAGCGGACAATATTCCGTTATGGTTTATAACCAGCCTGCCGTTAAAGAGCAGCCGCAGACCACCAACGGCTGGTCGCTGAATGCATCTCAGAACATCGGTGAAAAATGGGCCGTCTTTTCCAGACTGAACGGTGTGTCCGGAAGTACTGCCTTTACCGACCTTTCTTTTGTGCTCGGTGCGGTTTATAATGATCCTTTAGACAGGAATCCGCTTGATCAGATTGGTCTGGCCGCCGCTTATAATAAAATCGACAAGACCGGCGTCGGCGACGAATCCGCCCGTCCTGACGAAACCGTGCTGGAAGCTTATTGGGCTTTCGGCATCTCAAAATGGGCCACCATAACGCCGGATATCCAATTTTATATTAAACCGGCGCTTAACCCAAAATCAGATTATGATACGGTCTTTTCTTTGCGCGCTTCTCTGTTCTTTTAATTTAACCTGCCCTTGCAAAAACCCCGCTATTTTTCGGCGGGGTTTTTGTTATCTCTTTTCTTAGCCAAAATCCATATTCAACCTTTCAATACTGCTTGACACGGACGTTTTGTTGTGGTATAGTGGTCTTTGATGATAAGCAAAGAAAAGAATTTTTATAAGGGAGAAAGCCGATGAGAAACTATAACACAATGCTACACATGAAACTTAATTCTGCGGTTTGTCTGACCGCGTTGTTGGCCTTTCTCCCATCCTCCGCTTTTGCCGGCATCTGCTTTTTGCCAGATTGTCAGGACGAAGACGTCGTTCAAGGTGATTTTAATATGAACCTTAACGAAGACACCGAGTTTTGTGAAAAAGAAGGTTATACCTATTACTCTTCCGGCGAATGTCCGCAATATTACGCCAAAATCGGAACCTGTTCCCGCGACGACCATTATCTGAAATGCGATGCCGTCAAATGGTGCAAAGATAACGGTTATAACACCACGTCCTGTTCCATTCCGCAATATGTCGACGGGCAATGTCCGAACGGAAAACCTTATTATAAACAATGTAAAACAGATAATGACCGGGCTTGTAAAGAACTCGGATACACCAAAACTTGTTCTTCCGGGCAGAAACTTTATCAAAATTCCGGACGTTGCGCTTATGATTCTTCTTACGGGACTTGTTGCACACCTTCCGGATGTCCGAGTTATACCTCTACATCTTATTCTTCTTACGGGACTAACGGCACCGACGGATGCGAATACACCTGCTATTACACCTGCGATATGGACTGCCCGTCCGGCACGTCAACGTCCAATCCGGGAGGCTGCGGCGGTTCGACCCGAAACGGCTGCGGCACAAAAACCTGTTATTATCCTTATGAAGCCTGCTGTTATCCTTATTCCAGCGAAACCGGATGTTCCTGCGGAACCTATTCCTGCTCTGACGGCTGCGGCGGCACCAGAACCTGTTGTTCTTCCTGTCCCGACCCGGAACCGGAAGAAGATCCTTGCGATTACTCCGGCGTATCTTGTACATATGGCTGCGCTTCTCATGATTCCTGCGGAAAATGTTCTTCTTGCAAATCTGCTCCGCCAATAGATGATGATGAGGATGAGGACACCGGCGTCGTTGAAATTAATCCGGGTTGTAACGTTACATCTTTGTCTTGTTCGTATGGATGTGCTTCTTACAACTCCTGTGGCAAATGCGTTTCTTGCAAATCCAATCCGGATTGCAATGTGTCATCTTTGTCTTGTACATACGGGTGTGCTTCTACCAACACCTGCGGAAAATGTACTGCTTGTAAACCTAACCCCTGCGAAGGGCATTATTGTCCAAGCGGCGTACAATGCGGCAAAGCCGGATGTGCTACATATGGCACTCCTGACAGCTCTGGTTGTTGTGGCGTTGTATGTCTAGGTTGTAATATAACACAAGAACCAGGAAGTGGTTCTGATAAATATGACAATCCCGGTAAAGATACTGGAGCCGTAGATCTTAAGCCTACAACGCCTGGAGGCGGTGGAATGAGTATAGATGATTTTCATCGCGAAGAATTTGATGGCTCTACCAGTCTTGCTCCTTCTTAATATCTTTACACTAAAAAAACTTCCGTTTCATTTAGAAACGGAAGTTTTTTTATATTGCTTTATATTTATATTTTGCAAATAACGGTCTGGCATCATAAGTTGAGTCATCTTTCGGACGGTCAAAAAATGCTACCAGCTTTTCAAACTCGGCATTTTTTCTCTCCTGAGCCTTGTTTCTGGTCCAGCGGGCTGCCAGTTGGAATTTGCGTTTTAACACGATTTTGTTTTTAGCCAAAAAGAATACCGGACCGGATTTGCGTTTTTTGCTGACAGCCGTCCACACCGGCGTCTCCGTTTTTTTGGTTTTGACCGGGGCAATCATAAGCGTTTTTTGGACTTGCAAGGACGAAACCGGCAAAGAAGAAACCCGGGATTTTATCTTTTTAATATTTGGCATCTGCGGATTCTCACGGTTTTGATACATCATCGCCAGAAATTCCACTTTATTGCAGTTTTGAGTTTTCTTTTCCAAAGAGGCCTTATACATTCCGTATAAATCAACCACATATCCTTTGACCGGAGCGCCTTTGTTCCAAAAAGACAGCGGCGTTATCCGTTCGCTGTTATAGCTCATAAACTGGGCAACCCCTTTGTTATCTTTACCGATATATGTAATGGCATGATAGCCGCTGGAATTGTTTTCTTTACTTTCAATGATAAAGATTGCGCCTTTTCCGACCTTATCTATTTCTTTTTTAAGGTTAGAACTTTTGATGACAAATTTATTATCATATTCCTGTTTTGACTTTTTGAGCATATAGTCAACAAAGCCTTTGCAATGCGCTTTGGTATAAGAATCCCCGGAGGACAAATCGGGCAGAATGTCTGTCAGATCCTGAGAAATTTGATTGTTACGGGCATAGTTTGACATTGTGGCAGCCAGACAATAAAAGGTATTGCCTCCTTTTATATTCAGGTCGCCGAAAAACTTTTCTTTAATCATTTTGTTTTTCTGCGATTTCTTTAATGAAGTGAACTCATCATACTGACGGCGCAGGGAATCAATCGCATTGTCAAAGAACCAGTCAGCGCGTTTGGCAATTTCCGCCTCGCGGTTTACATTGCTGAAAGGAATATTCTTAATCGTACGGGCAATCTGGTTCGGATTATACGTCATGGCAGACGCTCCCGGACGGCCGGGGCTGATCAACGTGGCGGCGCTTGCCCCCACGCACAGAATCAATCTGGTGAAGAAACGGTTTTTTTTAATCCGATTTAACCGTTTCAGCACGTCTTTTTTCTTGGCTGTTTTGGTCATTTTACTTTACCTAATTTTTGGATGTGTTAACTCTTGAACAAGTTGCCTTCCTTCTAAAAAATTTTATTTAAAAAATCATTAAATTTTTCTGCGTTGGGGATAAATCGGATTGTTTATTTTATTTCTTAATTTTGTGTAAATTTTGCTTTACAATAAGGCGCAAAAAATTGTAAAAGTTTTTTAACATTTCGTGTAATCTGTCGGAAAGTTTTTTAAGATGTTAAAGATATTTCGTTTATCAGCACTTTGCTGTGCCGTTATTTTTTTCTCGGGATGCCGTACTCAGGTTCAGCCGGCGATTGTTCCGGCCGTGGAAGTCCCGCAGGTCAAGCAGACAAAACTCGGCATTATCGGCGCCGTGGAACCGGTTTATTTTCTGCCGATGAAATCTCCTTTTGAAGCCAGAATCGATACCGGAGCGGAAAATTCTTCCGTGGACGTTACATCTATGAAAACTTTTGAACGCGACGGCGAAAAATGGGTTTCTTTTATTCTGACCAATGATGACACCGGAGAAACTCATCGTTTTGAAAAAAAAGTCGTCCGTCAAACGGTTATCAAACGCAAACACCAAGACGAAAAAAGACTGGTTGTTAATATGGACGTGAAATTCGGCAACGAAATCATTACGGCCGTATTTTCTCTGGCTGACCGTGAAAAGTTTGAATATCAGGCTCTTATCGGGCGCAATATTCTGACCGGGCGCGCCATTGTCGACACTTCTGTTTCTCATACGCTAAATTAACCGGACAATTCTCATGAAAAAGTTTTTTTCCGTTCGCTGCATTCTGACTTATCTTTTGATTCTTTCGGCCGTTTATGCCGCATATGCCGCCTATTATAAAATAGAGTACTGGGGCTTTAACTTTGCTCCAAAGCAAAACACCAATGTCTGGACAATCGAGGCTCATGTCTTCTTTACCCCGAACGGAGAACCGATTAAGGTTTCGCTTGCCCGTCCGACGGCCAGTAACGAATTTAAGATTTTGGAAGAAGATATGGTGGCTAACGGTTTCAAAGTCAAGGAAATTAACAAAAATGACTCGCGGGTTATTGCAACGGCCAAAGCCGGTACCGAAGGCGAACAAAACCTTTATTACCGCGTTTTGCTGTTTGACAATGTTGACGGTAAAGGCCGGGTAAAGGCTAATCCGCCTCAAAAACCGGAAATGCCCGTTATGGATGACCAGCTCAAAGCCGTGGCCGAGGAACTCTTGGCCATTGCCAAACGGCAGTATCCCAATGACGAGTGGCCGGCAAAAATCATCAAACTGTTTAACCAGGTACCGCCCGAACCTACCGTTGTGGCGTTTCTGCCGATGAAAAAAACGCAAAAAGACGTTGCCGAGGCGGTGAAGACGCTGTTGGCCATGGAAGGTGTTTCTTCGCGAATTGTCCGGGGCATTAAACTGGAAGAAAACAAAAAATCTATGGCGGCCGATTTGATGCTGGAGGCTTATGTTAACGGTAAGTGGAAACTTTTTAACCTCCAAACCGGCGAAAAAGGCCTTCCGAAGAATTTTGTTATTTTTCAACGCGGCGGCGACTCCCTGCTTGACGTGGAGGGCGGAGAAAACTCAGCCGTCAAATTCTCAGTGCTGAAATCCATTACATCGTCTTTCAAGCTGGCCGGAAAACGCGCCGAACTGGCTGACCAGAAGATCCGCTTTGACTATTCTATTTATAACCTGCCGCTGACCGAACAAAATACGCTGAAATGGCTCTCCATCTTTCCGTTGGCAATCTTGATTGTCGTGCTGATGCGGAATGTGGTCGGCATTCAGACGATGGGAACTTTTACGCCGATGCTGCTGGCCATGGCCCTGACTAAAACCGGCTTTGTTCCGGGGTTGATTGCTTTCGGCATTATCATTGTGCTCGGGCTGAGCATTCGTTTCTGGCTGTCCAAGCTGAATCTGCTTCTGGTGCCGAGAATCTCCGCCGTGGTTATTTTTGTTATTCTGATTATGCAGATTCTGACGATTTTCGGTTATCAATTTGACTTCAAAATCGGTCTTTCGGCCATATTCTTCCCGATTATCATTATGGCGTGGATTATTGAGCGCGCCTCAATCACCTGGGAAGAAGACGGTGCCGCAAATGCCTGTCGCGAAATCGTTTACAGCCTGGTTGTGGCCGTTATTACTTATTTTGTGGTTAATAACGAGTATATCCGCCATATTATGTTTGCCTTTGACGAGCTGAATCTGGTCATTTTGTTTATGGTTATGCTGCTCGGCACTTATACAGGCTATCGTCTGACCGAATTGTCTCGTTTTGCGCCGCTGGTGAAGGATAAAGAATGATGTTTGGCTGGTTTTCTTCCCTTGCTTCGCCCAAACGCCTTAAAGAAGCCGGCGTTATGGGTATGAACGACCGGAATTACAGCATTATTGCCAAATATAACAAACGGTGTTTGTATCCGCTGGTTGACGACAAGGTGCAGACAAAGATTCTGGCCAACAAAATCGGCATTAATACGCCGCATATGATCGGGGTCATCAAATATCAATACCAGGTCAAAAATATTTTAAGTATTGTCAGCGGGCACAAAGAGTTTGTCGTCAAACCGGCGCACGGCAGCGGCGGACAGGGGGTTTTGGTCATCCGCTCTTACACGCCGGACAGTTTTGAAACGCCGTCGGGCAGAAAAATCTCGTTCAAAGAGCTTTATCAGCATATTTCAAACATTTTAAGCGGGCTCTATTCCCTCGGCGGAAAATATGACGTGGCGTTGATTGAAGAACTTGTTCATTTCAGCGATATTTTCAAAAACTTCAGCTATCAGGGCATTCCCGACGTGCGCGTTATTGTCTACAAGGGTTTTCCGGCGATGTCGATGATGCGTTTGTCGACAGCGGCCTCCGGCGGACGAGCCAATCTGCACCAAGGCGCCGTCGGCGTCGGACTGGATATCAAGACCGGGCTGCCGCTCAGAGCCGTGATGTACAACAAGCCGATTTTAAAACAGCCGGATACCGGTGCAGACCTGATGGATCTGCGCGTTCCGTTTTGGCGCGAGCATCTGGAGATTGCCTCGCTCGGCTATGATATGACTGGCCTGGGCTATATGGGCGCCGATATTGTGCTTGACCGCGATCGCGGACCGATGATGCTGGAATTAAACGCCCGTCCCGGTCTGGCTATTCAGATTGCCAACGGAATCGGACTGGCCGGACGGCTGAAGGAAATTGACAAGACCTATCCGTCCGGGTTAAACGCTCAGGAGCGTGTTGACTATGTGCTCGGGCGCTTAAAATAAAATTCTTCAAAACTTTAGTGCAATTTTAATTTATAGTCCCTATATTAATTTTCAGATACAACATATTGATATTTGCGAAAGAGGATTATGAAATGAAAGCCGTAAAAAAAGTTGTCGACAGCGACAAAATTAAAGAAAAAAGCCCGAAACTTCCGAAATCGGAAACCAAGACTTTGAAAAAATCTGAGACAAAAGGTCTGAAATCTCCGGAAACCAAGAAACTTTCCGTCAGCAAAACCAGAGCCAAGAAAATTAAGCATTCGTATAAGGTAAAAGATGCCGAAAACGCCCTGCTCCTTAAGCTGAAAGACGGTGATGTCGTGATTGAGATGTTTCCGGATGCCGCTCCGAATCATGTTGAGCGGATTAAGGAACTTGTTCGGGCCGGTTTTTACAACGGTTTGAAATTTCACCGCGTAATTGACGGTTTTATGGCGCAGACCGGCTGTCCGTACGGTACGGGTACCGGCGGCACCGGCAAAAAACTGAAAGCCGAATTTAACCGCAATCCGCACAAACGCGGGACGGTTTCTATGGCGCGGGCAATGCATCCGGATTCCGGCGACAGCCAGTTCTTTATCTGTTTTGCCGATTGTCCGTGGCTGGACGGGCAATATACCGTTTGGGGTGAAGTTACTTCCGGCATGGAGTTTGTTGATTTAATCAAACGCGGCAGCGGCGATAACGGTATGGTATCGGATCCTGATGAAATTATCAGTTTGGCGGTTATTGCTGATTTGTAATAAACAGAAAAGGGGGAACTTGCTTCCCCCTTTTTCATATCCCCCGAGGGAGATTTTTTTTCTTTTCTTATTTCTTGTTTTGTTTTTGTTATAAAGTTTATTTTTCCTTTGTTACTTTTTGGGTGCCAAAAAGTAACCAAAAAGGCAGCCCTACGCTCATTTGCTAAGGTTTCAGAGCAAAATTAACCTCGCTACGCTCTCTACCATTGTGCTTCATTTTCAGGTTTTGCTCCAAAACCTAAGCCATTCGCAAAGGGCACCCAGTCGTGCTGAATGACAGGTTGTGCTTTAAAGTCTGCTTTTCTTATGTCCATCCCCGGGCTTGCCCCGAGAATCCACAAAAGTCAAGCCCTGAACTCGCTTTCTAGGCTTTCAAGAAAAAGTTAAGGTCGCTACGCTCTACGGCATTGTACTTCAATTTTACCCCTTTTTCTTAAAAGCCAAGAAGTTGCTCGCGAAGGGCGAGATCTAACTCCCCCTTTCCCCCTCTTATCAAAGAGGGGGAGGTAAAGTGCTTCAATTTCAGGTTTTGCTCCAAAACCTAAGCCATTCGCAAAGGGCGAGGTCAACTTAGGCATCTAGGCGCGCTGCGGTTGCTAATGCTTTCCTTGCTTGCCAAGATGTTCCAAAGAGCTTGCAGATAAAAACAACCGGAGCAGCGGTTGTTTTTACTTAGCGCTTCCCCATCCCCCTCTTAGCAAAGAGGGGGAACTGTTTTAAGCACTGTCATTCTCGGGCTTGACCTGCACGGCAGGCGCGCGGCCAGTTGATGACATAGTGCTGCAGAGACCGCGTTGCTCCGGCGGGGTTTATGAAAGGCATTGTGCTTTGAAGTTTATGTCATTCTCGGGCTTGACCCGAGAATCCACGTTAATAAAGCGGTATGATAATAAAATTTTCCCATTTCTTTTTAGCTCCTTCGTTTTGTTAAAACAAAACCACCTTAAAAATTAAGGTGGCGGAGCTGAAAAACTGTGAAAACGCAGTCATCCTTATTCGTCGTGCAGGCACGCTTATATCGGATACTCCGCCGGAGCGGAATTTTTGTTTTCAAGATGTTTTTCAGACACCACAACCGGTCTCCCGGCTGCGTTTTTTATCTTAAACAAATCTTTTTCTTTTGCAAGAATTTTATTCTGGACAAAATTGTAAAAATATGTTATACAATATACTTGAATACGGATTATTAATCAAAAATTATTATAAATATGAAAAAAAAAGTTGTAAAAGTATCGTTGTTTTGTCTGGTAATTCTAGTAATCGCGTTAAACCTCGGTACAACAGCCACAGCTATTGTTCTGAGTTTGTTCGGAATGGCTATTCTGACATATGTCTGTTGGAATATATTTAATACCGAGCACAACTGGTTTACATTTACCATGTGCTTTTTGCTCGGTGCCATATGCCTTATCGGATTTTATGGCTGCTTATCTTTGAGCGGGCATATTGTCTGGTTTTACAGGATTTTATTTCTGGAGATCATAATGGCTTTCATCGGAGCGATTTACCGAAAAGCCAGAGCATAACTTTTTATACGCCGTCCCTCCCCGGGTCGGCGTTTTTTTTATTTCATTATTGACAAAAAAACACATTTTATTTTGTTGATTTTTCTTTTTTTGGTGATATTTTTGTTCTGTTAATTTTATTATTAATTAAACAGACATTATTATGGAAATGAGAAGTTTACCTCAGGAATTTTTTGAAGGTCTTTTAGACAAGCGTCTTACTCCCGACGAAGAATATGCGTTGTTTACTTTGGCATCGCCGGAGCAGCTTAAAGAATTTTTTAAACATCAGAGATTGAATTCCACTTATGAAGAACTTTTGCCGCAGCTTTTTGACGAATCTGATGAAGGTTTGGAGGCTGTGCGCGAATATTTTGATCGTTATGAACTGGAATACAGATCTTTAATGAATGTTATGCGTTCACATAACACTGTTGCTATCGGTTATTATATTGCCCGCCATCCGTTAACCAAAGAAGCTCTGGACTATCTGGAATCCGGCATCATCCCCAATTATGAGGATTTGCTGGCCGTTTATCAGGAAAGGCAGAAAAAACTGCTTTCCAATTGTTCTTGTGACGATTTTGTTCAATTTATCCGAGAAAACAAGCTGTCTTCTTATCAGATTAAGTCGTTGATAGATGAGAATAATCTTTCTTTTTGGTATTTATTCTTGAAGGATCTCTTGGGTAATCAAGCTATTGATGATGAAAATCCACTTTTGTCAGACGATATTTTGACTTATTTGCTTCAAAACGGTTCGGATGATGCAATCATCATATATTTTGAATTTGGAAAACTCAGCCCATTAATGGTTAAGAAACTGATTGATTCAAGAAAAAAATTTCTTATTCTGGCTTATTGTTATGAACATCAGTCAGACGATGACCTTATAAACCTTTTGTTATCAACAGGTGATATTGGTTTGATGCTTCTTTCCGGATGTTTACCTTATTGTTATTCCGAAAAGCTAAAAGACCTCATTCCTGAATTTATTGAACAAGGAATTTCGTAATAATTCCAAGAAAAATCAAAAAAAAGCGCCTCTGAAAAGAGACGCTTTTTTTTTGCAGATTATCTGCCCGTTCCTTTGAGTTGGGGACGTCCGAGTTTCTCTGCCCGTTTGCGTATCTTGCGGCGGAGAATATTCTCCTCGTCAAAAGTTTCTCCGATAATGGCAAACATCATCGGCACAAACAGGGTTGCCACAAAGGTTGAGAGAATCATACCGCCGATCATACCGGTACCGATAGCGTGACGGCTGCCCGCCCCTGCCCCGGTGCTGATTGCCAGCGGCAAAACACCAAAGGTAAAGGCCAGTGAGGTCATGACAATCGGGCGGAACCGCAGTTTGGCCGCCTCAAGCGCTGCCTGGGCATAGTTTAAGCCGGACTGAACCTGCATAACGGCAAATTCCACAATCAGAATAGCGTTCTTGGCCGCCAAACCAATCAGGGTAACCAATCCGACCTGGAAATAGAGGTCGTTTTCAATACCGCGCAGCCAGGTTGCCAGCAGCGAACCGAGAACCGCAAACGGAACGGACAGGATAACCACAAATGGCAAAGACCATTTTTCGTATTGAGCCGACAAAATCAGGAAGATCATTATCAGACCAAAGACGAATGCCTGAGTGGAAGCGCCGCCGGTTAATTTTTCCTGATAAGCGGAACCGACCCAAGACAGCGCATAATCCGTACCGAGGACTTCTTCCGCCACCTCTTCCATTGCCGCAATGGCCTGGCCGGAGCTGTAGCCGTTGCCCGGATCACCCATAATTTTGGCAGCAGGGAAGATGTTAAAGCGGTTAATCAGTTCCGGACCGGTTACACGCTCAACATTTACCAGCGTTGACACCGGAACCAGCTGCCCGCTGTTGGACTTGACATAGACATAACGCAAGTCGTCCGGCGTGCGGCGGAATTGAGATTCCGACTGCAGCAAAACGCGGAAATTGCGGCCCATATAGGTAAAGTCGTTGACATACAGGTTGCCGAAGGTTGACTGCAAAACCGAATAAATGGAATCAATCGGAATATCAAGCGCGCGGGCTTTTACCCGGTCCAGATCAATCCGGTATTGCGGCGTCGAAACAGAAAACGTTGTTTTGACATTTTGCAGTTCCGGGCGTTTTTCGGCCGCGGCAATAAACTCCTCGACCTTTGCCATCAACTCCGCCGAGCTATGTCCGCCGCGGTTTTGGATATATCCCTCAAAACCGCCGGTGGTGCTCATGCCCATAATCGGCGGCATACCGAAAGAAAAGCCAACGCCTTCCGGACGGCTCATTCCTATTCCGGTAAACGTTCCGGCCAGCGCATCGGCAGACTGATCTGCGTTTTTGCGTTTTTCCCAGTCTTTTAACGTAATAAAGCTAATGCCGGAATAAGTATTTTGGGTGGCAGAAAGCATATTGAAACCGTTAATCGTCAATACGTCTTCAACATTCGGGTTCTGCTTTACCATTTCCGAGATTTTATCCGTAAAATCGACGGTTCGCGGCAAAGAAGATGCCGGCGGCATATTATAAGCCATCAGCAGATTGCCCTGGTCTTCGTTCGGCACCAGGCCGCCCGGGATAATCCGGAAAAGTCCGATAATGGCAACGATGACGGCCAAAAAGCTTAATATTGCCGTTTTGCGGTGTTCCAGAAAATATTTGACCCCGGCCAAGTAACAATTCGTTACTTTTTCAAAAAAGACATTGAACCAGCGGAAGAAAAGCATCGGCTCTTTTTTACCGTGGTCCGGCTTGATAATCAGCGCGCACAAAGACGGCGTCAAAGTCAAGGCCACCAAGGCGGAAATCAGCACCGATACGGCAATTGTGACGGAGAACTGTTTATACATCACACCGGTCATTCCGCCCAGAAACGCAATCGGCAGAAACACGGAAGACAAAACCAGCGCAACGGCGACAACCGGGCCGGAAACCTCTTGCATGGCTTTGATTGCGGCTTCTTTCGGCGAGAGTTTTTCTTCCTTCATCAGGCGCTCGACGTTCTCCAGTACGATAATGGCGTCATCGACCACGATACCGATTGCCAAAATCAGTCCGAACAGCGTCAGCAGGTTGATGGAAAAGCCCAAGACGTACATTCCGGCAAAGGCTCCGATAATTGAAACCGGCACGGCCAGAATCGGAATCAACGTTGCCCGGAAGTTTTGCAAGAACAGATAAACAACGGCAATAACCAACAGAACCGCTTCAAAAAACGTATGGACCACCTCGTTAATCGATACGTTTACGAAGATAGTCGTATCATACGGGATTTCATAAGTTATTCCTTGCGGGAAGTTTTTGGAAAGTTCCTGCATTTTGGCTTTGACCAGATTGGCGGTTTCCAAAGCATTTGCTCCCGGCTGCAGATATACCGCCATTGCAACGGCATCTTCACCGTTAAACTTGGAACTGACGCTGTAATCCTGTGCGCCGAGCTCGATGCGGGCAACGTCTTTCAAACGCAGCATTCCGCCTTTGCCGTCGCTGATCAGGATAATGTCGCCGAACTCTTTCTCATTCACCAGGCGGCCTTTGGTGTTTACGCTGTATGTATAAGCAATGCTCTTGTCCATCGGCTGCTGTCCGAATTGTCCGGCGGCAAACTGGGAGTTTTGTTCCTTAATGGCGGCAATAACATCCTGCGGCGTTAAGTTAAAATCAGCCAGTTTGTCCGGGCTCAGCCAAATGCGCATTGAATAGTCCTGCGACGAGAACAGAGAAGCGCTACCGACGCCTTTGATACGTTTTAACTCGTCCAGCACATTCAGCAAAGCATAGTTTGATACATAGACCGTATCATACTGCGGATTGTCTGACTTCATCGTCAGCACCTGCAGAATGGAGTTGGACTTTTGTTCTACGGTAACACCCTGCTGAGTAACTTCCGGCGGTAATTTTGCCGTGGCGGCCTGAACTTTGTTGTTTACGTCAATCGTCGCCTGGTCGGGATCGGTTCCGATGTCAAAGACGACACCAATGGTCAGATAGCCGCTGGAAGTGGCATTGGAATACATATAAATCATATTCTTGACGCCGTTGACTTCCTGCTCTATCGGCGCGGCTACCGTATCGGCCAGGACTTCGGCCGTGGCGCCCGGATAGGTTGCCGAAATCTGAATTTCGGTCGGAACGATGTTCGGATACTGCTCAACCGGCAGAACTTTCATCGAAACCAGCCCGGCGAGGACGATTATCAATGAGATAACCGTAGCAAAAATCGGCCGATCAATAAAAAACTTTGAAAACATTTCTTTTTCCTTTTATTTCTCTTCTTTTTCCGGAACGGCTTCCTGATCATAAACCACTTCAGGGTTGACCGTCATTCCCGGCCGCAGTTTCATAATTCCACCGGTAATAATTTTATCGCCGGGTTTTAAGCCCTCGTCAATAATCCAGCCGCCGTCTTTGGTCATCAATCCGGCCTGAACGGAAACGGATTCAATTACGTTATTAGCGTTAACACGGTAGACAAATGTTCCGTTCGGGCTTTGCATAACAGCTTCCTGCGGAACGACCAGCGCATTTATTCTGACCAGGCCTTCCATCAGCAGACGCAGAAATTGTCCCGGACGAATGCGGCCTTCCGGGTTCGGGAAAACGGCTCTGAGTTTGATTGTTCCTGTTTTTTCATCTACTGTCGGATTGATAAAGTTAATTTCACCTTCTTTATTATAAACCGTATCATCACCGAATTTGACTTTGGCTTTAATTTCCTTGGCTTTGGTATCGGGATATTTTATCAGGCCGCGGTCTACCATATTGGTCAAAGACAAGATCTCGTTTTCAGAAGCGGAGAAAATGACATAAATCGGATCAAGCTGCGTGATGTGGGTCAACAGGCTGGCATCGCCGGTTGAAGAGATCAAGCTGCCTTCCGACTGGGTTTCCATACTGGTAATTCCGCTGATCGGCGCCGTAACTTTGGTATAATCCAAATTCAGCTGAGCGGCATCGAGATTGGCCTTTGCCAGCATGGCCGCAGCCTTGGCAGAATCGTAAGCGGCTTTGGTGCTGTCATAATCTTTGCCGCTGGCGTAGCCTTCCTTATGCAGTTTTTCAATCCGGTTCCACTGGCTTTCGGCCTGAGACAAAGTGGCTTCGGCATCTATCAGGTTGGCTTTGGCCTTGTCCAGCTCAATGGCATATTGTGCCGGGTCAATCTCAAACAACAGCTGGCCTTCTTCCACACGGGAACCCTCGACATAGTTTCTCTTCAACAAAATGCCTCCGACGCGGGCGCGGACTTCCGTTTCCTTTGAGCCCTGAGCACGGGCGGCAAACTCAAATGCCAGCGGAATATCCTGCGGTGCGACCTGAACAACGTCTACGGCAGGGACCTGCGATGCTTGTTGGGTTTTGTCTTCTTCTTTACATCCGGCCAGCGCCATTAAGGCCGCAGCCGCGACGAGCAGCTTGTTTTTTAATAACATTTTTCTATCCTCAGTTTATTGTTTTTCCTGCCTATAAAATTACTATAACTAATTTAAAATACAATCCCATTAGCTTCTTGTGGATAGTTATGAATGTTTTTATAGCAATAGGTTTTAGTTTTTATTGAAATCCGCCATTCCGGCATTACCTCCTTTCGCAGCTGATATTCCCAGCAATCAGACTTTTTTAACAAAAATTTATAAAGGAGATTGATTATGGTACAAGAAGTTCACGGCGTACGCTATCCGACTTTTGCATTTATCACCGGCGGTGCCGGACAAGCCGACGACGGTATTCCGCCGCAACCGTTTGAAACTTTCTGCTACGACTCTGCCCTGATGCAGGCGAAAATCGAAAACTTTAACGTTGTTCCTTATACTTCGGTGCTGCCGAAAGAGCTTTTCGGAAAGATTGTGCCGATTAACGACAAAATTGTCAGCCAGTTCAAACACGGGGCGGTTTTGGAAGTCATTATGGCCGGGCACGGTGCCAGCCGCGACGAGCACAAGGCAATTGCCACGGGGTTGGGCGTTTGCTGGGGCAAAGATAAAAACGGCGAGCTTATCGGCGGATGGGCGGCCGAATATGTTGAATTCTTTGACACCCAGATTGACGACGACATTGCCAAAGGACATGCCGAGATGTGGCTGAACAAATCGCTGAATCACGAGCTTTCCATCCGCGGCGTGGAGAAACATTCCGAATTTCAGATGTGGCATAACTATGTCAACATTACCCAGCAGTTCGGTTACAGCCTGACCGCCATGGGCTTTTTGAACTTCCAACACGCCGATCCGGCTTCGGTCTAACAATTTTGGGCTTTCTATAGCATTTTCATTATAATCCGGCGTTGAAGGAAGCTTGCTTCTTTTGGCGCCTTATTTTCTTTGAGAGGAATTTAGCAAATGGCTGAAAAGCAAGTTAGTAAAAAATCCGCCGCCCAAGCCTCCGCTGCCGGAGCACAGACAAGCGGCAAACTCGGTGCTTTTGCCCTGGCCAGTATTGTTGTCAGCTCGATGATCGGCGGCGGCATTTACAGCCTGCCGCAGAATATGGCTGCCGGAGCTTCGGCCGGCGCCGTCCTGCTGGCCTGGGTGATTACCGGAATCGGCATTTATTTTATTGCCAACACGTTCAGTATTCTTTCCATGGCAAAACCGGATCTGACCGCCGGTATTTATATGTATTCCCGTGCAGGGTTCGGCCCTTATGTCGGGTTTACCATCGGCTGGTCATACTGGTTGTGTCAGGTTTGCGGCAATGTCGGCTATGCCGTTATTACCATGGATGCCCTCAACTATTTCTTTCCGCCCCATTTTGCCGGCGGAAACAATCTGGCCTCGATTATCGGCGGCTCGATTATTATCTGGGGATTTAACTTTTTGGTTCTGCGCGGCATTCGGCAGGCAACCGTCGTTAATATGATCGGTACGGTTATTAAAATTGTGCCGCTCTTATTGTTTATTGTCATTATGGCGGTGATGTTTACGTCTTCAAAATTCGACTTTGACTTTTGGGGCGAGGCAATTGCGACCAAAGCCAAACTCGGCGATCTTTCTACCCAGATAAAAAGCACAATGCTGGTAACGCTTTGGGCCTTTATCGGCATTGAGGGCGCCGTTGTTATGTCTAACCGGGCAAAAACCCCCGGAGATGTTAGCAAAGCCACATTTCTGGGCTTTCTCGGCTGCCTGGCGATTTATATTCTGTTATCGCTGTTGCCGTACGGCTTTATGTCGCAAGCTCAACTGGCCGCCGTTCCCAATCCGTCGACGGCCGGAATTATGGAAGAAGCCGTTGGTCCGTGGGGTTCCTGGCTGATGAACATCGGACTGCTGGTTTCGGTTTTGACGAGCTGGCTGGCCTGGACAATGGTTACGGCCGAAATTCCGCAGGCTGCCGCCAAGAACGGAACTTTTCCGAAAGAATTTGCCAGAGAAAACAAATACGGCTCGCCTTCGGTTTCGCTGTGGGTTACCTCCAGCATGATGCAGCTCTTTATTCTGCTGGTCTATTTTTCCAGCAATGCCTGGAACACAATGCTCAGCATTACCGGCGTGATGGTGCTGCCGGCCTATTTTGCCTCTTGCGCATATTTGTGGAAGATTTGCGAAGACGGCGAATATCCGGCCAATATTGCAATTAAGCGTTCGGCAGCGCTGATTACCGGTGTTCTCGGCGCTTTGTATGCCTTGTGGCTGATTTATGCCGCCGGGTTGAACTACCTGATGATGGCGGTTGTGATTGTGGCGCTCGGTATTCCGGTCTTTATTTGGGCGCGCAAACAAAATGCACCGGAGGAAAAAGCCTTTACCAAAGCGGAATCTTGCCTGGCCTGCGGGCTAGTCATCATTGCACTTTGGGCGATCTATGCCTTTTCACGCGGGATTATTGCCATCTAGTCCGGCTGATATTCAAAAAAAAATCCCCGCTCCGCTCGGAACGGGGATTTTTGTTATCCGAGCAGGCTGCCGCCGATTGACACATCGCTGCCGGGCATATCGGTAAATTCAATATTTATATTGCTTAAAGCCACGCCTTGCAAACGGTCAGCCAAAAACTCTGTCAGCAGTTTTGCCAAGTTTCGCTTGCTCCCGCCAAAGCCGACAGATTTCATTTCCGCCAATACGCCTTTGTTTTCGCTTTTTCCACCAAAAGCAATGTCAGGATTGGCATTCAGGACAACAACGACATAATTCTTCGGCTTATGCAGCTCTCCGGCAACCAGTTCCGTCGCAACGGCCAAAAATTCTGCAGGATTTTTGTCTTTCAGTTCCGCATTGGTGTTTACAATCAAAAAAGGCATTTTCTTTCTCCCGGTTAAATTTCAACAATAAAATATTCACAATTTGCAAAAGCGCGGGACTCATGAAATACGGCATAATAATAATTGCTCATAATGCTTCCATGCGTTGCAACGCCGGCAATATCACAGGTGCAATTATTTTTTATGTATTCAATCTCCCGGCAAAAACGTTCTAAAGACTCACGGCGGCTTTCGCCTCCGGGCATTTTCCAATCAAAGGTCTTCGGATTTTCTGCCGCTAAAACCCCTAGAAACAACTCCCGGTAATTTTCTGCGATTTTGCTTTCCGGCCAGCCTTCAACTATTCCGAAATTGTGTTCTTTCAAACCGTCGAGCGTGATTATCGGCGTTTTGTTCGGCTCGGCCACAAACTCTGCCGTCTGCTGCGCCCGACTCAACGGGCTGGCATAAATCACCGGCAGTTTCAGCGCGGCAAGCTCCCGCCCCAGAGCAAGGGCCTGCCCTCTTCCAACCTCATCCAGAGGATACAAGTCTTTTACGCCCTGGCATAAATGCACGGCATTGGCATAAGTTTCTCCGTGACGGAATATATATAGTTTCATCTGCTTTTCCTACCAGGCGTTATGATGTATTTTTGCCGGTTTGAAACGATCCTGCGGCTGCGGCGGTACGCTTTCCGGATATCCGATAACAACCAGCGAAAACGGGCGGACATGGGGCGGAAGGTTTAATAATACAGACAAGCCTTTCATCCGCTGTTCCGTCGGATAAACACCGCACCAGCAAGTTCCCAGTCCTTTGGCATGAGCCGCAAGCAAAATGTTTTCCGTGGCGGCCGCGCAATCGCCCATCCAATAATTATCGGCCATCTGCTCATTTAAATTTCCGCAGACAACGATTGCCGTTCCGGCATCTTTCAAAAATGAGCAATACGGATGAACCTGCATAATATGATTGATTTTTTCTTCATCATCAATAACAAGAAATTCCCATGGCTGGCGGTTCATAGCGGAAGGGGCATACATTCCGGCCTGTAAGATTTCCATTAAATCCCGGGTTTCAACCTTTTTATCTTTGACATAGCGCCGGATTGAACGGCGGGTCAGCAGTCCTTCTTGCATTTCCATGGCTTTCTCCTCTGTATTTGTTTTTTCAGAAATAATATAATGCCAAATGTAATGATTTGGTAAAGAAACACAAAAAAAATCTCCCTTTCTAAAAAAGAGAGATTTGTTTTTTTTGTTCAGCTAAAAATGACGCGTTCTCCGTCAAAACAAAAACTATTATTGCCGATAATCGTGCCATTTTGCGACAAAGGCGCAAAAAAGCCGATTTTTCCCGGTGGCAATAAACTGACTTCCGACGGATTTTCAAAGCCAATGAAGACGGCTGAGTTTGCAGAAGCATTTTCCAGCAGCCAGACCAGACGGTTATGCCCCGAAATATTTAATATGCCCGGAACAAGACTGTTCAAACTCCGGCGGGTTTCAGAATCCAAAACCGAGCGGACTTTACTGCCGATAAATACCCAATCCGGCACAAATGCTTTTCCGATATCAGGAAGGTCAACCAGATGATACATCCATTTTCCATAAACAATCTTCTGCGTTTCCGGCGCTTTGTCAACATCTGTCAGGGAGCCAAAAACATCGTTGGTTGTGAATGCCATATCCTCATCCCGGGTTGATATGCCGTGAACCATATATTCCATCGGAATCCTTTTGGGCGCATAACTTACCCAAATGTCATATTCTTCACCGGCAATAAACTTGCGGCTGCCCATGCAATAATCTTTTTGACACAACAAATGTTTGCAGCGGATTTTATATCCTTCCGAAACTCTGATAAAAGATGATCTAATCTTTTGTTCTGATAATAATTTATTTTCTGCCATAAAAAAATAATTTTATTAATTAATAATTTGGTTTTGCATATTTTTAACAAAATTTTATTCTTTTGTCAAGAAAAGCAACCCGGTATATTGTTGTTTCATAAACAGAAAATGTAAACCCGGTCGTTAAATCAATAGGCTTAAGACCGGGGATATTTACATTTGTTTACAAGAACCAGTTAATCTCAAAGGCTTAATATCTGTCATTTGTTGTCAGATTATCTTCAAAATTCTCATTATGGCCACAATTTCCCGGAGTACATGTTCCTGCTGAACCGGTAGATGGTTTAGATTTGCAAGAGATACACACGGACGAGCAGCAGCTTGTGGCGGTTGAGTAGCTGGCGCAACCATAAGAACAGCTTTTTGCCGTCGAGCAGGTAACCCCGGCACAGGGATCTGCGTCTTTTTCGCAAGCTGTGCATTCACCACAGGAACCATAAGAAGAACAATGGTATCCTGAAGAACAGCTCTTTCCGGTAACCCCTTCGCAGGGATCTTTATCTTTTTCACAAGCCGTACATTCACCACAGGAACCATAAGAAGAACAATGATATCCTGAAGAACAGCTCTTTCCGGTAACCCCGGCACAGGGATCTTTATCTTTTTCACAAGCCGTACATTCACCACAGGAACCATAAGAAGAACAATGATATCCTGAAGAACA
>CALXUP010000008.1 GCA_944391715.1 uncultured Alphaproteobacteria bacterium
AGAAGATAGCCATCAACAAACGGCCCTTTCCATACGGAACGTGTCATTAGCGTTTCTCCCTATTTCTTTTTGTTTTCATGACGAGTTCTCATAATGAACTTATCAGTCTTTTTGTTAGTACGAGTCTTAGCACCCTTAGTAGGTTTACCCCAAGGAGTAACCGGATGGCGACCGCCGGATGTACGACCTTCACCACCACCATGCGGGTGATCAACCGGGTTCATGGCAACACCGCGGGAAACCGGACGTTTACCGATCCAGCGTGTACGGCCTGCTTTACCGAGAGACTTATTCTGGTTATCCGGATTGGAAACCGCACCGACGGTAGCCAGACACTCTTCACGGACAATTCTCAATTCACCGGAGCCCAGTTTCAGCTGAGCATAACCGGCATCTTTACCGACCAATTGGGCATAGCAGCCTGCGGAACGAACCAGCTGTCCGCCTTTTCCGGCCTTGAGCTCAATATTGTGAATAATCGTACCGATCGGCATATTTTTCAACGGCATAGCGTTGCCCGGCTTAATATCAGCCTTATCGGAAGATACGACTTTATCGCCGGCTTTCAATCTCTGCGGAGCCAGAATATAAGATTTCGTACCGTCTGCATAGCTGATTAAAGCAATAAAAGCAGAACGGTTCGGATCATACTCTATTCTCTCGACAGTTGCTTCACAATCAAATTTGTTACGTTTAAAGTCGATAATACGGAGCTTGCGTTTATGTCCGCCGCCGATTCTGCGACTTGTTACGTGACCAAAGTTATCACGCCCGCCCGACTTGGTCAGACCAATAGTCAGGGATTTCTCCGGCGCACCTTTATAAAGCTCGCTTCTGTCAACGATTACAAGTTGACGAAGGCCGGGAGATGTGGGCTTATATTTTTTCAATGCCATTTTCTAAATTCCTGTTGTAACATCAATATTTTGACCGTCAGCCAGAGTAACAACGGCTTTTTTATAATCGGAACGTTGACCGACATAGCCCTTAAAACGTTTCTCTTTGCCGAATTGACGGATTGTATTGACTTTGTTTACTTTCACATTAAAGATTGCTTCAACGGCAGCCTTAACTTCGTCTTTGGTCGCATTCAGCGGAACAAGAAAAGTTACTTTGCCGGCTTCCGATGCAATCATTGATTTTTCTGTGATTACCGGACGGGTCAATGTATCATACATTTTTGCAGTCACGTTATTGTTTGATTTCTTAGATTTTATCATTTCAATCTATCCTCCAAGCAAGCAACTGCATCTTTGGTCAAGACCAGTTTGTCTTTTCTCAAGATGTCGTATACATTGGCGCCGATAGTTGGCAATACATCGACTCCAATAATGTTTCTGGATGCCAATGCAAAATTTGTATCAACCTCTTTGCCGTCAATGAACAAGCAGTTCTTCAACCCGCAGCTGTTCAATTTGCCAAGCAAATCTTTCGTTTTCGGAGCTGATAATTTTGCTTCTTCGACAACAATCAGGTTGCCCTCTTTGGCCTTGGCCGAAAGAGCGGTTTTCAAACCAAGCTTTCTAAACTTCTTGGTCAGTTCATGCGAATGGTCACGAACAACCGGACCAAACACAACACCACCTTTTCTAAACTGCGTTCCTTTGTAAGAACCCTGACGGGCACGTCCGCCGCCTTTCTGCTTGAAAGGTTTGGAGCCGGTCAGAGCGACTTCGGAACGACCTTTAGTTTTGTGGTTGCCGCATTGCAGTCTGGCCAACTGCCAAACAACAACACGATGCAAGATATCGGCACGAACTTCCAAACCGAAAATAGATTCGTTCAGTTCAATCTGGCCGACACTTTTATTGGTATCTAAACTTAAGATGTCCTGTTTCATATTCTTCAATCCTTATCGCTTATGCATTTTCGGCCGGAGTTTCAGCCTGAGCTGCAACAGGTTCATCAACTTTTTTCAATCCTGCAGGCATCGGCAATTCGACCTTGCTCGGGATTTTAACGGCATCGGTAACATATACCCAGGCATTTTCGCCGCCCGGTACGCCGCCTTTAACCATCAGCAACCCTCTGGCTGCATCCGTAGCGACAACTTTCAAATTTTGAACGGTTACGCGCTCGTCACCCATATGGCCGGCCATTTTCTTGCCTTTGAATACCTTACCGGGATCTTGTCTTTGTCCTGTAGAACCATGAGAACGGTGAGAAATAGATACACCGTGAGTTGCTTCCAAACCGGCAAAGTTATGACGTTTCATAACACCGGCAAAGCCTTTACCTTTAGAAGTGCTGCAAACGTCAACATATTGACCGGCAACAAAATGTTCTACAGATAATTCATCTCCGACAGAAAGCAGGCAGTCTTCAGAAACTCTGAACTCCGCCAGTTTTTTCTTCGGTTCAACATTAGCTTTGGCAAAATGTCCCTTCAGAGGTTTGGATACATTTTTAGCCTTAATGGCGCCGGTACCGAGTTGTACGGCAGTATATCCGTCTCTTTCTTTCGTTTTAACATCAACGACTTTCAAGTCTTCGACGCTGAGAACCGTTACCGGAACATGAGTTCCGTCGCTCTCAAAAATACGAGACATTCCAAGCTTTTTTGCGATTAGACCCGTACGCATTATTATATTTTTCCTTTTCTTAATAGGTTGACCATTCTCAATTGAAAAGCCAACATTAATTTATAACTACAATTTGATCTCAACATTAACACCGGCAGCCAGATCCAGTTTCATCAAAGCATCTACGGTTTGCGGTGTCGGATCGACAATATCAAGAAGTCTTTTATGAGTACGGATTTCGAACTGCTCACGGGATTTCTTGTCAACGTGCGGAGAACGGTTTACCGTAAACTTCTCAATTCTGGTCGGCAGGGGGATCGGCCCTCTGACATTAGCCCCGGTTCTTTTGGCCGTATGCACGATTTCTTTGGTAGACAAGTCAAGCAAACGGTGGTCAAAAGCCTTGAGGCGAATTCTGATATTCTGTGTTTCCATCATTTTTAATTTTTACCTTATAACTAGACGGCAACAGATTCGGTTATCTTATCCTTGCCATCTAAGAATTAAACTCAGCAAACCCTTGTTTCTCAATGGTTTGCGCTATGTTTTATATCCTCGCTGCCAGACAGATTCCACCTGTCTCACAGCTACTGTGCGCCTTTTGTAACATAGACAAATTCTAAATGCAAGCAAAAAAATCAATTTTTTTCATTTTTTATACAAGAGTATATCACCGACTCAGACTCTTTTTGAGTCAGGTTGACAAATTTTAAAATACCGAGTCTAAAATCAAATTTCTGTTTCAATTATTGCCAGAATCCCCAAAACAGCATTTAATTATTGTAAGTCGGGATATTATTAAACCAAAGGGCTCCGAATATTCACTATTCAGAGCCCTTCAAATTCAGACAACTTCGGCAAAGTCCTGCAAATTGCAAAACATCTCCGGAGAAGCAGGAAACCAGCTTGACGCGGGGATCCGTTTTTCGCAAACCTCACGCCAATATGCATCGCATTCCTCCTGGTTTATCCGGCGATATCCTTCTTTGTCGCGAATAAACAACACGTCTTTTTCACACGATGTTCCCCCCTGAGCCGTCAAAGAAATCTTTAATATGCCGTCATCATATTGCAGCGAAGAAATATGAACCTCCCGGTCGCTTCCAAGACTTGAAGAAACATCATCATATCTGCCGTCATCTGACAGCATATACACATTCCAGTTTTCCCCGACGTCATTTTGCACGTCTTCAAAGCAAATTTTTCCGTCTTCATTAAGCCTGCGGGTTTCTCCAAGCCAGGCAACGGCAAAATCGGTCTGTCCCAACATTTGTATTTTATAAGGAAACAATTTTTTTCCAAACACGTCGGCATACAATTTCCGTCCTCCGTCCGGCTCCGTTTTTACCGCAAAATAATACGGCTGAAAGATGCTCCGCTCAATTACAAAAATTTCAATATAATCATTTTTATAACTTGGCTCAATCTCCCGGATTAAAAGTTTTCTGTTTCCGGAAAAAGACGCATCTTCTCTGTTATCACTGACAGGCTTGGTCTTAAAAAACCGAAAGTCCTCAGTCATAAAAGCATTTGCATTTGTCAAAAATTTCAATATTTTCATATCAATAATAATTAAAAATTATATTTAATAATAATTACAAAACCCGAAAAACATAGCACAGGAACCGGCATTGTCAATAATAAAGTTCCCCTTTTCATTAGACTTTCTCCCGCAACATCTTTTCTCTCCGCAAAAAAATCCGGCTTCCGCAACAAGGAAACCGGATTTAAAACGATAAGGACTAAAGTTCAGCGATTTTTCCTCGCAAGAGCTCTTTTCCTTTGTCAAAAATAATAACCTCAAAACCAGGTTGAAACCAAACAGGATAAAGCAAATCAACAATTATTTTACCCTCCGATATTTCAACCCCGCCAATCATATCAAAATCCAAATCAACAATCTTGACCGTTTCATAACTCAGAGCTTCAAAAATTGGCTTCAAATTCTCCAAATCATTTTCAGGAAGCTGAACAGACAAGCAAAATCTTGATAAAATCCTGGTCCCTTCCCGAAACATAAACGATGCGCCCCTGATTTTACAATAAGCTTTGCCGTCAAAAAAAACAAAAACCTCATCTCCGGCGCACACCTTATCAACCATTTTAATGGTAGAACCACTTCCTTGCAGTGCCACTCCCCGGCAATGAGTTTTAACTAATTCCGAACCGACGCAAAACAACACGTCTTCCCCGGCGGACAAACTGCCGACAAGTACTTTTCCCAAAACGGCACAGCCCAAATTTCGGAGCTCACACTGTTTAACTCTTACACATAATTCTTCTGTCATAATAAACTAAATTTAATAATACTTTTAGAACAGCACTTATACACCAATTCTCAAAAAATACAAGCCGGTATTCAAAATTTAACGCACAAAAAGCTTTGCCCATCAGCAAAGAAAGAAAACAAACAAAGAAAAAGCTGAGAACTTTTGTACTAATCCGTACTTCCGCTCTCAGCTTTCTCTTATTTTTTGCGAATATCGATCTTACTTAATAATCTTCGATACAACGCCGGCTCCGACCGTTCTGCCTCCTTCTCGAATAGCAAAACGCAAGCCTTCATTCATCGCAATCGGGTGAATCAACGTCGCTGTCATCCGAATGTTATCTCCGGGCATAACCATCTCTGTCCCTTCCGGCAACTCTATCGAACCGGTGACGTCTGTCGTTCTGAAATAGAACTGCGGACGATAGTTACTGAAGAACGGTGTATGACGGCCGCCTTCTTCTTTCGTCAGAATATAGCATTCACAGGTAAACGTTGTATGCGGTGTGATTGTTCCCGGTGCTGCCAATACCTGACCGCGCTCGACTTCTTCTCTCTTCGTTCCGCGAAGCAATACACCGATGTTGTCTCCAGCCTCTCCTTCATCCAACAACTTACGGAACATTTCAATTCCGGTACACGTTGTCTTCTGTGTCGGTTTAATACCTACGATTTCGATTTCATCGCCGACTTTCAATACGCCGCGTTCTACACGTCCCGTGACTACCGTACCACGGCCTGAAATCGAAAAGACGTCTTCTATCGGCATCAGGAACGGTTTGTCTTTCGGACGATCCGGCTGCGGAATATAATCATCTACTGCCTTCATCAATTCTACTATCGAATCATGTCCGATTTTCGGATCGCCGTTTTCCAATACTGCCAAAGCAGAACCTTTTATAATCGGAATCTCGTCTCCGGGGAAATCATAGGATTTCAACAAATCACGAATTTCCATCTCTACCAATTCCAACAATTCAGGATCATCTACCTGGTCTACTTTGTTCATATAAACGACCAACGCCGGTACGCCTACCTGACGGGCCAACAAAATATGTTCACGGGTTTGCGGCATCGGACCGTCAGCTGCACTTACTACCAAAATTGCTCCGTCCATCTGCGCTGCACCAGTAATCATGTTCTTTACATAGTCCGCGTGTCCCGGGCAGTCTACGTGGGCATAGTGACGTTTCGGTGTTTCATATTCTACGTGTGATGTAGAAATCGTAATTCCGCGGGCTTTCTCTTCCGGCGCTTTATCAATTTGATCATACGCTGTAAAGTTGGCTCCGCCTTCTTCCGCCAATACCTTCGTGATTGCTGCTGTCAATGTCGTCTTACCATGGTCTACGTGACCAATCGTTCCGATATTGCAGTGCGGTTTCGTCCGCTCAAACTTCTCTTTTGCCATTTAGATTTACTCCAAATAAAAAATTATATATTAAAATAAATTTAGTATTTTTCACTTTTAAGATGGAAAGTAAAGTGGTTTTCAGTGGCGGTAAAAATTTTAGTGCACACAAACATACATAAATTTTTACCAACCACGTAAAACCGCTTTAAATTTCCCTTAAAATGGGAAATTACGCATTTTTTGCCTTCACCTTCTCAGCCACTTCTCTCGGTACTTCGGCATAATGATCGAAGACCATGGTAAACTGAGCACGTCCTTGAGACAAAGAACGCAACGTATTTACATAACCGAACATATTGGCCAGAGGAACACTCGCATCAACAACGCGGGCATTGGCTCTCTGATCCATACCGCTCACCAAACCGCGGCGGGAGTTCAGGTCACCGATAATATCACCCATATATTCTTCAGGGGTAACAACTTCAACCTTCATAATCGGCTCCAACAGTCTCGGCTCTGCCTGACGCATACCTTCGCGAAAAGCAGCGCGGGCAGCAATTTCAAAGCACATAACGTTAGAGTCGACTTCGTGATATGCACCGTCATAAAGGTTTGCTTTAACACCGGTTACCGGATATCCGGCCAATACACCGGCATCCATTGCGGAACGCAGACCTTTTTCAACACCCGGAATATACTCTTTCGGAACGTTACCACCGACAACAGTATTTTCAAACTCAAAACCGTTATAACCTTCAATCGGTTCAAATCTGATTTTGACTTTCGCAAACTGTCCTGCACCGCCGGACTGTTTCTTGTGGGTATATTCGATATCACAAGGCTTGGTAATGGTTTCGCGATAAGCAACCTGCGGTTCACCGACATTAGCCTCGACTTTGAATTCACGGCGCAGACGGTCAACAATAATATCAAGGTGCAATTCACCCATACCTTTAATGATGGTCTGTCCGGAATCCGGATCGGAAGAAACTTTGAAAGACGGATCTTCCATGGCCAGACGAGACAAAGCCAACCCCATTTTTTCAATATCGGCTTTGGTTTTCGGTTCAACGGCCAGCTCAATAACCGGATCCGGAAATTCCATATTTTCCAAAACAATCGGATGAGCCTGATCGCACAAAGTATCACCGGTTGTGGTATCTTTCAAACCAGCCAAAGCAACGATATCACCGGCATTAGCCTCTTTAAGTTCTTCACGCTTATTGGCATGCATCAAAAGCATACGGCCGACGCGTTCCTTTTTGTCTTTTACCGAATTGTAAATATAAGAACCAGCAGACATAGTACCGGAATAAATACGGGTAAAAGTCAAAGAACCGACAAACGGGTCGTTCATAATCTTAAAGGCCAAAGCAGACAACGGCTCGCTGTCAGACGGCTTACGGCTGATAACTTCATCCGTTCCCGGTTTAACGCCTTCAACGGCAGGAATGTCAACCGGAGACGGCAAAAAGTCAATAACGGCATCCAACAACGGCTGAACACCTTTGTTTTTAAAAGCCGTTCCGCACAAAACCGGAACAAAGTCTTGAGAAATCGTACCTTTACGGATACATTTCTTCAAAGTCTCAATAGAAACTTCCTTGCCTTCCAGATAATCTTCCATTGCCTGTTCGTCTTCTTCAACAGCCATTTCAATCAGCTGATGATGATATTCTTCGGCTCTGTCTTTCAGTTCGGCAGGAATTTCGGTAACATCAATCGGAGAGTCGGGATCATCGCCGGTATAAATAACGGCTTTCATCGCAATCAAATCAATAATACCCTTGAAAGAGGCTTCAGCACCGATTGGCAACTGAATAGCCATCGGACGGGCCCCCAGACGATCTTTGATCATCTCCAGGCAGCGATAGAAATTTGCACCGATACGATCCATTTTATTGCAGAAACAAATACGGGGAACACCGTACTTATCTGCCTGTCTCCAAACGGTTTCGGACTGAGGTTCAACACCGGCAACCGAATCAAATACGGTTATGGCGCCGTCCAAAACGCGCAAAGAACGCTCAACTTCAACGGTAAAGTCCACGTGACCCGGCGTGTCAATAATATTAATACGATGATTTTTCCAAAAACAGGTGGTTGCCGCAGAAGTAATGGTAATACCGCGTTCCTGTTCCTGTTCCATCCAGTCCATAGTGGCTGCACCGTCATGAGTTTCGCCGATTTTATGGTTTTGACCGGTATAATACAAAATACGTTCGGTAGTCGTTGTTTTACCGGCATCAATATGAGCCATAATACCGATGTTTCTGTACATTTCCAATTTATGTGTACGAGCCATTGTTTTTTATCCCCTGTATTAGAATTTATAGTGAGAGAAAGCTTTGTTAGCTTCAGCCATTTTATGAGTATCTTCACGTTTTTTAACGGCAGAACCCTTATTGGCAAAAGCATCTAACAGCTCGTTTGCGATTTTGTCGGTCATTGTGGTTTCAGAGCGCTTTTTGGCCGCTTCAACAATCCAACGGATTGCCAGAGCCTGACGACGCTCGGCCCGAACTTCGGTCGGAACCTGATAAGTGGCACCACCGACGCGGCGGGACTTAACTTCAACAACCGGTTTTACGTTCTCAATAGCCTCAGCAAAAACTTTCAAAGCGTCTTGCTTGGTCTTGGAAGCGATAATATCAAAAGCCGAATAAACAATCTTTTCGGCAACGGCTTTTTTACCGTCTTCCATAACATTGTTGATAAATTTTGTAACTACCTTATCACCATATTTAGCGTCAGGCAGTACGATTCTTTTTTCAGCTGTACGACGACGTGACATTATTCATTTCTCCTATTTAGGTCTCTTTGCGCCGTACAGAGAACGACGTTGACGACGTTTGGCAACACCTTGGGTATCCAAAGTACCGCGGATGATATGATAACGAACACCAGGCAAGTCTTTTACACGGCCTCCTCTAATCAGCACCACTGAGTGTTCTTGCAGGTTGTGACCTTCACCAGGGATATAGCTGATTACTTCAAAGCCGTTTGTCAAGCGGATACGTGCCACTTTACGCAACGCAGAGTTCGGTTTTTTCGGGGTTGTAGTATAAACCCTCGTGCAAACACCGCGTTTTTGTGGACAAGCTTTCAAAGCCGGAACTTTGTTTCTTTTCACTTTGGGTGTTCGTGATTTACGAATTAACTGATTAATTGTAGGCATCACTAATTTCCTTAAATTAAATAAAATTAAACTTCTCGCCTGAGAGTTTCCGGGCACACTGAACCCTTCGTTCTCAAATGAGTCTCGGCATACTAGAATCAGTTCCCCCGAAAGTCAACCCCATTTTTGCAATTTTTTTACATTTGAGTCTAAAAAGCATTTACCTTTGCTTAACCTTTGAGCACTTCCGAGTCGGGAAGGTATTGAAAAGAGTCGGGAAGAAAAATTTTCATTTTGGGCAGCTGTAAAAAATTTTTGAGTCAAATTGAGTCTATAAAAATCGGGATTTTCTCAGTCATTCTGGTCTGTTTTTTGCATAACGAACAAAAATATCTTGCAATCTCCGGCATAAAATAATACCCTCGCAGTCATAATGCAACATAAATAAAGGACTGTAAAATTATGACACAAGAAGAGGATCTGCTGTCGGCCCGACGCACCATCGAGAAAGAAATTGACGCATTAAAAGTGCTGGAAAACGAAATCAGCGACAGTCTTTCTGCGGCTCTTGACCTGATGCAAAACACCAAAGGCCGCGTAATCGTTACCGGCATGGGAAAATCCGGCCACATCGGAAGCAAAATTGCCGCAACGCTCGCCTCCACCGGAACACCGTCCTTTTTTGTACATCCGGGAGAAGCCAGCCACGGCGACTTGGGAATGTTGACTGAGGAAGATGTCGTCATTGCCATTTCTAACTCCGGCGAGACCAAAGAACTTTCCGACATCATCCTTTATTGCAAACGTTACGGCATTCCGTTGATTGCCATAACCAAAAATCCGCAAAGCGCTTTGGGAAAAGCCGGCGATATTGTTCTCAAACTTCCGGACAACGGCGAGGCTTGTCCGCTCGGGCTGGCACCGACTTCTTCCACAACGGCAACTTTGGTTTTGGGCGATATTCTGGCCATTGCTCTGCTTGAACGCAAAGGTTTTACCAAAACGGACTTCCGCCAGCGGCATCCGGGCGGCAAACTCGGTGCATTTTTGCAAAAAGTTGCCGATCTGATGCACAAAGGCGATGAAATTCCGCTGATTCCGGATACGGCCTCCATGCAGGAAGCTTTGCTGACCATGACATCCAAAATGCTCGGCTGTGTCGGCATCATAAACAGCAGCGGCTGTCTGGAAGGCATCATTACCGACGGAGACTTGCGCCGCTGTATGAGCGCCGATATTTTCAATAAAAAAGCCTCCGAAATCATGACACGCAATCCCAAAACGGTTGACGGCGATCTTCTGGTAGCCGAAGCCCTTAAAATGATGAACGAAAAACACATCACCCAGCTTTTTGTCTTAAAAGACCAAAAACCCATCGGCATTTTGCATATGCATGACTGCCTGCGTATCGGAGTGGCATAACTTGTCAGACACACAAAAACTGGATAAATACTTTTATCAGGATACCGCTGTTCCGGCTCGCCCGAAAAGCGCTGAGAATAGACATACCCGTTTGATTCGACTTGCAAAACTTTTGTTGCCTGGAACAGCCGCACTGTTAATAAGCCTCCTGCTCATTTTTCCAAACCTGAAACAGCAGGCTTATGACATCAGATTAGATATCACTCGTCCCAAAAGCGGCGAACTGGAAAAGCTCCATATGGAAAAGACCACTTTCTATATCACGGACAAAAACAACCGGGTAACTAACCTGACGGCTACCAATATCGACGAAACCTCGCCTGGCTCAAAACTGATAAAACTAAACCGTCCGGAAGGCATTATCCCAAACAGCGATACAACCTGGATCAACATCAAATCACCGACCGGATTTTTTAACCAGACCGAAAATATTTTAAGATTAACCGACGGCGTAGAAATGTTTTACAGCGACGGAATGACGGTCAACACGTTTGAAGCAGAATTCAATTTCGCAACATCTGTCGGCAGCGGCCGCAGCCATGTAAGCGGTCAGGGAATATTCGGAGACATAGAAGCCGAAGGCTTTGACTTGTATAACAAAACCGGTGTTCTGGTCTTCATTGGTCCGGCAGATTTAAAAATCAGAGAAGAAAGTTTTAAATCGGAGAAACAATAATGCACAAACTATTATCTTTCACGGCCGTCTTAAGCATTCTGTTCTTTGCCCCGGCTGCAACAGCCGAAGAAATCAACATCCACGCCGATAACAAAGTGGAATGGCATTCAAAAGAACAAAAGATGGTAGCTGTCGGCAATGCCGTCGCCAGCAAAAAAGATATGAGCATTCGGGCGCAGGAACTGACGGCCTATTATCAAAAAGTTCCGTCAACCGGCAAACAGCAAATTTCCAAAGTCCTTGCCAAAGATAACGTCATTATGAAATCGGGACAGTCCTCCGCTTACGGAGACAATATGGACTATGACCTGATTGCCGACAAAGCCGTTTTGCGGGGCCGACCGGCAAAAGTAAAAACCGAAACGGACACCATTACGGCCGAAGAGCATATTACTTATTATCCGTCACAGCAAAAAGCCGTCGCGGAAGGCAATGTTTTTGCCACCAACGGCGAAAGCAAAATTTACTCAGACAGTATGATTGCTTATTTTGAAAAAGACGCTGCCGGAAAAACAGCCATAAAGCAAGTTAAAGTTTTCGGAAACGTAAAAATATTAACCAAAGACGGAACAGTTTGGGCCGACCGGGGAACCTATTTGCCCAAACAGGGACTGATCAAGCTCTATGACAATATTACGCTGGATCAAAACGGCAACAAATTGCACGGCGACCTGGCCGAAACAGATTTAAACACCGGCATCAGTAAAATGTTAACGGCTCCCGGCACCAAAAAACGCGTTACCGGCGTCTTTATAGAAAAATCCAAAGAAAAAGACAATAAAAAAACATCAACCCCGGCGGCGGAGGAAAAAAAGGATGCCCAATAATTACAGCGATTCCAAATTAGAAATTTTCAACATCGGAAAAAAATACAAAAACCGTCCGGTACTGCGCAACGTTTCCCTTAACGTCCGCCGCGGTGAAGCCGTCGGACTGCTCGGGCCGAACGGTGCCGGAAAGACCACCTGTTTTTACTGTGTAACCGGACTGATTACGCCTGATTACGGCGATGTTCATATTGACGGCAAAGACATTACCAATCTGCCGATGTACCGCCGCGCCAGAATGGGGATCGGCTACCTGCCGCAAGAGGCGTCTATCTTTCGCTCACTTTCGGTAGAAGACAATATCAAAGCGATTCTGGAACTGGTTGTGGATGACGAAAGCCAGCGGGAAAATATGCTGGAGGAACTATTGTCCGAATTCTCAATCTCCCATCTGCGCAAATCCCCGGCCATTGCCCTGTCCGGTGGTGAGCGCAGACGTCTGGAAATTGCCCGCGCTTTGGCCAGCCAGCCGAACTTCATCTTGTTGGACGAGCCTTTGGCCGGTATTGACCCGATTGCCGTCGGAGAAATCCGCAATCTGGTTTCCCAACTCAAACACCGCGGGCTCGGCGTTTTGATTACCGACCACAATGTCCGCGAAACCCTTGATATTACGGACAGGGCCTATATCTTACATGGCGGCACCGTTTTAATGGAAGGCACGCCGGAAGAGATTATCGCCAACAAAGAAGTCAGAAAAGTTTACTTAGGCGATAATTTCTCAATGTAAGAGGAATTGATTAATGGCCGTAACTCCGCATTTAGACCTGAAACAGACGCAGTCTCTGGTAATGACGCCGGAACTGCGCCGGGCAATCAATCTGCTTCAGGCCTCAAATCTGGAACTCAGCACCCTGATAGAAAAAGAACTGGAACAAAATCCGTTTTTAGAAAAAGAAGAAGACAACAGCGGCTTATTGCCAGAAAACGACATCCCAACGATTGATGACTACGACCAAAGCACAGAAAGTGAAGAAAGCAGCACAGATACTGTTGCCTGTGATAATGAATTTGATGACTTCGGCAGTGACCGCGAAGGTTATGACGAGGCTGAATACGACTGGCAGGATTATGCTCTGGCCAAAACCCGCCGGGATGATGCCGATTATGACTATTTCGAACAAAAACTCTCCGACGAAAAATCGCTCTACCGGCTTTTGGAAGAACAAATCTCCCAGAAATTTCCCCTTCCGAAAGAAAGAGCCGTCGCCTTAAACCTGGTCGAACATCTGGACGATGCCGGCTACTTCCGGGGCAATCTGTCGGAAATTTCCCAAAAGCTGAAAATCTCCCGCGACTTTGCCGAACAGATTTTAAGAAAAATGCAAGACTTTGAACCTTCCGGCATCTTTGCCCGCTCTCTGGCCGAATGCCTGAAAATCCAGTTAAAAGATATGGACAGGCTGGATCCTGTTGCTGAAAAAGTCTTAAACAACCTGCCATTGCTCGGAGAAAAAAAATTTGCCGAACTAAAAAAAATCTGCCGGATTGATGACGAAGACCTGGCCTCCGTTTTGGCAGACATTAAAGCGCTCAATCCCAAACCGGCTGCCCGCTACCACCATGATTTGACCGCTTATATCATTCCCGACGTTTTCGTCCGCCGTAAAAAAGACGGCTCTTATCTGGTCGAACTGAACAATATGTCCCTGCCGAGAGTATTAATCAATCAGCAATATTATTCGGAGATCAAAAACAAAGGCAACAAAGAAGAACGCCGTTACCTCAAGCAACAGCTCGGCAGTGCCGGTTTTCTGGTCAGAGCCTTGCGGCAACGCGCCGAAACAATCTTACGCGTCAGCGAAGAAATCGTTAAAAATCAATATGATTTTTTTGAAAAAGGCATAGATTTTCTGCGTCCGATGCAGCTTAAAAACATCGCGGAACAGATTGAAATGCACGAAAGCACCGTCAGCCGCGTTACAACCAACAAATATATGCATACGCCGCTCGGCTTGTTTGAACTGAAGTACTTTTTCACCAATGCCGCCGGAAGCTACATCGGAGATGAAGGCACCTCAACTCTGACCATCAAACACAAAATAAAAAAGATGATTGAAGAAGAAAAAGCCGATAACATTCTTTCTGACGACAAAATCGTCGCCCTGCTCGAACAAAGCGGCATAAAAATTGCCCGCCGTACGGTTGCCAAATACCGTGATCAACTCGGCATAGCCTCATCCGCCGCCCGCAAAAAACAAAAAACAACGCTATAACAAAGGGAAAGGCTCAGACACCAAAGTTTTATATTGACTTTTCCCGAAATATGTTATTATCTGATTTTCTGATTGTAATAAGCATTAAACTGAAGTATATTAATGCTTATAAACATGGTTAATAATATTTGCAAGGAAAAATTATGAAAATTACATTGACAGGAAAACAAGTAGACATTGGCGACAGACTGCGTTCACATGTTGAAGAAAATATTTTGAACTCTGTAAATAAATATTTTAGTGCACCAATCAGCTGCAACGTTTATTTCTCCAAAGAGCGTGATGATTTTTGTGCTGAAGTTACCGTTCATCCTGCCAAAAACATCGTTTTAAAAGGCAGCGGCATTGCTGGTGATCCCTACTCTGCATTTGATAATGCCAACGCACATATTGCCACCCGCCTGCGTCGCCATAAAACAAAATTAAATGACCACAAAGGCAAAACCAGCCTGGCCGAAATTGCCAGCGAAGCTGTTTTCCGCATTGACGAATCACAGGAAGAAATCGACATTGATGATGCTCCGTTGACAATTGCCGAAGTCGAAGCCAACATCCCGGTATGCACGGTTTCGGAAGCCGTTATGTTTATGGATCTGAACGAAGAATGTGCCTTAATGTTCAGAAACAGCGCCAACGGTCACATCAGCATGGTATACCGCCGCAAAGACGGCAACATTGGCTGGGTTGAGCCCAAAGCTGAAAATTAAGTTGAAATTACATAAGGCATACGATTTATGAAGATTTCAGAAATCATGAATGAAAATTGTATAGTTGTGGGATTAAAAGCTCAGAACAAACGTCAGCTTTTGCAGGAACTTGCTCAAAAAGCGGCTGAAATCACCAATATCTCGGAACGGACGATTTTTGACAGTCTTTTAGAGCGTGAAAATCTCGGTTCTACCGGGTTCGGCGGCGGAACGGCTCTTCCCCACGCACGGATTGCAGAAGCTGAAAAAGTTTGCGGAATTTTTGCCAAACTCAATGCCCCGGTTGATTTTGAAGCTATTGACGGCAAGCCCGTTGATCTGATCTTTATGCTGATTTCTCCGGAAGGCAGCGGAGCAGATCACCTGACTGCTTTGGCTAAAGCCTCTCGCATTTTGAAAGATGAAGCGACCTGCAGCAAAATCCGCCAGATTTCCAAAAAAGAAGAAATCTATGCCCTGCTAAACAACCAGGATTAAAGGCTCTGCCGTAAAAAGCCCCGGATTACCGGGGCTTTTTTTTAATTTTTAATGCACGCTGCAAGGCTCCAAATCTCTTTGCCTTGCTACAATAAAAGCAAAATCACGATTATCCGTTGCCGCAATCCTAGAACCGTCGGCACCATAAATCACCCACATCTTATCCCCGTCATAAGTATCATACTTGATAAAAGCCAAATTATCATCATTCCAACAACCATACCAAGCTGCCAATTCTTCCGGACTGAGTTGCATTTCTTTTTTCATAATCTTTCCTCTTCCTTAACTATTCTCTTGTATACTGACAATAAGTTTCTATTTTGTTAAAATTTCGTTTTATTTTGCGAGACACCCATGTTCATCAGCTTAAACAAAAAAATCTTATACACGATTGCCATATTCTTCATTTTAACCTGCGCTATATTTGTATATTCTTTTTACATTGTATACGGCCAAAAATTTCAAGAAGAAGGCCAGCTGAACCTGCTGAATACCCGTCAGTTTTCAGAACTGAACTTTGAAAACGTCACGCTCCGACAAGAGTTGAATACGCTTCTGCAAAAAAAAGAAGTTACGCAACTGTCACCCAACGTTATGGAAATCCTGCGCTATAATCAGGATCCTCGCTCCTTAAACGAAATCACAACCGAACACAAACGCGTAGAAGAAATCATCCGCAACTACAACAGCCGTTACAATTCTTTCGCCCGCGCCGGAAAAGTAACACTTATCAGCACATTTCTGATTATTCTGCTGATTATCATTTTAGGAATTCTGCTGCGAAAATGGATTCTGGAACCCATTGACAAACTATCCCACATCAGCGACCTTGCTGCCGCCGGAAACCTCTCCCAGCGTGTTGAACTAAACAACAATTGCCTATTTGAAGACGAAATCGACAAGCTAGCCCAAGCATTTAACCAAATGCTGGAAAATTTAAACAACAGCTTTAACGAAATTCAACAAAAAGAAAAATTCCAACAGGCCTTAATCAACAGCATTCCTGACGGTATACGCGTAATCGACGGCGATTATAACATTATCCTGGCCAATAACGCCTACTATAAACAAATCAACGCACCAGCCGGTTCTGGATTAAAATGTTATGAATCCTGCCAAAATCTGACACATCCGTGTCCGGAAAGCAGTTTCAGCTGCCCGCTGAGAGAAATCAGAAAAAACAAAAAAGAAAGCATAAAAGTCATTCAGCAGTTCCGGGCTTTCCCCAATCGCCATCTTTCCATTAACGCAGCACCGCTTATCATTGACGATGCAGGACAAGATAAGTTTTACATTGTTGAAGCTATCCGGGATTTAAGCGACGACATTAAATTTTCTCATCAGCAAAAGCTTTCCTCCTTGGGTTTCCTGTCCACTTCCATCGCCCATGAGATGAAAAACAGCTTGGGCTCTATCAGAATGATTATAGAGAACATTTTGAGCAAATATTATACAAACGTCCCGGATAATAATGAAGCAAAAAAATATCTGATAATGATTCTGGAACAAATCACTGCTTGCTTAAACATTCCGGAACGCTTGCTGAAACTGGCGCAAAATATCCACGACAGCGATGGTCCGGTCGACTGTATGGCCTCTGCTAAAGAAATTGCCGCATTACTTGATTATGAAGCCAAAAGAAAAGGTATCGAACTGCAAATCGGAAAAACCGGCAGCAAAACCTATATTCTCGGAAATGCCTCCGATTTCAAAATGCTGCTTCTCAATTTGCTGCAAAATGCCATTAAGGCCACTGGAAGCGAAGGAAAAATAAAAATCACCTTCCAAAACTCCGACAACACGGCAACCATCAAAGTGCAGGATACCGGCCGCGGCATTCCTCCGCAAAACCTCCCTCATATTTTCGAACCGTTCTATTCCGAGGGACAAAAAGACAGCCAAAGCGGAACCGGACTTGGCCTGGCCATTGCCAAATCCATTGTCGAAAAGTTCCACGGCAACATCAGCGTTAAAAGCAAAGAAGGCAAAGGGACGGTGTTCACTATGGAATTTCCGCAATACACGGAAAATAAACCCGAGAAAACAAATATCAAAAGCACAAAAAAAGCAAATTCGCAAAAAAAATAAATTGCATAAATAAAATTTCGGAGCTATACAATAAAAAAATAAAAACAAATATAAAGGAAACAACCGTATGAGTAAGGAAGAACTTCTGGAATTAACCGGCGAAGTAATAGAAAAGCTGCCTAACGCAATGTTCCGTGTCAGATTGGAAAATGGCGTTGAGATTTTGGCACACACCGCCGGAAAAATGAGAAAATTCCGCATCCGCGTTATGGTCGGAGATAAAGTCGACATTGAAATGACGCCTTATGACCTCACCAAAGGACGAATTACTTTCCGCCATAAAGATTAAAAAAAACCGGATTATGATAAACAAACATAATCCGGTTTTTTATAGGCTGATATCTTCTATATAAACTTTATTGCCGCAAAGCCGCCAACAAGCAACAACAAAAACAATACGGACAATAACCCGAGATTTTTCTCAATAAACACTTTCATCGGTTCACCGTATTTCTTCAACAGCCACGCCACCAGATAAAAACGCATTCCACGTGCAATAACCGATGCAATACCGAAAACCCAGATATCCAAATGAACAACACCGCTGGCAATCGTTACGACCTTATACGGAAAAGGAGTAATCCCCGCGCCAAACACAATCCAGGCACCCCATTGATGATAATAGTCTTTAAAAACATCAAACTGATGAAGATACCCGTAAAAAGCCAACACCGGTTTGGCAATCAAATCAAAGAAATATACTCCGATGATATAACCGAAATAACCGCCGAGCACACTGGCCACTGTTGCCACTCCGGCGATTTTCCAAGCTTTGGACGGAGTCGCCAAGACCATCGGAATAAGCATAATATCCGGCGGAATAGGGAAAAAAGAACTTTCAATAAAAGCAACCGCAAATAAAAAATACAAAGCCTTCTCGCGGGAAGCCAAATCAATCATATAATCATAACAAGCACTTGTCATTTTGTGCCACAGATTCATTATATTTCTCAAAACCATTATAAAAACCCTGCTTTTAATATCCCAAAAACCGTTCGTTTCTGCACTTCATGCAAAATATTTTTCTTTGATTTGCACAAAAGCATTACAAACTTCGTTTGAGTATAAAGACAAATATCTATTTTAGCAACTCTTCGCGTTCAACAAATTGTTCATAACTTTCAATCTGAGGAATAACCGGATGTTTCAGCTCTTTTATAGTTTGGATAAAACTATTTTGGGAAAAGATTAAACGTTTTCTTTTTGACGTTTAAAAGCCAGCCAGGTATTTTCCAAAAGCATCGCCACCGTCATCGGACCAACACCACCCGGAACCGGTGTAATCCGGATATTGCGCTTTTGCAATGCCTCAAAATCCGTATCGCCGCAAAGTTTTCCGTCCGCCATCCGGTTAATTCCCACATCAATCACAACGGCATTATCCTTTACCCAATCGCTTTTCACCAGTTTTGGACAACCGCAGGCTGACACGACAATATCCGCCTGACGGACAATATCCTTCAACCCGATCGTTTTGGAATGGGTTACCGTTACGGTACAATTATTGTTTAGAAGAAGGCTGGATAATGGCTTTCCGACAATATTTGATCGCCCGATAATAACCGCATATTTTCCGGATAAATCAATTCCGGTACTTTCAATCAACCGAAGAACCCCTTTCGGTGTTGCAGCAATGACCGCCGAAGCATACCCGGCCTGCAAACGTCCTAGGTTCACCGGGCCGAAACCGTCAACGTCTTTTTCGGGACAAACGGCCTCAACCAAAACTTTTGCATCCAAATGTTTGGGTAAAGGCTGTTGAATAATAATCCCGTTAACCTCAGGATCCTCATTCAATGAACGAATCACATCCAGCAACTCATCTCCGGCAACATCTTCGCCAAATTGCAGCACCCGGCAGACAATGCCGATATCCGCTGCTGCCTTTTCCTTATTTCGGACATAAATGCGGCTGGCCTCGTCTGCACCGACCAGAACAACCGCCAACACCGGTTTTGCCCCCGCTGCCGCAATCTGCTCTTTCAATGTGGCCCGAATACGGGCAGCCTCTTTTTTCCCGTCGATAATACTGCTGTAGTCTGCTGTCATATTATGCCTTTCCGTTCAATTTCTTTTCTATTTCAAAAATCTCTTCACCTGCGGCCTCAATAAAAACCCGCTTAAATCTGTCAGTCTCACCACTGATAATCTGGAAACGCGACTTTGCCAGCCTCAAAAACTTAGCCAGAAAGGCAATCAGCTCTTTATTGGCCTTTCCTTTTTCCGGAACGGCATTAACGGAGATTTTCAAATAATCCAAACCCTTTGCATCGGTAAAAATGCCGTTTATAGAACAAGAAGAAGAGTTAGGGGCAATCCTAACTCTCAACATCAATCCATGATCTGTCTTTTCTGTGATATTTGCCATCTAAAAAGACGAACCTTTTTGTTTTGCCGCTGCGACTTACAAAATAATGTCGCTCAGTCTGTAAACCATCCGTTCAAGGAACAGCAAAATCAAAAGCAGGACAAACGGAGAAAAGTCAATTCCGGCAACCGGCGGCAGCTTGCTCCTGATTTTATCATAAACCGGATGTGTTACATTTTCCAAAATCTCCATAGTTTTCTTGGCATATTTATTGGTAACATCCAAAATTTTGAAATGAATCAGCCAATAAAGCACAACCTCAACCACAACAATTTTGAAATAAATATTCAAAAGCAGTCCGATAATATACAAAAACGGCTCAAACAAAGCACCCATAACTTTTATCTCCTAATTATAACTGTTCATATACTGCATGCTCAATTTTTCAAACTGAGCCGCATTAAATTTTTGCTTATGTATTGACAATACTGGCTTATTAACATCCGATTGTCTACCTCTAAGTGCATTTATACGATCAATTGTTTGCTTTTTCGTTAACGGCACCCGGCCAATACGGTCATCAATCATCCGCTCGGCCACGCCGTCTTCAAACGTAATACCGTAATTCATTTCCAGCTTGGTTTTCAATCTGGCCGGAATTTCTTTGCCCTGACGCATAAAATACAAAGCCAGCAGATACAGCTTGGTCCGGTCATTGCCAACCCGCTTTGCACTTTTTTCATCGGCATAATCCTGTGTTGAAAGTTTTACCGCACTGCGGATTTCCATAAGTTTTGCCCATTTTTTTTGCAAAAAGGCGATTTTTTCTTTCGCCACGTCAGCCAGATACCCGTTGCCGCGTGCAGCATTTCTGTAAAGAGAAATGCACATTTTGACTTCGGTTTCACGCTGATCCAAATCCGTCAGAAAATCATTGCGGCGCATGAGCTCCTCTTTTGTAACGCCGTCCGTTGACATATCTTTGATAATGTCAATTCCGTCCTCAATCCAGGAAAAATACTCATTTTTAGGGTCGGTTTCCGAAGTAATCGTCTGAATGGAATTTGCCACAATAAACTCAAGTTCGCCAACAGTAACTTCTTTATCGCCGATTTTAACCTTTCCATCCGGATGGTTTTCCATCTGCACTGCAATTTTTTCTCTGTCTTCCCGGTCAATCTGCGGATAAGCATGCGCTAATCCTTTCTGAATCAGCTCATTGCTGTTTTTGACTGTTCTGCCGTCGGAACCGCTCAACCCGCGCAATTCACTGATTTGGTTTGCCGTATTCATACCAGCTCCTCTTCATACTTCTTCAAAAATAATCTTTCCTTCTTCCACCCAGATCAGCCTGTCTATAACCCATTGGCTGATTTGTTCGATTTTTTTCGGTTCAATCCCCATAGCCTGTCCGATTCGGCCGATAAGCAAAATCTCATTGTCCGAAAGCTCGTCATCGGCATGAGCCAGAACGCACATCTCTTTGACCAGTTCCAAAGCCGCCCGCCGGTTATCAATGATTTTAACGGCCTCGACCACCTCATCATCCGATCCCTGCTTTAAAATTTCTTCCAACCGCCCTTCCGGAACACCATAAATTTTGGCAGCTTCGCGAATAAACTCTTTCTCATCATCGTCAAGTTTTCCGTCGGCATTTGCCAACCGTGCCAAAGCCTTCATAAAAGCGATTCGTTGTTCTTCATTAAGTTTGGTAAGATACTCCATATCCAGCTCCATGTTAAAATCTGCCATAATTAAATCTCCCGGCTGTTTCAAATTAATTCTAACAAAAGCTGCAATTTTTGCAACAAAAAAGGCAACGACAAACCGCCTCGGCACAAAATCAGCTGCAGATAATATAAAATTCGGTTGAAATCAACCGCTCTTTGGCTTAAAATATAAAGATAAAAAAATAACAGCGAGAAAAGCGTGAAACACTATTATATAAAAACTTTCGGCTGCCAGATGAACGTATATGATTCCGAGCGCATTGCCGATATTCTGCAAACTCTTGGATACCGGGAAGCCTCTTCTCCCCGGGAAGCTGATTTGATTATATTCAACACCTGCCACATCAGGGAAAAAGCCGCCGAAAAAGTTTTTTCGGATCTCGGCCGCATAAACCTCATCAAAGAAGAACGCCGCGAACAGGGAAAAGAAACAACCATCGGTGTTGTCGGTTGTGTTGTCCAGGCCGAAGACGAACAAATTGCCAAACGGGCGCCGTTTGTTGATTTTGCCACCGGCCCGTTAACCTATCACCGCATTCCGGAAATCCTTGCAAAAGTCAACCGGAAAAAAGGTATTCCGGTTATTGATACCGAATTTCCGGCTGAATCAAAATTTGATTTTTTGCCGCAAAATTCCAACAGTCTGTCTTGCGCTTTTCTGGCCGTACAGGAAGGCTGCAATAATTTCTGCACCTATTGCGTTGTTCCCTACACCCGCGGAGCCGAATATTCCCGTCCGGTAAAAGAAATAGTCGAAGAAGCCCGCCGGCTGGTTCAAAACGGAGCATTGGAAATCAACCTGCTGGGTCAAAATGTCAATTCATACCACGGCGAAGACACCGCCGGAAAAGAACGCCCCTTGTCGTACCTTTTGCGTGAGCTGGCAAAAATAGACGGCTTAAAACGCCTGCGTTATACAACCTCTTATCCGGCAGATATGACGGATGACTTAATCGAATGCCACCGAGACCTGGACAAACTGATGCCCTATCTGCATCTTCCGGTACAGTCCGGTTCCGATAAAATTCTGAAAGCAATGAACCGCCGCCATACGTCGTCCGACTACCTGAAGGTCATCGAAAAATTGCACAAAGCCAATCCGGACATCGGAATGTCGTCAGACTTCATTGTCGGTTTTCCCGGCGAAACGGATGAAGACTTTCAGGCCACGTTAGATATTGTCAATCAGGTAAAATACATTCAGGCTTTTTCATTCAAATATTCCCGAAGAGCCGGAACGCCTGCCGCATTGTTAAAAAACCAGATAGAAGAAAAGGTCAAAAAAGAGCGGCTGGATATCCTGCAGAATTTGCTGTTCTCCTATCAGCTAAAGTTTAATAAAGATTCCGTCGGCAAAATAATGCCCGTACTTTTTGAAAGCCGGGGCCGCGGACGCAATCAGCTTTTCGGCCGGACACCTTATATGCAAAACCTGCATGCCGAACTGGATAAAAGCTGCTTAAACAAAATCATAAACATAAAAATAACCGAAGCAACAACAAACTCCCTGATTGGGGTTATGGAAGGGGGAACGCCATGTCAGAAATAAATCTTGAACTTTATAATAACCTCTTGGTACAACAAGTCGTCGGACCGCAAGATTCGCATTTGCGGCTGCTTGAGAAACTGTTAAATGTCGAAATTTCGTCTTTCGGCAATCAGATCAAAATCACCGGCGGAAAAGATGCTGCCGTACAGGCTCAGACCGCTATTGACATTTTATACCACAAAGCCGGCAAAAATATTGACATTAACGAAGAAGAAGTCAAAGCCGCCGTTCGCATTTCCGGTGTCGGAGCCGAAAAAATCGCAGAAGACAATATGGAAGACATTGTTCTGAAAACCAAAAAGCGCCACATTTACCCGCGTTCAGCCACTCAGGCTGCCTATATCAAAGAGATGATGAAAAACGAGCTGGTCTTCGGTCTCGGGCCGGCCGGCACCGGCAAAACCTATTTGGCTGTTGCCCTGGCCGTATCAATGATGCTGGAAGGTAAAATCGATAAAATCATCTTATCCCGCCCGGCCGTTGAAGCAGGAGAAAATCTCGGTTTTCTGCCCGGTGACCTAAAGGAAAAAGTCGACCCTTACCTTCGTCCGTTGTATGATGCTTTATACGAAATGCTGCCGGCAGAACAAGTTGATAAAAAACTTGCCCTCGGCGAAATCGAAATTGCACCGCTGGCTTTTATGCGCGGCCGCACATTGTCCAACTCTTTTATCATTCTGGACGAGGCGCAAAATACCACCCCGATGCAGATGAAAATGTTTTTAACCCGTCTGGGCGAAAATTCCCGCATGGTTGTTAACGGCGACCTCAGCCAGGTTGACCTTCCCAAAGGAACAATCTCCGGCCTGCGCGATTCGTTGGAAACGTTAAAAGGCATTGACAACATCAGCTCTGTCCGTTTCAGTGCCGCCGACGTCGTCCGCCACGGACTGGTAGCCAAAATTGTAAAGGCTTATGAAGAAAGGAGCAAAAAAACATACGGCGATGAGTAATACCCGTCTTTTAATCTCTGTTTCGGAAGACCGCTGGAACCGGGCTCTGCCCGATTTCGGAGGTCTGTCCAACAATGTTATGACAACGGTTTTTGCCCATGTTTCCGCCTTGGGCGAAATTGATTTCTGGGACGAAAAAAAACCGTTAAGTGTCAACCTCTGCCTCAGTAATGATACGGAAGTCCAAAAGCTAAACAAAGAATTCCGCGGTATGGACAAACCGACCAACGTCTTGTCTTTTGCCAATATTGATGATGAAAATTTTGCAGAGGACTGTGAACTTTATGAGGAAATAGAACTCGGTGATATCATCATCGCCCTGGAAACGCTGGAACGGGAAGCCGACCTAAAAAACATTCCGCTTGCCGACCACTATAGCCATCTTCTGACTCACGGCTTGCTGCACCTGCTCGGCTTCGACCACATCGAAGACGACGAAGCCGAATATATGGAAAAATGCGAAATTGATATTCTGAAAAAACTGAATATCAAAAATCCCTATTCGGAATAAAAACCTTTTTTCACCTGCCGTTTCCGCGGCAAGAAAATGAAAGCTGCACATATGTCCGCAAAGAACTTGATTGCCAAACTTGTTTCCTATCCCAAAATCTGTGCTTTTGTTTTGGGTTGGATAAGTGTCTATGCCCTGCCGCCTTTTTATATATTTCCGATTCTCTTTTTGAGCTTTTCCGGCCTCTTCCTGCTGCTGACAAAAACAGCCGACACACCGGGAAAAGCATGGAAACTCGGTTATTTTTTCGGATTTGGACATTTTGCTTTCGGCCTGTCCTGGATTGGCAATGCTCTGTTGCTGGACATTGCAACCCTTGGCTGGCTCTATCCGCTCTGTCTGTTGGCCGGCGGGGCATTTTTCGGACTGTTCACGGCCGTTCCGCTCTGGCTCTCTTTTTATTTCTCTTCTCTGACGGCAAAAATACTGGCTTTCGCCGGTTTCTGGGGAATCAGCGAATGGCTGCGCAGTTTTATCCTCACCGGTTTTCCGTGGAATCTTCTCGGTTCGGTTTTTGCGTTTTCGGACACAATGCTGCAAACGGCTTCCATCTGGGGAACATATGGCCTTTCGGTCATCACAATCCTTATATCGTCCTTTCCGGCATTGTATCTATGCACGCCGCAAAAAAAGAAACTGTTACCGGCAATCGGCGTTCCGATTCTGCTGTTTTTCATACTTAGCGGATTCGGACTGTTAAGGCTGCAAAACGCTTCCGTTCAGCCCGGCAAGACAGCAATCCGCATTGTCCAACCCAGCATCCCGCAAAAAATGAAATGGGATAGCAAAGCTTTGGAAGAAAATCTTCAAAAATACATAGACTTAAGCCGTTCTCCGGGACTGGATAAAATCGATTTTGTCGTTTGGGGAGAGACTGCTGTTCCTTTCCCGCTGGATATTGACACCGCACATCGCCGGGCCGTTACCCGGGCTATTCCGGACAACGGCTATCTGATAACCGGCGCCGTCCGTTACGAAGAAAGCCCCGACGGCCGCTACATTCCGTACAATTCTATGTTCATCATTGATAAAAGCGGAACAATTTCCGCCGGTTACGACAAAAGTCATCTTGTCCCTTTCGGAGAATACATACCGCTGCGGCAATATCTGCCGGACTGGATACGACCGGTTACCAACACAATCGCCGATTTTCACCCCGGCTCCGGCCCGCAAAACATCAAAATCGGAGCACATCCGGAGTTAAATGTTACCATTTGTTATGAAATAATTTTTCCTCATCAGATCGTCAATCTTCAAAAAAAACCGTCCTGGATGGTAAATCTGACCAATGACGGCTGGTACGGCGATTCGATGGGGCCTTATCAACACCTGACAGCTGCCCGGCTGCGCGCCGTTGAAGAAGGCATTACCATAATCCGCGCCGCAAACAGCGGTATCAGTGCGGCCATCTCTCCGTATGGGCAAATCATATCGGAAATTCCGTTAAACATTCCGGATTTTACCGATTTATACCTGCCGCAAACAGCATACGTCTTTACATTCTATAACAAATATGGTAACCGTTTACCTGTAGCATTATGTATTTTCAACATACTACTTGCTGGTTATATCTCACGGAAAAAATAATAAATCTGAAAAAAGAGATAAGTTCATCAACAATTGTTATATAAGCAAAAAACAATATAACATATTATATAAAAAATTTGTTGACGATAAGCTCTGAAAATCATATTTATAGTATAGAGTTAGATAAAAACGAAAGCATAAAGGAAAGAAAATGACTGCTGAAACTTTTAAACGATCAAGTCGGGGGAGAACTCCAACAGGACAACCTAACCCCATCGATGTACATGTAGGCAACCGCATCCGCCTGCGTCGTACGCTTCTCGGATTAAGCCAGGAAAAAATGGCTTCTTTATTGGGACTGACTTTCCAACAGGTTCAAAAATATGAACGTGGTATGAACCGAGTCGGAGCAAGCCGTTTGTGGGACATTAGTAAAGTTTTGGAAGTTCCTATCGGTTTCTTCTATGAAGATATGAATCAGGAAGTTGCCAACCAAAGCCCGAGAATGTTCAGCATACCTGACAGCACACCGTTAAGTTTGGCTGAAGATGATGCTGCTTTTGATACTGACCCGATGAACCGTCAGGAAACAATAGAACTTGTTCGCGCTTATTACAAAATTCCTAACCGTAAAGCTGCCAAACATGTCTATGATTTAATTATCGCCTTATCAAAAAGTACTTACAACAAAGACGACGATAACGAATAATCTATAGTATAACTGATAAAAAAAGCTGGATAAATTCCGGCTTTTTTTTATGCTGGCATAAACAAACACAATAAAGGAAAAGCAAATGCAAGATTATCTGTTTACAAGCGAATCCGTATCCGAAGGACATCCGGATAAAGTATGTGACCGCATTTCTGACGCAATAACCGATCTGTATTTAAGCAAAGATTCCAATGCCCGTACGGCTGTTGAAACCCTGGCCACCACCAACCGGGTCATCATATCCGGAGAAACCGGCAGCAATGCCGTTATCCTTCCGGAAGACATTACGGATACCGTCCGAAAGACAATTCGGGAAATCGGCTATGCCCAAAAAGGGTTCAACTGGCAAAATGTCCGCATTGATAACCTGCTGCACAGCCAGTCATCCGACATCGCGTTAGGCGTAAACAATGACGGAGCCGGAGACCAGGGCATTATGTTCGGCTATGCAAAAAAGGAAAAAGGCTTTGACAGCAATTATATGCCTCTGGCCATTTTCTGGGCTCATAAAATTCTTCAAAATCTCAGCCTTTCCCGCCATAACGGCGAAATTCCGGGAATCGAACCCGATGCTAAAGCTCAGGTAACTCTGCGTTATGCCAACGGAAAAGCCGTCGGCATCACCAAACTGGTTGTCTCAACCCAACACGCCGAAGCCCTCAGCCAGGAACAGGTTCACGAAATCGTAAAGCAAAATCTGCAAAAAACCATTCCGGCAGATTTTTTACCGTCTGAAAAAGACATTCTGATAAACCCGACCGGCCGGTTTGTCATCGGCGGCCCTGACGGAGATACCGGCTTGACCGGACGAAAAATCATCGTTGACACTTACGGCGGCTATGCCCCGCACGGCGGCGGCGCTTTTTCCGGTAAAGATGCCACCAAAGTAGACCGTTCGGCGGCTTATATGCTCCGCTACCTGGCAAAAAACGTTGTTGCTGCCGGATTAGCCGACGAATGTCTGCTCCAGCTTTCTTATGCCATCGGTATTAAAGAACCTTTGTCTTTCTTTATCGACTGCAAAGGAACCGCCAAAGTTGAAGAACAAAAAATCTTGTACATTTTGAAAGATATGGTAGATTTAAGCCCGAAAGGCATCATCCGCCGCCTTGGGCTTGACCGGCCGATTTACACACCGACATCGAGCTACGGACATTTCGGCAGACAACCGGAAGCAAACGGATGCTTTTCCTGGGAAAAAACCGACTTATGCGAGGCCCTCAAAAAATGTTTCTGACAAACAGCCAACCAAAATTTTACGGCCGCCGGCAAGGCAGAAAATTGCGCAAAGCAAAATCAGCTTTGATTGATTCTTTTTTGCCGCAGCTGACAATCACCCCGGCAACCGTATTTGATAAAAAAAGCCTGTTCGGCCATCCGGTAGAAAAAATCTGCCTGGAAGTCGGTTTCGGCAACGGCGAACATATTGCCGGCCAGGCCTTAAAAAATCCCCAAGACGGATTTATCGGCGCAGAAGTTTTCAAAAACGGCATAGCCTCGCTGCTCAGCCTGCTGACCGGCATAAAAGAAGGTGCCGGTCTGCCGGAAAAAATAACGCTGCTCCCGGAAAGAACAGATAACGTCCGCATTTTTGACAATGATATACGACTGTTATTCTCCCGCATTCCGGATGGTTTTATCGATAAAGTCTTTATCCTTTTTCCGGATCCCTGGCCTAAAAAAAGACATGCTTTCCGCCGGTTTGTCAACCCGGAAAATCTGAAAGAAATTGCTCGCATCTTAAAAAAAGGAGGCCTGCTGCGCATTGCGACCGACCATAAAATATACAAAGGCTGGGCTCTCCGCCAAACCTGCAATTTTACCAATGACAAAGGAGAAAAAATTTTTCGTTGGACAGCTCGCAGCAGCAACGACTGGCGCTTGCCGCCTCAGGACTGGGTAGAAACAAAATATCAGCGTAAAGCCCTTGCTGAAGGACGCAAACCGGTATTTTTCGATTTTGAAAAATTATAATCACTGCGTAACGATTGCCGGCTGCGTATTAGGCGTCGTAACTTCATTAACGTCTTTAATCGGAAAAGCCTGCACATCAACAATATCATCACCCTGCTGGTACAATTCGTTTTCAATCTTTCCGTTTTCCGGTAAAGGGATTTGTCCCGGGCCTAACGCCTCTCCGACTTCATCATTGGCAATCAGTTTAGAAACATTTTTCTTTGGTTGGGAAGGAAGCGCCGGCATATTTGCCCCGGCTGCTTTTCCGAAATTATCATCACTCCCCATTTCGGCAATCGGATTTCCTAACGGATTAGGCGCACCATCCGGCTGCTCAACTTCAAAAACGTTTTCTTTTCCTGAGGGCGTTTGTGCCGCACCATAAACAACCGTTTCCTGAGCAGGAGGAACCTCTTCGTTAATCGTAACCATTTTGGCTTCAACCGGTTTAGGACTGTTTACCGCACAATACGCCCACAAAATCATCGTCAGATTTCGCAAAGCCTCATCCATTTTTACACCTTTCTGTTTTTTTGCTTTGCTATGCAGATAATCGCTTTTTCAAAAAAAACAAGAAGGTGAATAAAGATTAAGCGCGGCAGGCCTTTTGCAAAGCGGCATATCTCTGGGCAAAATCGTTCAAAGCCAGAGTAGAACCGGCAAACAAATCCTGCTGGGCTTTTTCATCAATAATGTCTTTCAAACGCCGTTTTCCGGATTTGCAAACCTGCATAACCTTGCGCATTGTCGCCTCATCCATTTTGGGAGTATAATAACCGTCTTTGTCGGCACGTCCGTATTTATACAAATCACGCACGCTCAGATTAAAATGTCCGCCCGGCGACATTTCCAAAAGTTCCTGAGGTTCCAGACGGTGGCAATACAACGCCATCTCAAGCCACCGGCGTTTCAACAATCCTTCATGCAAAATCCCGCCGCCGGCAGTTTTCCAACCGCTCAATTTCCGTGCACATTCAAAATCGCTTTTCCCGCTGTTAACAGCTTTCAAGAATTCGCTCGGTTGGCGTTTTCTACCGTTTTCATCATACCCAAGGCCGGCAAAATTAGCGCTTCCGACTGCGTAAATAAAGGCACTGACGGCCATCAACTGACTATCATCCAAATCTTTCGTAACATACTTTTCAATGGCCGGAAAAACATCTTTCCGCAAATGAGCCTGCGTATACAAACGCGCCGTAGTCTTATCAATCGGAGCATCATTCATCGTTACCGGAGAACCGTCCGGTTTGTAACAGGAACCGTAACCGATGGTAGCAGCTCCGCCGCTCATATAAGGATACGGCTCATAATTTTCCATCAGGGCAATCATTGCCACAATCTTATTTTCAATTTGACACAAGCGCTGTCCGTTCTTTGTAGAAAATTTGTTTGCTGTCGACGGCAAAGTAATTTTCTGCCGGTTATAATGACGGTTAACCGCATTTTTAGCAGGAGCTGCTTTCAATTGAGCCAAAATTTTATTTGTTTTGCGAGTCTGAGACTTTTTCTTGACTGTCGGCTTTTGAGCTACTGCCAAAATACGTTCAAATGATGTTGTCTCTATAAATTTTTCTATATTTCCCTTGTCCGAAGTTTCAACAACTTGCTGAGTCTTTTCTTTTATCTCCTGCTGTTGTACGTTTTTGGCAACTACTTCGGTTTTGACCTGCTGCTTTTCCTGCTGCTGCTTATTTTCAATAAAATTGCGAATAAAAAACGGCGCTGATAAAATAAGCGCACCTTGTAATACTTTCAAAACATTATTTTTAACTTTTTCTTTCTTAAATAAACGCATATTCATTGACCCATCCGGTTAAAATCTTGAAACTGTCAGTTACTATACCACATTAGACAAATTTCGTCAATATATTTTGTCATTTTTCTTATTTTCTCCAAATAAGTCCCAAAGCTCAATTTCACTCTACACAAAAAAAACCTCCCGGAAACGTTTCCGAAAGGCTTTTTTCAAATCAAATTTCTCAACTTAAAAAGCAATTCCAAGACCAAAATTTTCATCACAATCCGGCCTTATAGCGCATAAACTCCAGCTGAAGAGCCTCCAGTTTATCACTAAGAGAACGGATTATTTTATTTTTTTCGTCCAGCTTATGTTGATAAATCTTAACTAAAACCAATGCCGCTACAGTACTAACGACAGAAACGGCAATAAAAATCCATGTTTCGGCATTCATACTCTTAAACAATAAAAAAAATTTAAATTATATTTGATTTCTGAATCTGCTCTGTTCCAAGATTTTTATTTTTGACATTTGCTTGTTCCTGAATTCGTTCTATTGCCCCCAAACAGTCAAAAGAACCGCCATTAGTCAAAATATCTTGTCTTCGTTTTTCCAAATCACAAAAATAATAGCCAACAAGCTCTTTATTTCCGTACTTTAAAACAACATCCAACAAACGATTGGTTTCTTCCTGTTCGGCTTTTTTCCTGCGTTTAAGAACATCATACATTTCCTGATAAGCATCAACCCGATCTGAAAGTTTCACATTTTTGCGCTGTAAATAAACAATCCTGACCTGCTGCAAAATCACAATGCAAAGAAAAAGCAAAAAACAAACAACCACAAAAATAATTTGAACACCCATAATAATAAAATTTAAAAAGTTAATAATTCCGTTAATCGGATATAACTTACTATTTCAACAAAATTTTGTCAAACAAAAACATCCTCTAACTATATACGGTAAAAAAAAATCCCCGATATTATCAGGGATTTTCTTCAGACTTTTTATCCAAAAACAATTAGGCCTGTTTTTGCTCTTCAGCCTTAGCTGCCGGCAGAGCATTAGCTGCTGCCTGAGCGGCTTCTTCTTTAAGAGCCAGGATTTCTTTGTCATTTTGAACAGCAACCTTTTTCAAGGCTCTCAGAACCGTACCTGTACCGGCCGGAATCAGACGGCCGACAATAACGTTTTCTTTCAAACCTCTCAAATGGTCAACTTTTCCTTCAACAGCTGCCTCGGTCAAGACACGAGTTGTCTCTTGGAAAGACGCGGCAGAGATAAACGACTTGGTCTGCAAAGAGGCCTTGGTAATACCAAGCAGAACCGGATCAGCTTCTGCCGGAGTACCGCCATCGGCAATGACTTTGGCATTTTCGGCCTCAAAGATATCACGGTCCACTTGTTCGCCGACCAGGAAGGTTGTATCACCCGGTTGGGTAACCTCAACCTTGCGCAGCATCTGCGAAACAATAACCTCAATATGCTTATCGTTAATTTTAACGCCTTGCAGACGATAAACGTCCTGAACTTCCTTAACCAGATATTCAGCCAGTTTTTCTACACCGAGAACACGCAGAATATCATGCGGAGCCGGAGTACCTTCAACCAGCATATCGCCTTTCTTAACGATATCACCGTCCTGAACAACCAGATGGCGTCCTTTCGGAACCAGATATTCAAGCGGCTCGCCTTTCTTCGGAACGACCGTAACACGTTGTTTCGCCTTATAGTCCTTACCGAACTCGACCATACCGTCAATATCGGAGATAATCGCCTGATCTTTCGGGCGGCGGGCTTCAAACAGCTCGGCAACACGCGGCAGACCACCGGTAATATCTTTGGTTTTGGAACTCTCTCTCGGAATTCTCGCAATAACGTCACCGACCTGAACTTCCTGACCGTCTTCGACTGACAAAATCGCATCAACCGACATATAATAACGAATTTCTTTACCGTTATCATAGGTAACAGGTTTGCCTTTGGCATCTTTCAGCACGATACTCGGTTTCAAACCGGCGCTTGAAGACTGAGACCGCCAATCAATAACCGTCTTGGAAACAACACCTGTCGTTTCATCAACGCTTTCTTTGACCGATACGTTATTAATAAGGTCTACCAGAGCAACCTTACCGGCTTTTTCGGTAATGACCGGAATCGTAAACGGATCCCATTCGGCAACTTTCTGACCTTTTTTGACCTTGGCGTCTTCGGCAACCAACAGTTTTGTACCATAAGGAACATGGTGGCGTGATTTTTCACGGCCTTGAGCATCCACAATAACCAATTCACAGTTACGGGACAAGACAATACCGTTTCCTTCGGAGTTATAAACCAGATGTTTGTTTTCAACTTTCATCACACCGGCAAACGGAACTTCGACTGAAGCCTGCTCGGCGCCTTTCTGAGCGGCACCACCGATGTGGAAGGTTCTCATGGTCAGCTGAGTACCCGGTTCACCGATGGACTGAGCAGCAATAACACCGACAGCCTCACCGACGTTAACCGGCGTTCCGCGAGCCAAATCACGACCGTAGCAGGCAGCGCAAACGCCGTCTTTGCTTTCGCAGGTCAGAACAGAACGGATCTTAACTTGCTCGACACCGGCTTTTTCAACGACCTCAACATCATTTTCATCAATCAGTTTGCCTTTCTTGACCAAAACTTCACCTGTTTCAGGATGAATAATGTCTTCCTGAATGGTACGTCCGAGGATTCTTTCACCGATAGAAACAATAACGTTACCGCCGTCAACAACCGGACGAACGATAATACCGCGCTCGGTACCGCAATCCGTCTCGGTAATAACCACGTCTTGAGCAACGTCAACCAGACGACGGGTCAGATAACCGGAGTTAGCAGTCTTCAAAGCGGTATCGGCCAGACCTTTACGGGCACCGTGGGTGGAGTTAAAGTACTCAAGCACGGTCAGACCTTCTTTAAAGTTGGAGATAATCGGCTGTTCAATAATTTCACCGTTCGGTTTTGCCATCAAACCGCGCATACCGGCCAACTGACGCATCTGAGCGGCAGAACCGCGCGCACCGGAGTGAGCCATCATATAAACGGAGTTGATGTAACCATGATCGCTCTTCGAGATGTTTTTCATCATCTCGTCGGCAATCTTATCGGTGCAGGCAGCCCAGATATCGACGACTTTGTTATATTTCTCGCCTTTGGTAATCAAACCGTTTTGATACTGCTGTTCAAATTCCTTAACCTGTTTTTCGGTTTCGTCAATCAAAACCTTCTTGGCATCCGGAACAATCAAATCATCTTTACCGAAAGAAATACCGGCCTTGCAGGCATTGGTAAAGCCGAGAGTCATAATCTTGTCCACAAACAAAACGGTCTCTTTCTGGCCGCAGTGGCGGTAAACAATATCAATAATCTCGCCGATTTCTTTCTTCTTAACCAAACGGTTGACTAAAGAGAACGGAACATTTTTGTGTTTCGGCAAAATCTGTGACACTTTAATGCGTCCCGGTGTCGTTTCAACAATACCGGTCTTGATTTCGCCGTCATCCGTTACATATTCCATACGGCATTTAATCTTGGCATGCAAATCAACAACTTTGGCATCCAAAGCCATCTCGACTTCGTTGATGTCAGAGAAGATCATACCTTCGCCGAGCATCCCGTCTGCATCGTAAGTCAGGTAGTAAATACCCAAGACCATATCCTGCGTCGGCACGATAATCGGCTTGCCGGACGCCGGTGACAGAATGTTGTTGGTCGACATCATCAAAACACGGGCTTCAAGCTGTGCTTCAACCGACAACGGAACGTGAACGGCCATCTGGTCACCATCGAAGTCAGCGTTAAACGCGGTACAAACCAGCGGATGCAAATGGATAGCTTTACCTTCAACCAAAACCGGTTCAAAAGCCTGAATACCCAGACGGTGCAATGTCGGCGCACGGTTCAGCAGAACCGGGTGCTCGCGGATAACTTCTTCCAGAATATCCCAGACTTCCGGACGTTCTTTTTCAACCATACGCTTGGCTGCTTTAATCGTCGTCGCATGTCCGTAGAGTTCCAGTTTGGCATAAACAAACGGCTTAAACAATTCCAGCGCCATCTTCTTCGGCAGGCCGCATTGATGCAGTTTGAGTTCCGGACCGACGGTAATAACCGAACGACCGGAATAGTCAACACGCTTACCAAGCAGGTTCTGACGGAAACGGCCTTGCTTACCTTTGAGCATATCGGACAAAGATTTCAGCGGACGTTTGTTCGTACCGGTAATGGCACGGGCACGACGACCGTTATCAAACAAAGCATCAACAGATTCCTGCAACATACGTTTTTCGTTGCGGATGATAATATCCGGAGCATGCAGTTCCATCAATCTCTTCAAACGGTTGTTGCGGTTGATAACCCGGCGATACAAATCATTCAGGTCAGAAGTTGCAAACCGGCCGCCGTCCAGCGGAACCAACGGACGCAGTTCAGGCGGAATAACCGGCAGAACATCCAAAATCATCCATTCCGGTTTGGTGTTGGAATCAATGAATGCCTCAATGATCTTCAATCTCTTAACCAGTTTCTTTCTCTTCGATTCGGAAGCGGAATCTTTCAATTCCTCACGAATAGCCTTGCGTTCGGCTTCCAGATCAATAGAGGCCAGAATCTCTTTCAGAGCTTCGGCACCGATACCGGCACGGAAAGAATCTTCGCCATACTCGTCAATGGCTTCCTGATACTGTTCTTCGCTCAAAAGCTCATTAACCGAAAGCGGTGTCAAACCCGGTTCGATAACAATGTAGCTTTCAAAATAAAGCACACGTTCCAGAGCCTTCATCGGAATATCGGTCAAAACCGCAATCCGTGACGGCAGAGATTTCAAAAACCAGATATGGGCAACCGGCGCAGCCAGTTCAATATGTCCCATTCTTTCACGACGGACTTTGGAAAGCGTGACTTCAACGCCGCACTTTTCGCAGACAACGCCGCGGTATTTCATTCTTTTGTACTTTCCGCACAAGCATTCATAGTCTTTGACCGGACCAAAAATGCGGGCACAGAACAGACCGTCTCTTTCCGGCTTAAACGTACGATAGTTAATGGTTTCCGGCTTTTTAACCTCACCATAAGACCACGAACGGATTTGCTCAGGAGAAGCGATGGAAATCTTAATCTCATCGAAAGATTCCCCGGCAGTTTGTTGCCCAAAAAACTTCATAATATCGTTCATATTTTTAAAACTCCTCTTACCTTAGGCTTCATCATTAAGCAATTCGACGTTCAGGCACAACGATTTGATTTCTTTAACCAAAACGTTGAAGGATTCCGGAATACCGGCTTCAAAACCGTCATCACCGCGAACAATTGCCTCATAAACTTTCGTACGTCCGTTAACGTCATCGGATTTAACGGTGAGCATCTCCTGCAGGGTGTAGGCAGCACCGTAAGCCTGCAAAGCCCAAACTTCCATTTCACCGAAACGCTGGCCGCCGAATTGAGCCTTACCGCCCAGCGGCTGCTGGGTAACCAGGCTGTACGGACCGACGGAACGTGCGTGCATTTTCTCGTCAACAATGTGGTGCAGCTTAATCATATAGATGATACCGACGGTAACCTTACGGTCAAATTTCTCACCGGTACGGCCGTCATACAGGTCAATCTGACCGGAAGTCGGCAACCCTGCCAGAGAAAGCATACGGTTGATATCGTCTTCGTGAGCGCCGTCAAATACCGGAGTAGCCGTCGGCACACCGTTTTTGAGGTTGGAAATCATTTCCAGTTTCTCGGCTTCGCTCATCGGAACAATATCTCGCTTATACTGTTTTTCACCGTAAATTTCTTTCAGACGGTTGTTCAGTTCATCAATAGTCTTTTCACCGCGTTTGTACTGCTCACACATTTCGTTAAGCTGTTGGCCGAGTTCTTTAGCCGCCCAGCCCAGGTGGGTTTCCAAAATCTGTCCGACATTCATACGGGAAGGCACACCCAACGGGTTCAACACAATGTCAACCGGTGTACCGTCTTCCATATACGGCATGTCTTCAAGTTTCAGAACACGGGAAATCGTACCTTTGTTACCGTGGCGTCCGGCAATCTTATCACCGGATTGAATCTTACGTTTGGTCGCAATGAAAACTTTAACCATTTTCAAAACGCCCGGCAGCAGATCATCACCGCGTTGAACTTTTTCAACCTTGTCTTCAAAATGCTTCTGAATCTTCTCATTGCGGGCATCAAAAGCAGCCAGCAATTCTTCGATTCTGGCCATAACCTCTTCGTCTTTGACCACAATCTTACGCCATTGCGAAGACGGAACGGCAGCCAAAACTTCTTCGGTAACAACCGCATTTTTAGAAATACCTTTCGGTGCGTCAACCACGGTCTGTCCAAGCAGCATTGACTTCAAACGGGCTTCAAAGTTCTTGCGGATAATTGCCAGCTCATCGTCGCGGTCTTTTGCCAGATTGGAAATTTCTTCCTGTTCGATGGACAAAGCACGCTCGTCTTTCTCAACGCCGCGGCGGGAGAAGACGTGAACGTCGACGACAATACCTTCAATACCCGGCTGAACACGCAGAGATGTATCGCGAACATCAGAGGCTTTTTCGCCAAAGATGGCACGCAGCAGTTTTTCTTCCGGCGTAACCGGCGATTCGCCCTTCGGCGTAACCTTACCGACCAGAATATCACCGGCCTTAACTTCAGCGCCGATATAAACGATACCGGCTTCGTCAAGGTTGCGCAAAGCTTCTTCACCGACGTTCGGAATATCGCGGGTAATTTCTTCCTGACCGAGCTTGGTATCACGCGCCATAACTTCAAATTCTTCAATATGCAAAGAAGTAAAGACGTCATCGCGGGAAATTCTCTCGGACAGCAAAATTGCGTCTTCATAGTTCAAACCGTTCCACGGCATAAACGCAACCAGCACGTTTTTACCGAGAGCCAGCTCGCCCATATCGGTACAAGGACCGTCAGCCATAATGTCGCCGGCCTTAACCTCGTCGCCGACCTTAACCAGCGGAACCTGGTTAATGCAGGTATTCTGGTTGGAACGGCGGAATTTTTGCAGTTTGTAAATCTCAACACCGACGTCTTTGGTATCTTCGTTATGAGAACGAACCACAATACGGTTGGCATCAACCGCATCGACAACGCCGTCATATTTACAAACGACCGTCGCACCGGAATCTTTGGCAACAGCGGCTTCCATGCCGGTACCGACCAACGGAGCTTCCGAACGCAGCAAAGGAACGCCCTGGCGCTGCATGTTAGAACCCATCAATGCACGGTTTGCGTCATCGTTTTCCAGGAACGGAATCAAAGCCGTTGCAACCGAAACCAGCTGTTTCGGAGAAACGTCAATAAAGTCAATTTCTTCCGGATGAGCATATTCAAATTCACCGGCTTTGCGGCAGGCAATCAGCTCGTCTTCAAAATGGCCGTCGTCTTTAACTTTGGCGTTTGCTTCGGCGATTTTGAACTTGCCTTCCTCATCGGCTGACAGATAAACAACATCCGACGTAACCTTGCCGTTAACAACCTTGCGGTACGGACATTCAATAAAGCCGTATTTGTTAATGCGGGCATAAGTCGACAGCGAGTTAATCAAACCGATGTTCGGACCTTCCGGCGTCTCAATCGGGCAGATACGGCCGTAATGGGTCGGATGCACGTCGCGAACTTCAAAGCCTGCACGGTCACGGGACAAACCGCCCGGTCCCAATGCGGACAAACGGCGTTTGTGCGTAATTTCGGACAACGGGTTGTTCTGATCCATAAACTGCGACAACTGCGAAGAACCAAAGAACTCGCGGATAACGGCGGCAATCGGTTTGGCATTGACCAAATCCTGCGGCTTAACGTTAGCCAGAACTTCGGAAGACATTCTTTCGCGAATGGCTCTTTCCATACGCAGCAAACCCATACGATATTGATTTTCCATCAGTTCGCCGACCGAACGGACGCGGCGGTTGCCGAGGTGATCAATATCATCAACTTCGCCTTTGCCGTCACGCAGCTCAACCAGGCGTTTGACAATGCGCAAAATATCATCGGCGCGCAACGTTCTCAAAGTATCCGGAGCTTCCTCAAACGGAATATCCAGAGCCACATTCATCTTAACACGGCCGACCGATGAAAGGTCATAACGTTCCAAATCAAAAAACAGGGATTTGAACAACTGTTCGGCCGTTTCCAATGTCGGCGGTTCACCCGGGCGCATAACACGATAAATATCAAGCAAAGCCTCTTCGCGGCAGGAGTTTTTATCGGCTGCCAGCGTATTGCGGATATACGGACCGACATTAACGCCGTCAATGTAAAGGGTATTAACCTCATTGACTTTGGCAGCGGCAATTTTACCCAACAATTCTTCGGTAATTTCATCACCGGCCTCGGCAATAACCTCGCCGCTTTTCTTCTCAACAATTTCGTTAGCCAGGAACTTGCCGAGCATTTGTTTGGCATCGACCTTATAATATTCCAGACCTTCATCGGCAAGTTTCTGAGCCGTCCTCTGTGTCAGCTTTTTACCCTGCTCCAGCACAACGTCTCCGGTTTTGGCATTAACCAGGTCAAAGTCAAATTTAACGCCTTTCATTCTTTCCGGAACAAACTTGGCCTTCCAGGCTTTTTTATCGGCAATAAAGGTATCAATATCATAGAAATAAGCCAAAATCTCTTCTTTGGACATTCCTTTGATTTCAGACGGATCAATCTTCTTGCCTTCTTTGGCCAGCTTTTTGATTTTTTCTTCAGTTTCTTTGGAATACAAAGAATACAAGATAGATGTTACCGGCAGTTTGCGGCGGCGGTCAATACGGGCATACAGCAGGTCTTTGGCATCAAATTCAAAATCCAGCCAGGAACCGCGGTACGGAATAATACGGGCGGCAAACAAATATTTACCGGAAGAAACGGTCTTGCCTTTGTCATGGTCAAAGAACACACCCGGAGAACGGTGCATCTGAGAAACGACAACACGTTCGGTACCATTGAAAATAAAGGTACCTTTGTCCGTCATCAACGGAATATCACCCATATAAACGTCTTGTTCCTTAATGTCATGGATAGACTTTGCCCCGGTGGCTTCATCCGTATCCCAAACCACCAAACGCAGCGTAGCCTTAATCGGAGCGGCATAAGTCATATCGCGCTTAATGCACTCTTCCACGTCATATTTCGGCTCTTCGAGCTCATATTTCACAAATTCAAGCTCACCGTTACCGGAAAAATCTTTGATGGGAAAAACAGATTTGAAAACTTCTTCCAAACCAAATTCGCATTTCTCTGCATTTTTATCAGCTTCAATAAAGCTGTTATAAGAACCGGTTTGAACTTCGATTAAACTCGGCATTTCCGACACGGCGTCGATTTTGCCGAAGTTTCTTCTTACACGTCTTTTGCTCGTATAAGATGTCAGCATATACTTCAATCCCTATAAGTTAGATTCTGCGACAATACCGTTGGATGACTCCAAACCCCGACCGCAGAAGGTTGTCAAAAATCGATTTTTAAAGGCGGGAACCCTGCCGAACCCCCGAATAAAAAATTCACTCGGCAGCGATTCGCAGAATAATAAATTTTAAATTCGTCTACTTTTATACCACTGAGTCTAAAATTGCAAGCACAATTATCACTAAAGAGGCAAGTTTTTTAACATCAAACTTAACATCTTTTTAACCTAAGCGATTCAAATTTCTTATTTATTGTTTTTCAGAGCGTTATATCTAAGCCTCAACATTTTTCCGTTAAGATTCAGCTAATTTTGTCTCTCCCGTGTTAGTTTCACAAAAAACAATCTTCATAAATTGACAAATATAAGGAAATATACTATAGCATAAGGACAAAACCAATTATTAAAACTTATGATTATGGAAACAATTATTATTTGCTGGCTTGCACCTACTTGTGCGTATATCGGCGGCCTAATGTTAGCGGTATGTAACCAATATGGTAAAAACTCAAAAAGACGTTACCTGTTGTTTCTCAAAATTCTGCTCAGTATTTACTTCTTAATCTCATTAATCTTGGGATATTGGGGAAGTATGCACGGCATAACAGGACAAGAATATTCGTTCTGGTCAGGTTTGCTGGGCGCCGTAGCTATGGCTGTTCCCGCCTATCTGGGATATTCTGCCGGATATCCTAAATATTTGTTCTGTTACAAAAAATGGGAAGGACTAACTTTCAGCAACAAAGCAAATTTTTTAGCCAACGTAATATATCTGGCTTTCTTTATTGCAGGTCTGATTTTGTGGAAGATTAAAATCGGATTAATAATCCCGGCCGCATTTTTTTGGACAGCACTTGCTGCCGCCGTTGTCTTGATGATCGTCTGGGGAGTTATCATTTTTTGTGTTGTTCTGATAAGTGGAATTGTTTTTGCTTTCTATACACTGGCAAAAATCTATCATGAATGGCTTAAAGATTAAAAAGATTAAGAAAAACTCCGGAATCCCTTTCCGGAGTTTTTTGCATTTTTCACTCACCAAACAGTAAAAGTTCAAGATTTGGAACTTATAGCGTAAAAAACAAAGCGGTCAAAATTCTAGTAATCGCTAAGGAAAAATAACAACGATTTGTTATTTTTCTCTGCAAGGTCTTGACTTTCTTAATGAGAAAAGGATTGTGACAACTTCCTTTTCGAATTTAGAAACTCAAGCTGCACGGTACATGAATTTTGACCGTTCTGCAGTTTTTTCACTGCCGCAAACAATAAAAGTTCGAAGAACAGTTTAGATAGAGTTAAAATAAAAAAGGAGAAAATTTTAATGTACAACGAGGTACATGAATTTTCTCCTTTTGCAATTTTAGCTCTAGATGAACTGTTATGCGAACTTTTAATTACTTGAGTTCAACCTTAGCCCCAGCCTCTTCCAACTTCTTCTTCATTTCTTCGGCTTCAGCTTTGGCAACGCCTTCTTTGATCGTCTTCGGAGCACCGTCAACCAGATCTTTGGCTTCTTTCAGACCCAATTGAGTAATAGCGCGGATTTCCTTAATAACGTTAATTTTGTTAGCGCCGGCTTCAGCAAGAATAACATCAAATTCTGTTTTTTCTTCTTCAGCAGCACCTGCGGCAGCACCACCGGCAGCTACGGCAACGGCAGCAGCGGCAGAAACGCCCCATTTTTCTTCCAACATTTTAGACAGGTCAGCAGCTTCCATAACGGTCAAAGCTGACAATTCATCAACTAATTTGGCTAAATCGGCCATATTTTTTCTCCAATAAATAAATTAAATCTTAAATTCTAAAAATTAATATCACAACAATTTTGCATTTTAGGCGAGGCAATGCACCATAAGTTTTGAGCGAAACGTACAATAGAGTACATAGGCAAAAAACTCACAAACAGAACCTGCATAAAACCAAAATTTAAGCAGCTTCTTTTTCGCTGTAAGCCTTGGTAACTCTTGCCAACTGAGCTCCCGGAGCCTGCAACAGACCAATAATCTTGGCGCGCAGTTCGTCCATGGAAGGAATGGTGGCCAGCTTGTTGATTTCGGCAACGGAGAGAACGCCCGTTCCCATCGCACCGCCGACAACAATCAGCTTCTCATTGGTTTTGGCAAATTGAACACAAGCTTTGCAGGCCGAAACCGGATCATTGGCGAAAGCAATTGCCGTCGGACCTTTGAACAAGTCAGTCAGGCCTTCAAATTTTGTGTCTTTAAGAGCAAGACGAGTGATACGATTTTTAGTAACTCTAAAGCCAGCGCCTGCTTTTCTGATATTGTCGCGCAATTCCGAAACCTCGGCCACAGTCAGACCTTTATAGTGCGAAACGACTATAATTTCGGCATTGTTAAACAACTCATTCAGTTCGCTGAGCAATTGTGCTTTTTCTTCGCGATTCACTAATTGTCTCCAATAAAAACATTGCTCATCACAATGCATTTCAACACTTAACCGCCAAGACAAAAAGGTTAGAAAATTTAATTTGCTTAATCTCCCAACCGCCTCAGCGGGACCTAATCTGTCCAGGAGAAAAAAGATATTAAAATGTCTCTACTCCCGTCTGCGTAGGATATTTAAGATATGCCCGTTTTTTATGCCGGTTTTCCGGCTTTTCCGGTCAGACCACCTACGGTCTTGGACAGTTTTCAGAAAATTATCCGGTTCTTTAACGAACTCTTGTTAGAATTTTCTGAAGAGCGGGCGGTGATAAAGCTCACCACCCAAAACTTTCTTATGCTTTGTAAAATTTGTCTGCGTTTTTTTAATCAATCAAACCATCTATGGCTTTGATAAAATGCTTTGCTACGCAGTTGATTTTGAGTGAAGTGTACAAAAAAGTACATAAACGAAAAATCAACAAGTATGAAAGTATTTTTGCAAAGCCCCTATCTTACAAAGCGGAAGAATCAACCTTCAAACCAACACCCATCGTGCTGCTCAAAGAAATCTTCTTCATATAAACGCCTTTGGCACCGGCAGGTTTTGCCTTGATGATAGCATCAATAAAGGTTTTGGCGTTGTCATAAATCTGCTCTTCGCTAAAGCTTGCTTTGGCGATACCGGCATGAACAATACCGTTTTTCTCAACACGATATTGAACTTCACCGGCTTTGGCCTTTTTAACGGCATTGGCAACATCCGTCGTTACCGTACCCAGTTTCGGGTTCGGCATCAGTCCTTTCGGACCGAGAACGCGGGCAACGCGGCCGGCCAGGCCCATCATATCCGGCGTAGCGATACATCTGTCAAAATCAATCTTTCCGGACAAAATGGAATCAATCAGATTCTCGGCACCGACGATATCAGCACCGGCGGCTTTAGCCTCATCAGCTTTTTCGCCCTGAGCCAAAACGGCAACGCGAACGGTTTTGCCGTTTCCGTGCGGCAGAGAGCATACGCCGCGAACCATCTGGTCGGCATGTTTCGGATCAACACCCAGATTGATAGCCAAATCAATCGTTTCGTCAAACTTGGCTTTTGCATTTTCTTTAACGAGCTTAACAGCATCTTTCAGAGAATAGCTCTGCATTTTATCAACTGTTTTATAAGCATTTACAATTCTTTTTCCGTGCATAGCCTTACTCCACTACCTTAACACCCATAGAACGAGCCTGACCTTTAACCATATTCATAGCGGCTTCGACTGTCGAGCAGTTCAAATCCGGCAATTTGGCTTCGGCGATTTCCTTAACCTGAGCCAGAGTCAGCTGACCGGCAACAGATTTGCTGGGTTCTTTGGAACCGCTCTTAATATTGGCGGCTTTTTTAATGTAGAAAGAAACCGGCGGCAGTTTGGTAACAAAAGTAAAACTCTTGTCTTCAAAAGCCGTAATGATAACCGGTACCGGAATTCCCGGCTCCATTTTCTGGGTAGCAGCATTAAAAGCTTTGCAGAATTCCATAATATTCAAGCCTTTTTGGCCCAGAGCCGGACCAACTGGAGGAGAAGGATTAGCTTTTCCTGCAGGGATCTGAAGCTTGATTAATCCTAAAATTTTCTTTTTAGTTTTAGCCATTTCATACCTCTGTTTAGGGTCGTGGTACAGGGCGATGGCCCGCCTCCCACGAAATTATTACAATACGATTCGCGCTCTTAAAGACAGAATCCCGCCTTCAAGAGTCGCCTCTGTATACCACAAACATTTAAAATTACAAGCACTTTTTTAAATTTTCTTCATTTTGAGTCGCATTTCAGCCCTAATGCATTGAAAAGACTCGCTCTCGCAGCGCAACATCCGTCCATTTTTGACAAAATCCTTGCACATCCGATAAGATTGGTATATACTACAAGTACTATTTTATTATTCTTAAATAATTTTTTTATGGAACATGGTATCGTCAGATACGGCTTTGCCCAAGGTTCTGTATATCAGGCCACCGTATCAAAAATCGAAAATGACCGGGTATTTTTCAAAATCAAAAACCCGTTGGGAGAGACCTTCCAGGCTGCCTATTTTGTCAGCGGAGGAAAGATGAACCTGCATAAGGTTTTTAAAAAGGGAAATCTAACGGAAGTTGCCGTAGTCAGCCATTGCAATCCTAGCAAAACCCACTACGGACTGCATCTTCTGGTTTCGCCAAAAGTATTGCCGACCGACGAGTACATTGATGCCCATGCCGTAGGCAGTATCGTAAAAGCGACAATAGAGTCGTTCCAGGGTTCCCTGATGATTCTGCGCCTGGCCGACAACGTTTTTTGCCTTGTCAAACGTTGTAAAAGAGCCAAAACGGGTAAGGAAATCGCTTGCAAAATAGAACGGTATAATTCTAACAAACGGACAATATCCGTTAAAGTTTTGCAATAAACAACAAAAAACATCCCCGGCAACGCCGAGGATGTTTTTTTTACATTCAACAAAATTAGGAAACTTTCTCAACCTGAGAAAATTCCAATTCTACCGGCGTAGAACGTCCGAAAATGGAAACCGACACTTTCAGGCGGGATTTTTCCAAATCAACTTCTTCAACCAATCCGATGAAAGATGCAAATGGACCGTCGCAAACCCGGATTTGCTCGCCGACTTCATAATCGACCACCGTCTGCGGACGCTCAATACCTTCCTGCATCTGGGTAATAATCCGCTGCGCCTCGGCTTCGGTAATCGGAAACGGCTTGTTTCTGCTGCCGAGGAAATTTGTTACTTTCGGATTATTCTTAATCAGATGCCATGCATCATCGGTCATAATCATTTTAACCAGGATATATCCCGGAAAGAACTTGCGTTCGCTGCTGACCTTGGTGCCTTTCTTAACCTCAACAACCTCTTCGGTCGGCACCATAATATCCAAAATCTTATCGTCCATTTTTTTCAAAACGGCTTGTTCTTTAATCGATTCGGCCACTTTTTTCTCCGAACCGGAATGAACGTTTACAACATACCAGCGAGCATCCATACCCTATTCTCCAATCATAAAAATCTTCTGCACGCCCCAGCCCAAAATCTGGTCGACGACAAAGAAAAAGGCAGCTGCGATTGCCACAATGACCAAAACCATAATCGAGGTCTGTACAACCTCTTTTTTTGTAGGCCAGGTTACTTTTTTAACTTCCTGCTTCACCTGCCTGAAAAATTGTATCGGACTAACTTTTGCCATGGAACCCATCCACCTATTTAAAATTAAACCATCTTCTATCTGACTTTTGCAGACAAATCTGCCTGTTTTTTATATCATTAATCCCGCCTTGTCAATCTTAAATTCAAAATCGCCCCGATATTCATGCGCTTTTTCTGCCCCTAAAATTTCTGCCAACACCCCTCATCCTCAAAACCAAATTTGAATCGCCTTAACAAAAAAGTTACCACTCTAAAAAACGGCCAATAAAAAAAACCGCCCTTTCGGACGGCTCTTTTTATTGCCAACACATTGGGCCACCCACAAATATCTGTCCCTTAGCCCACAAAAATAAATCCTTTTCTTTGTATAGGTTCCCATTCTTCACCTGGCTTTCCAATTTTAAGACCATTCCAAATTTCATATTTGCCTGAGCCAAAAAATTCTAAAGCCTTCTCTGAGACAATAGAAAGAACTTCTTCTGTTATACTCTCAATGGGTACAAATTCTAAAGTTTTATAAAAAACTATTCTACCCGGTTTAATATACCCTCTTGTCAGATTTTCAAATTCGTCAAAAGATATTCCGAAATCTTCTTGAAGATAAATTTTATGCTCCCTGACATCTTTAACATTTATTGCACATCTTCCATCATCAAGAAAAGCAAATGCAATACGGCTTTTATGAAATTCATCAACCATTTTTTTCTCCTTAGGAGTTAATGCTATTTGCTTTCCGTTTATAATAGTTGTTTCGTTACAGGACATATTCTATAAGTTTCTTTCTTGTGAAATCGGTTGTTGAATATTATGTTTTGAAATAATAAACGATGGAAAAATATTAGCGCCATCTCCACAGCCATAATACCAACTTGTTTTTGTTAATATGTTTTTTGCCTCTAAAAATGCACAATTGCGCCTTACGCTCTGTGTATGGATTTTATTTTCAAATTGTTGTTTTTGAGCCTGTGTTGCCTCTATTGATGATATCCTGGGTAAGAACATTCCATTATAAGGAATGGGATTTGCAGGATCATAAAAATAATCATCTTTACCCGTTTTTATAGAAATAAAACTATGTGCTTCTCCAAAATCTTCTTCTAAAGAACGTAACAATTCACCACCAAAATATTTTGTTTCAAAACCACATTTTTGAAAATATGCCTGTGCTAAAATGGATATTTCAGCACATTGACAAACGCCATCTTCAAACGATTGAGATAATTTTTTACTACCTTCTGTACCATAATATCCCTGTCTTTTTGATACATTTAAGGATAAATCAGGATACATTTTTCTTAAAACATTGTCAAAAGCATACATATGAGCAAATGTTTTAACATCAAAATCTGGAGCAACGCCATTTAACCATTTTTTCATGCTTTCATTATTCTCAATATTTATTGCATTTTTTTTAACTTTTTGAAAAAAAACTTCAAAACTATCAATATCAGCCGTAATCTTAAGATCCAACTTACCTAAACAAGAACCTCCAATTAACACTTTATCATTGTTTTGAATATTAGATATACGACAATTTGTTTCATTTAGTTTTTCAAAATCCATGATATATTCCTCATTTTTTTTAATTTAGTATCAGTATATCATGATTTTTATCGAATGTAAATTCGTAACCAGAAATGGCATATCAAATACTATCCATAATAACTAAGATAACCCTATTGATAACTTCATTAATGCACAAAAACCGCCCTTTCGGACGGCTCTTTTTATTGGCAGAAGATATTAGGACAATAAGCGGACTTTATTCACAACAAAAGTCCTTGACTTTTATTTCTAACTTTTATAACTTAACAACAATAAAATTTATAATTTATGAATTACTGTGGAATACTAATCCTGCTTTGTCTGTTTGCCCTTATCATTTATGATATAGCCAAATTAAAACAAATTCAGGATTATGGTGAACCCAAATATTTACCCCCTCTGGTGTCAAGTTACTTAAAGAGGAAAGTAATGACAGTTCTAGACGATATTAGAGGGATTTTCCTCAATGTAAAAATTCGTTCACCAACAAAGCTTAAAGGAATGCAGTCAACGCCTTGGGTATTTTATCCTAAAGACTGTATGTGTTAATTAACCAAATTATTAATTCTGCGACATCCCCGCGAAATACCTGTTTCGCGGGTTTTCTTTTATTCATTAAACTAAATATTCCCCAAAACCTATGTTTTTTTAATAGCTGAAACGTTTGATAAATAAGGAAAAGAATATGAAAATATTTTTAACTAACTTATTAAAAAATAAGGAAATTTGAAAATAAAAGTCCGTGTAACAAGCGGGAAACTTCTCTTAGTTTTGCTAGGCTTTAGCCGCAGCAAAACTTAGTTGTTCGCGCAAGTAGAAAGCTTAAAGCTTTCGTAGTGGCGCAAACAGCCTCTTTGATAACATCGCACACGGACTCGATTAACTTATTGATTTATAAAGAAAAAAAGACGCTTTTCGGCGTCTTTATCTTGATTGGCAGGGGATATAGGATAATATACGGACTACTATCTTATAAAAATCATTGCCATTTTATGAAAGCTCAACATAATATATGTTGAAAAACTTCACCTAAAACAAATCTCAATAAGCGACAAATAGAAAAAAATTATCTATTCTGCAAAACTTTTAATTCCTTAAATCCCCAAAAAAAAATCCGCCCATATTAAAAATACGGAACGGAATTTTTTTAAGACTTTTTCAGCAAATTTTTAATGTCTTTTATGTCCTCTGAAATCTCATCTAATTTGTTAGGTGCTTTCGGAATAGGTGCATTTCCAGTTGCCGACATCATTTTTACCAGATAGCAAAGACAAATAAAGATACCTACAAACATTCCTATAATACTTAATGTTTCTGAATTAGCCCGTAAATCGGCTATGATAAAAGTAATAAATTCTTTCATAAAAAAATAAAATTTAGAAAATTTTTAATACAGAATAAAACCACAAAAGGAACACTCAATATATCCAGGACGGATTAGATGAGCAATTCTACCGCACTCCGGACAAATAACAATACGAAAATAGCCATGTTCTTTTTTAGACATCATAATTTTAAATAATTTAAGTGATACAATAATTTTATTTAGTATTTTTTATATATACATATTTCTATTAAATATCAAGTAAATTATTCATCATGATTTAGCTGCTTATTTCAAGCGTCCCAAAACAAAATATAATTTCATCTAATTAACTACTTATAAATCATAGAATTTTGTTTTGATTAGTCCGTATAATAAGCGGGAATTGATGTCTATGACAACACTTCACACGGACTCAACTAACTTATTGAATTATAATAAAAAAAGACGCCTTAAAGCGTCTTCATCTTGAGTGGCAGCGCAAACTTTATGACCTTAGGAAAAAATACTCTGATGAATTAACTGAATTATACCCTATTGTTCAAAGTTTAGAAGACGATCCTCAAGTTCAGAAAATTCTAAAAACGAATTGAGCTCAATATTTTTATTATATAATCAATGGCTAAAGGAAATAAGAAAAAATGATTAAAGACTTTTATATTTGCCTGGACGATAAGGCATTAAATTACGCACTAAAGCATTTTAGCAATTCTTTTACAAAGATATTGCGTTGTTATACTGGGTTAGAAGTTGAAATGATTGTTAAAACAATGGAATCCAATAAAAGCAAGAACTTCTATACGCTTCGAGCAACACAAAGTAGAATTTTAAAAGCAACCATTAAAAACCTTGAAGTCTTAGGTGCTATTTTTGAAAGAGCGGATAAAGAATAAAAAGCAACCCACCAGCTAAGCTAGTGGGTATTCATAAGTGTGGGTACCCCTTACGGTACCAGTGAATGCCTAAAAGTAGGACTTTCAATTTCCAGTAACTCCTTGATTTTTCTTTGAAGAACACTCTAGTCGATATTCAAAGAAAACATCACAAAGAGTTGCTAAAAATTTATGAGCAAGTAAAAAAGTTAGAATTTACTAAAACCCATGACTAAGCAAGTACTCAATATATTTTTCAAATCCCATTTTCGAAAGATATTTTAAAAATACATCTCTTGGTGGAGTATTAGCCATATAGGGTTTACCAGAACCAGTATACAAACCGCCACCAGGACCGGTATACAAACCGCCACCAGGCCCCGTATATAATCCACCTCCTGGACCAGTATACAAACCTCCACCAGGTCCTGTGTACAGTCCACCTCCTGGTCCCGTATACAAACCGCCACCAGGCCCCGTATACAAACCACCTCCAGGACCGGTGTATAAACCACCACCGGGTCCGGTATATGCACCTCCTCCAGGACCAGTATATAATCCACCACCAGGACCAGTGTATAATCCCCCACCAGGTCCAGTATATCTATTTCTCGGCCACATAATTTAACTCCTTATTCTAAATATATTAAATGGGTGCCCAATTTGAGTTGGGCACCCTGACTCTTATTTTTTCTTAGAAGGTTTCTGACTTAAAGCAGAACCTGCTGCAGTTTTACTGGTACTACTAAAGCGACCATCGCGAAGAACTTTTGATGCTGCGGAAGCTGCTTTTGCACTAGTTACTTTGCAAGTTTTAGAACATTTATTCATTTTTCTATTCCTTTCTTATTAATAGGAGAAGATGGGTTGGAGGAAATTTATCCTCCAACCAAGATGCTATCTATCAGGTACAAGAAAGCAAAAAGCCTTCCATCCGTAGTCTCTAGCATACAAAATCACACCATTTTTCAGGCGAATCTTGGCTGTGTAGAGCCAGCGATAACCGATAGGAGCAGCTTCACGACAACTATGTGTCATGTTATTTCTCCTTGTTAAGAGCCAAAAATTAGTTGATTTTTAATAAATAGGACTGTAGAATAGAATCTGCTAAGATTTAGAAACGACAGTTTCTATTTACCAAAAGGGGAAAAGCTGGCTCTGTTTAGCTTTTCCTCAAAACTTTTTAAATTAACTCATAAATGCCTTTTCTGTTTTCAACACTCCTAATTAATGGATGTTCTTCCCTCGACATATTATACGCCTTAAGGGTGATTTGTCGTTTTGTCTTTTTCCCATCATCTTCGTCCTTATATTTACGATAAAATCCGACTGTCAGCTCATCCACAGAAAGAGGTCTTCCTGCTAATTTAAGCAATTCAATGATTCTTTTCGCAAATATATCCGTGTTAATTCCATCAGCTATATCTGCCGGAATGTCATCTATGGAGAACAAATCAAATATATCTTTTTCTTTAGTCTCTTCTTCGGATATCAGCGAATCACTCATTATGTCAACCTTTCATAAATAGACTCGATTATGTCGATGATGGTAGCATCATACTTACCCCATGTCAATCCAAAATTATTTTGAATCATGTTTTTTTATTTTTTTGAACACTTGAAAATATTTTAACAGTATTTTTTCGAGTCTTATGTGGCAAAGTACTTTTCTATATAAACTGCATATTTTTATCCAGATATTTTGTTTTCATTAAGACCTAGTTATTTCAATATGTTATACAAAACAAATACTATTTTATAAGAATTCTGTATAAATTATATAGATACAAAACATATCTTGCGCAAAGACAAAACGATAAATTTGCGAAAATTTTGATTATTTTAAAAAGTTAATAAAGCATTAATTGTTGAGTATTAAATTGATGATATCCACAGTTTTTTATCAAAAATGGCAAAACAGAAAAATAATTTTAAAGATTAACACCCTTTTCCTCACACCATCTCAATAATTTTCTTTTGTGCATCGGTGTTGTATTCAATATAGCGTTGAGTCGTGGCAAGAGTGGAATGTCCGGCAAGCATACGGATGTCGTTTAAGGTTCCGCCTGCCAAGCTGATATTTTTTGCTGCGGTGGTGATAAAGGTTCTACGTCCACTATGTGAGGAGCAACCTTCGAAGCCGATTTCTTTATATAAATTATAAAAGAAGTTCACGATTGCTTGTGGGCTGGTCTTGTTGGTACGTTCTGTGGTGATAATCCGATTCGTTAGAGCAAAATGCTCATTTTTCTTCTGCTCAGCCAACAATTCTGCCAGTAAAATTGCCAAATCCTTATGCAGAGGAATAATGCGGCCGGATTGTTTACCTTTAGAGGCTTTATTAATAAGATTAATTTCTTGGCTTAATTGTCCTTCTGAATCACAAACCATCAGCCAATTCAAACTTGCGATTTCTTTAGCTCGTAATCCTGCTTTATAACTCAACATAAAAATAATTTTATTGCGGAGCGGATATCTTGTCCGTTCCAAGTAACCCAATGTTAGCTCTTGCTGTTTTGGGGTAAGTATTTTTGCTTGTTTATTAAGTGCCATTTCTTCTAAAACTCATTATGTTATTGAAAGTACATCATAAATTATAATGAGTATAAAATAAAAGTCCAGGTATAAAGTCTTGTAACGCTTGAAAAATAAGGACTCATTATAAAACTTAGATTATATAATGAGTTTATCCGCCACAGACTTTGCAAGGTCTGGCACCTTGTGATTTTGCCTTGTCGTTGGTGGTTTTTATACAGTTTTTGGTACAACGTTTTGCCCATTTACAGGTTGGGCTATGATAAATATAAGTCTTGGTATTCATAACCACGGTTGAGTTGTCGGCAGCCAAAACAGGTGCGGATAAATGCAGGAAAATTAAGAAACATACGGCTCTTTTCATCTTTCGCTCCAGACTTTATTATAAATTTTTCCCCAGCCTTCATTATGGCTTGCTCCATCAACTTCTATAATTAAATCATCGTTTCCGACAAATTCACGTGCCAATATCGGTGGCATAACTTTATCATCACTGCCGACATAATGGATTTGCGGAATTTTGGCGAACTGTTTGCGATAGCTTTCCAAATTCATTGATTCATTAAGCGGCGGCAGATTATGATATTGTGTCCATACCAAGTGGTCGAGATTTCCGGCAATGGTTATAATTTTTTTGACATTCAGCCCCAGTTTTGTTGTGGCAACCAAACTAGCAACCTGTGCTCCTCCGGAAAATCCGATTAAAATAACAGGATTGTTACCGACAATATTTTTAATTGCCTCATATTCTGCATTAATAACTTCTGGCGCGAAACGGGCAGTTGTCCAATGTCTTTTGGAACAAATCGGACTTTTAATATATTGGCACGGTCTGGCAAGGTAAATTACGTTCGGGCTGTTGTCGCCAAAAGCCAGTTCACGAGCTAAGGTTCCGCGAGGTGTCGGATTTTGTGTTGCTTTGCCTCGGGCATTAAAAGCATAACCGTCGCCTTCTATATATATTTTATAAGGAGCCGCCGGATTTGTAACCTTTTGCCAACTGGCAAGGATAAAATCCCGTGTTTCAACCTCTTTATACACAAAGTCAGCCGGCACCTTGATTGCTGTGCATCCGGTCAGAAACAGCAATGTTATTAATGCTTTTATCATACGTTAAGCCCCTTATAAAAGGATTATATCGGCTTATTTATAAAAATTCCAGAGGGTTTTTGACTTTTAGCTTGATTGTCTTCAAAAGGCTTTATAATATAAATTCAGGTTCAGAATTTTTCTGGGCTTAGTACCTTTAGTGGTACGGGGCTTTCATCGGCTCTTATAGTCGTCGGTGTTGGATATAACATCGTCATATTGTCAGCTACTCATCATAGCCGACAGTAAATATATCCCCGATACATAGCAATATGGTCGGGGAGCTTTTAGCGAATGTTCAGGAACCATATTACTATCTCTGAAAGAATATGGTTCTAAAGGTTAAAAGAATCATTTACGACTATATGATTGATGAACTCTCCGACCACCTCTAATACAGGTGGTTTTCTTTTAATTGCAATTAAAGAAGAAGGGATTCTAATCATATGAGAAAATCTTTATTAATGACAACGGCATTGGTGGCACTTTCGATGTCTGGCAATGCTTATGCAGATGTAACCATCAATTCAGACACAGTTCTGGAAAGTGAATATGCCGACAATGTAATAATTTCCGGCGGTAATGTTACAGCTAAAGACAGCTCTACAGTCAGCCTTAATTATCCTGACGGAAAAAATTTAACAGTAAACGGCGGGAACTTATCTTTAAACGATTCCACCATTTACACTTTTAACGGCAATACAGAAATCAGTGGAGATGCTGTTCTTAATTTAAATAATGACAGCGATATCGACACCAACAAATTAACTATCAGCGGAGGGACAATCAACCTTAATAAGGGGGAACTTCGCCAGAATAATAGTTTTACCATGACCGGCGGTACAATTAACGCAAACGGCCAAACGCAAATAGGTTCTGTCGGAAGAGATACCGAAAAAGTCGAAGGAACCGTCACAAGCTATGCCGGAGGCACAACAGATATCAGCGGCGGCGTGATAAATGTTAAAGGCGGCGTAGGTCTTGGCAGTTCTGCCAATGATGTTTACGATAATGGTAATGTTATTTTTGGTACCTCTATTAAATTAAGAGGTGATGCAACTCTGGATATTAAAGAGGGAGCAACCTTATTTGCTTATGAAAATTACAAAATTAATGAGCCGGATTTAGATAATTCTGACCTTGATGTTGTAACCTTTGGTAATAAAGCCACAATAACAATGAATGACAACACTTCAAAAATTAATCTGGCCGGAACGTTAAGTGCCAATATTAATGGTGATGACCGCGGCAAAATTCATTTTCAAAATTCCGGTGCTCAGATTGACGGTGATGTTGAAGCTGCCAGCCTGATTTTTGAAGACAGCCATACCTTAAGCCAAGCTGTTTCCGGTGAAATCGGTGGCTTGGATATTTTTGAAATTAAAAAAGGCACCATGGTTTATGATAAGGAAATCAACGGCGGCGCTTCCAGCGTTATTGTCGGCGAAGGTGCAACGCTTGATATAGGAACAAATACTTTGCATTCCGGCGGTGAAAAAGCCGTTTCCGGTGAAGGTGTTCACTTCAAAGACAATTCGACTTTAGCCTTTACCGTAACCGATAAAGACACTTATGGTAAAATCCACGCCAATTACGTTAATATCAGCGAAAACGGTACAAATTTAAATATGACCTTAAACGGAGCCGCTTTGGCCAAAGGTGAAACAACAACCTTAAAATTATTTAATGGTGAAGATTCCGATACGGTAGAAATCGAAGGTAAGTTTGCCAACCTGAGCCAAAATTCCCGTTATGAATTTATCGATAATGGCGACGGAACTTTTGATGTTACTTCTGTCGGTTCTGCCACAGATGCAGTAGTTGATGCCGGTGGTTCTGCCAATAATGCCGGAACAGCCGAGGCATGGGACAGCGTCAGTGCTTCAACCAGCTCTCCGGTTGCTGCCGCAGTTACGGAACAATTGGCACAGCTTTCCAACAGCACAAATGCTGCTGAGCAGAAAGCCTATGTTGACGCTTTGACGGCGGTTGCTCCGGAAGTTGCTCCGATGGTTCAAAAGACACAGACAGAAACAGCTAATCAGGTCTTTGGTGCCGTATCAACCCGTTTAACCGGTGGTTCAATCTCAACAGGTGGCGAAGGTATGGCTTCCGGCGATAATATTTTCAAACGTGGTGCAATGTGGGTTCAGGGCTTGTTCAACAAATCCAAACTGGACGACACATCCAAGGCGAAGGGTTTTGATGCAGATTCTCAAGGTATTGCTTTCGGTGCCGAGAAGTTTGTAACCGATGATACCAAAGTTGGTATCGGTTACGCTTATACCAACACCGATATTGATGGTTTCATGCGTGATACGGATGTTGATACACATACTGCCATCTTGTATGGTGAATATAAACCATCCAACTGGTATGTAAATGGTATTGCGACCTATGGCTGGTCTGATTATGAAGAAAGCAAGAGTGTCGCCGGAGTTGGTGTCAAAGCTGACTACGATGTCGAAACTTTTGGCTTACAGGCAATGACTGGTTACGATATGAACATCAACGGCTTAGGCATTACGCCGGAAGCTGGCTTGCGTTATGTTCATATCAAACAGGATGCTTATAAAGATTCTGCCGACCAACGTGTATCTGCCAATGACAGCGACATTTTGACCGGTGTTATTGGTGCTAAGGTTAGCAAGAACTTTGAGCTGTCCAATGGTATGAACATTAAGCCGGAAGCCAGAATTGCCGCGACTTATGACCTGTTTAACGATGACGTTAATTCTGTCGTAACCTTGGCTAATAGTTCAGCTTATGCTGTTGAAGGTGAAGCTCTTGACCGCTTCGGAATGGAATTTGGTGCCGGTGTAACTGCGGAAGTCAACGACAATGTCGAACTCTCGCTTGGTTATGAAGGCAAATTCCGTGAGGATTACCAAGACCATACAGGCTTGATTAACGCCAAGTATAAATTTTAAGCGTTAAACAGTCCAAACGAAGCCGCCCCGGATATTTTTTTATTCGGGGCTGCTTTTTCTTTTAAAAGTGCTCTTGACAATGAAATTTTTTTATTATATCGATTCCAACAAATCCCACCGGGTCAAGCATATTCCGGGTCTTGCTGCTTGAAAAGAAAACATGATGAACCCATTGGCTCTACAGCTTAGATTCCTCATGTTTTTTGGTTCTCTATGGCTGTAGTTATTTTAACCACATAATCATGGAGAAACGCATGACAAAAGAAAAGAAAATGTTAAGTTTGCAGCAAACACTTGAATTTTTTGCTGATGATGTAAAACCTCTCCCGTATCATTTAGATAAAGAACGTCCTCATCACATCGAAGATGAAGAAATGGACACGGCAAAAGTTACTTTGCGTTCTTGGATTGAAACAGGCCTCTTGAAACTCTACGGTATTCCCGGCAAAATCGAAATTAACGATGTCTCCTCGTTGGATGACAATTTTTTAAAGGTCACGCAAGAGAACGGACACCAAGCATTATATCCGTACAACGACTGGATTGAACTGAACACACCGACTTCTTTCTTTAGCCACCGCTACCCGCTGGAAATAATCCGCGACAATAAAGGGGAACCGTTGAAACGAGTTCTTTTACCCAAAGAATTATCCGGTTATGATTTTGACTGGCAACATAGCATAGTCGCCCAAAATCTGACCTGCGTGTCATTAACCGACAATGGCATATATATTCGTACAGAAGGATTCGCCTTCATCACGGTCCAATTTGATGAATTGGATGTGTTGTGCAGAGCCGATTCTATTGATTTTGAAAAGGCAGAAGAACAATTGAAGGATGCTATATGCCAGAAATGCGGAAAACTGGAACTGAAGCAACATTACCGGAGCTGGGCCATTAAGATGAAAGAAGCCGGTTACACTCTAAATCAAGCGGCAATAGAGATTCGAAGAATCTTTGACCACTACCGCACACCATATCCAACGGAGCGGACAATCAGGAATCACATTCAAGATATTATTCCGCCAAAACAGTAAAGCAAGCAAACACCAACCAAATGACCTCAAACTTTGAGGTCATTTTTTTTGAATTTTTGCATTTTTCTAAAAAGTTCAGAAAAACGTCTGATTTTTTCAAAAAACATCCGATTTTCTTCAATTCGCTTCAAATGACACAGCAGCCGCCTTCTGATATTCTTTTGTCATAACAACAGCTTAGCGGCTACAAACAAGCAACCAAAGGATAAGGAAATTGAGCAAACACCTTAAAGAATATTACGAAGAAATTCGCAGTTTCTGCCCCGAGCTTTCCGAAGAGGAAGCCATCGAGGCTGGTGATGCTCTGCTCCAAATCGCTAAGCTGCTGTCTGACACGGTTCAGGAAACACCGGAACTGAAAACGTTAATTGAAACAGGAAAGGAGAACGAAATCGAATAAAAAAAATGTTGCCGACACCTTCATTCTGCTAATTCCATACCAAGACATTAAGATTACAAAACCTGAACGGTTTTCGCCCAATCTTGAAACTTTATGGAATTTAGGCAACGCACAATCGGTAAATTGCTCTAGCTACGCGACAGCAATTGAAAAGCAGAAACATTATTATCCTAAATTATCATTAACTGCTCATCGCCGCGTTGGAGAATATAGCGTCATGTTGCGAATAGAATTTTCGGCTATGAAACTGATTAACCAACCGTCAAACAACCTTGAAGAAGTTTGTGATGAGGATTTTGAAACCATCGTTAAGACCTTGCAAAAGCGTATATCTGAACTTGGAGCAAGAGTTTCGCCAGAAAGCATCCGAAAGGCAAAAGTCACTCGTGTCGATTATGGCAAAAATTGCAAAGTACAGATAAAGCCTGCATTGCTGCTGCAAGAATTAGCTAAAGCAGACATAAGCAAACGCCTAGACTCTGCCAACAAAACTTACCGTAATGACGGACATTCATTGCATTTTTTAACAACGCATAAGAACGTCGTACTTTATGATAAGTTAGCAGACATAAGAAAAGCTAATTTTAGCCCACGCCGGGCTGTAGGTGAGAATGCTCAATTACTTGATTGGACATCTCTAGCCGACGAGCAATATCTGCGTTTTGAGGTTCAGCTCGGTAATTCAGACACAATTCGGCAAACCTTAAATAAAGCAGAGGTTAACGTCCCAGAATTGACTTTTGAAAATCTATTTCAAAGTGAAATCTGTCGCAAGGTTAACCTTTATTACTGGGGTGAACTTATGCAAGCGTGCCTGATACACCATCTCTGCAATGAAAATGTCGCAGATTTGTTCAAGCAGCTACTTAACAACGGCTACAAAATCTTAAAAGCTCTGCAACTCATCGGACTAACCAGTGTCTTAAGTGAAATGGGCATGAGAGAATTTCGCTTCCATGCCGGAAAAACACTATCACCTGCAATTTACGACTTGCTGCGGAAAATTAAAGACATCACCCCAAGAGAGGATTGGCTCATGAAGCATTATTTAGAAATTCAGAGGATAATAGAAGAAAATAACATAATTCAACTTAAAAGGATGAAAAAATGAACAATTTGAACGATTCAATAAAACATATTATTTTGCTAACCAGAGTGTCCTGCTCCAAACAGGACGTTGAAGAATCAACGGAACAGCAATTGGCTATATGCCAAAAATATATCAAAAACCTCGGCATTAACAAATTTGAGGTTTATACGCTGAAAGAAAGTTCTTCACGCGGTAACCGAAAAGAATTTCAGCAAATGATCAACGATATAAAAAAATGTGACGGCTGTACGGCTCTGGTTTTTACCAAGGTAGACAGGCTCCTACGTAGATTCAATGAGGTACCGGAACTAGACAAACTCCGACAGCAAGGAAAAATTCAGCTTCATGCCGTTAAAGACAATCTGGTACTTACTAAAGATTCTACGGCTTCAGACATCCACAGATTTCGTCTTCTTGCTGCTGATGCGGAAATGTTTAGTAACCGGATTTCTGAAGAAACCCGTGAAAAAATATTGATTTGTTGCCAACAAGGTCGCTATCCGGGACTAGCCCCCATTGGGTACAGGAATCAACGAAACAAATATGGGCTGGCGTGGATTTATACCGATGTACAAAAAGCTTTATTGGTTGCCGAAATATTTAAAAAATTTGTAGAAGGTAACAGTCTTAAACAACTTGCTGTTTGGTGCCTTAAGACAGGATTAACTTCTGTCAAGAATAACCCTCTGGGCACTAAAGCCATAATTCGGATTTTGCAAAATCCGTTTTATATGGGGCAATTCCGCCATAACGGAAAACTTTACGCCCATTATTATGAGCGGTTGGTTAAGGAAGATGTTTGGAAAAAATGCCAAATCCGTCTGAAACATAACCGAGAAAATAAGGAATAAGGGCACCTACCTTGTCAAATGAAGGCTGGATTAAATTCCGGCCTTCATTGACTTTAAGAAACCAGCAATCCATTAATTAAAAAAACAGACAAAAAAAGGAACAACAATATGCCAAGACAGATAAAGAAATTTCAAGCAACAGCAACAAAAGGTATCATTTGGGCAAGAGTTTCATCAAGAGAACAAGAGGATGGCTACTCTTTAGATGCTCAGATTGAAAATTCAAAAAGCTACGCCGAGCGTAGAGGAATTGAAATTATTAAAATTTTTGAGATTATTGAAAGTTCAACACAGGGGGATAGAAAACAGTTTCATGATATGATTAACTGGGTAAAACGGCAAAAACAACGCATAGCAATTATTTCCGATAAAGTTGACAGACTACAACGACGAGTTTCAGAAGTTCCGGTGCTGGAAGAATTACGAAAAGCCGGAAAAATCGAACTGCATTTTTCGCGAGAAAATAAAGTCATAGAAAAAGATACAAACGGTTCTGATTTAGCCTGCTACAGAATGATTGTTGTTATGGCTGAAAACTATACGGACTGTATTTCGGATAACGTAAAACGGAGCCTTAAACAGATGAGAAAAGAGGGGAAATGGGCTCATAGAGCACCCGTAGGTTACCTAAATGTAAAAGACAGCAAAGGTAACAGTGATGTTATTATTGACCCTGACAGGGGGTTCCTTATAACGGCTCTGTTCAAAGAATACGCAAGCGGAATTTATAACTTAGAACAGATAACGAAAAAAGCACAGGAAATAGGTCTGACAATGCCCGGAAGCAAAAAATTGTACAAACAGACAATACGAAATATCTTAAGCAATCGCTTTTATGCCGGAGAGATGTACGGTTATGGCGAGTATTACAAACATCAATATAAAACTTTAATTGACTGGAAGACATTTAACCGGTGCCAAGAAGTTTTAGAAGGACGCATGAATCATAAAGAACAAAAACACGAACATCTGTTCAAAGGAATAATGAAATGCAAAGAATGCGGTACGATGATATCGCCTTACATCAGTATTCATGCGGCAAAAAAGAAAGGCGGAGAAAAAATCGCTTATAAATACCTTTTTTGCCCGAAATGCAAGGGTACGCACATAAATGAAGGGAAAGGCATTGAAAAAATAAAACAGGCCTTAGGCTCGCTTAAATCGCTTCCTAACGGCGTGTTAGAAAAGATGACGCATTGCCTTCAGGATTTAGTATATGAAGACCATAGGATTGAGCTTGAACATAAAAAATATTTAGAGCGAAAATTGCTTGAATGTGACACGAAACAAGAACGGTGGCATGAGCTGTATGCCGAAGCTAGTATTACACGGAATATACATAGCAAAAAAATAAAAGAACTAGCCCAAGAAAAAGAAAAAATAGCCGAGCAGCTTTTAGGCTACAGTTACTTAGCACAACAGAACTTTATAACACTTAAATACTTGACTAGCCTATATTTTCATGCAGACCAGATTTGGGATTTTCCGAAAAATGAGCAAAAACAGAAGATTTTAAAATTACTCTGTTCGGAAATTTTATTAGACGGGAAAAACATAGTTATTTCAATAAGAAAGCCTATCTTAGAACTGGCTAAAATAGGCTCTTGTCAAATATGGCAGGGGCAGTAAGATTCGAACTCACGACCCTCGGTTTTGGAGACCGATGCTCTACCAACTGAGCTATACCCCTATCTATTCGGCCATTTCAGCCGGACTTTTCTTTCATACACAACAACGCGCAAGAAATCAAGTACTTTTTTACATCTCGCACTATTTTTAACAATCTTCTTCCGGCCGATAATCCATCACTGCCGCAACCGTATCATAATCAAAACCGGCCCGGACCAAAACGCCCATATCTTTCTGCCGCATTTCTTTGCGCTCGGTCTCATCCTTACGAAACCCGGCAATTCTCTTTTTCTTTGCCAATTTTAATGCCGCATCAAAAGCACTGTATTCCTGTTCGGCAAAACATTGCTCAATAATATCTTCGCTCACACCTTTTTCTTTAAGTTTGCCGATAATATAGCGTTTGGCCTTGCCGGCGGCAATATAATCCCGGCAACGGTTTTCGGCAAAACGCTTGTCATCCAGATACCCGTAACGCTCAAAATCCGAGATAATATTCTCCACCCAACCGATTGCCTCCGTTTTATCATACCCGGGATTATAATAAGCATATTCGTTCACTCTTTTCATCAAAACCTGCCGCAAAGCCGCCTTTGTCGTATCAAACCGTTTCAGATAATAAAGCGCAATATTTTTCAGCCGCACTGACGTAATTTTTTTAACGGTTTTGACCTTTTTTGTTTCTTCTGCCGCAAACACTTGAAAATTCTCCGCCCATACATTATAAACTTATTAAACGGTTATAATTTAGCAAAGGAATAAGATTTTGCCTAACAATAATTTTGATAATTGTGTATCTTTTCACATTGATAACGGCGCCTTTCGCGGGCGTCTGGTTCGTCTTGACAGCGTCATCAACACAATTTTGGAAAAGCATAAATACCCGCTGCCGGTTTCTGCCGTCTTGGCCGAAAGTTCCGCTCTGGCTGTTTTGCTGGCCTCGGCGCTGAAATATGACGGACTGTTCACTTTGCAAATTCAGGGAAACGGCCCGGTATCCCTGGTTGTCATCGATGTAACTTCCGACGGCAAAGTCCGAGCCTGCGCCCGCTTTGATGAAGAGCGCTTAAAAAAATCGCAGCGCTTACGCAAAACCGATGACCAGATAGAACCCGCACCGCATTTTCTGGGCGAGGGTTTTCTGGCCTTTACCGTAGATCAGGGGCCGGATACCGAACTTTATCAGGGAATTGTTGACCTGCAGGGAAAAACGTTAAGCGAATGTGCCTTACGCTATTTTAAGCAGTCCGAGCAAATTGATACGGATTTGAAGCTGTTTTTCCACACACCCGGCCAAGAAGGCAAAGACTGGTACGCCGCCGGCATTATGATTCAGAAAATTCCGGAAATCGGAGGGAAGATTAAAGAAAACGAAGAAATCTCCGAAAGCTGGGACGAAGCCAAAATCTTTATGGAAAGCCTGAAAGATGATGAAGTCTTCAATGCCGGCTTAACATCGGAAAACATTTTAACCCGGCTGTTTCACACACATTCTCTCGCAGTTACGGAAAGCAAAGCCTACCGTTTCGGCTGCCGCTGCTCGCGGGAAAAGCTGCGGGACACATTGGCCTCTTTCAAACCGGAAGAAATCGATGCCATGTGTGAAAACGGCAAAATCTCAGCCACCTGCCATTTCTGCTCGGAAAATTATGTTTACGACAGGGCAGAACTGCAAAAACAATAGCCAAAGCCCCGTAATGCAGGTTTAAAACCTTAAGGTTTTTTTAATGTATAATTGTTATAGTTACGCTAATCTATGGTGTAACTATAACTTTCACAGGCCCGTTAAAAATGATGAAATTAAACAAAATATTCAGTATTTTGGCCGTCGCGGCATTTATTTCAGGCTGCGCTAACAACAACACTCCGGAAATTGAAAAATACAATGCACCGCGTTATCTTGATTCCGGTGTAATTGAACTCAAAGTCAACAAAGTTGACGTTATCTCCGAATTCATCCCGGAATTTGAACGTCCGCATGTGGAACAGCTCTTTCCGGTTTCGATTGAAAAAACTGCTCGCCTCTGGGCAAAAGACCGCTTGGATGCCGTTGACTATTCCAGCAACAAAATTGCCTCTTTCATCATCAAAGACGCCAGCGTAACCGAAGAAGTTGAGGAATCCGGCCAGTTATTTTACAAAGACCGTCTGGTTTATAAAGCCAACCTGAATGTTGTCTTAAAAATATCAGACGAACTCGGAACAGATTCCGCTCAAACAGAAATCGTCGCCTGGCGTGAACTTGCCATCCCAGCAGATACTGACATTATCGAAAAAGAAAAATACTGGAATAATATGGTACAAAAACTCTTCGATGAATTTAACGTCAAAATGGAAGAGAACATTCACAAATACTTAAATATGTATGTAGCAAACAACACCTACATTCACACTTACGACAATTAATGTACTAACATATGTTTTTGTTTATCTGCTGAAAGGCAAAAGGTCGGGATTTTCACTTCTTGGGCAAAATCCTGGCCTTCTGTTTTAATCCGGCAGCTGCCGTAAAAAACCGCATTTGCCGCCGCTACCGGTGCCGTACTGGTATATTCAAAACATTCCCCCGGTTCCAATTCGGGAATTTCTCCTTTAAACCCGCAGGTATCGTCAGAAAAAGAATTGCCCTTATCATCCGTAATTTTCCAATTCTTACCGAGCAGACTGATTTTTCTGGAAGAATTGTTCTCAATACACAGATAATACCCCCAAAGAAAGCACTCATCATTTTTGCTTTTTTCTTCATCAATCAAAACCGGGCAGGCCGAAACCACAATCCCGTCTGTCTGGCTGAACAAGAACTCACTTTCATTGAACATTTAGGCACTCTCTTGCAATTCGTTAATGATTAGTTAATTTTTATTTAAGCTTTTTAAGATTCGCAACAGCCGTCTGCGTCCGACTCGCAACTTATTCACAAAAAACTCGCCTCCAAATTTTATAACTATTTTATCCCCAGAAAAATTTCCGATTCTCTGTTTTTTCAAACCGTTATTGTAGCAAAAATTTTCCCGATTCTTTTTCAAATCTGCCTGCCGGGCACAAAAAAACGGGGTAAAAACCCCGTTTTATTCCACACTTTCTGACATTTGTCCCAGTCGGTTATTCCGGATTTATCCTGCCGACAAGTTCCAATTTTCCCCGGCACAGATTATACATATCATCAACGGTCTGCACCCGGTTGTTCTCCTCATCTAAGATAACAATATTAAACTTCTTCTCTAACAGAATAAGTGTCTCCATGATATCCAAAGAATCTGCCCCGAAATCATTTTTAAGATTAGAAGTCAAATCCACCCTATCAATCTCCACACAAAACTTGTCTGCCACAATCTGTTTAATTTCTTGTTCCAATTGAGATTTAGTCAAATTTCCTTTCATGTTTTTTACATTTTTCATAATAAATATTTATAAGATTAATAATTTTTCAGGCGGCAAAATGCCGTCTTCTGTCAGTCGTTCCTTTTTCCGGACAAGCGGATATGTTCATAAAAAAGAACTGTCTCCCTGTCTGCTTCCGGCATAAGATGGCGTTTATTTTCCGTCTTTCGTCTTTTTTGCTGCCTTTTCTGACAGTCGTTGGACGCAAAAGCGCTGAAAATCTGCAACAGTCTTCAAAGATTCGATTACGGTATTAGGTATGCGTATATCAAACTCTTTTTCCAAACTCATAACCACCTCAATTACATCCAAAGAATCAGCTCCGAGATCCCAGGTTAAAACCGCGGACGGCACCACCTCCGTATCCGAAGAACAAAGTGTTTTCATAATCACGGTTTTTACGCGGATACAAACTTCCTGTTCAGTTTCCTTTCCCGAAAGAGAAGAAAAATCTTCAGCTTTTTCAAAAGGATTTTTCCAAATACAACCAATTGCACCAAGCTGGTTTTTTGTGTCGCAATAAAATTTATTGGCTGTTTCATCCCAATAAAAATAAATCGGGAAACTCCCATTTTCAATCAGAGCCGCCAACTGTTTGTTATCAATTTCTACCATAATCATAAAGATTTTAAACGTCCTTGCTCCATAAGTTTTTGTTTGCACAAACCATACAAATCACCGACTGTCTGAATTTCCTCAACTTCTTCATTAGAAATCACAATTTCCAAGTCACGCTCAGAAGCAATAACAATCTCTACAATATCACAGGAATCTGCCCCCAAATCATACATAAGATCTGAAGTTTCTTCAAATTCATCAGGCATAAAACAAGTTTTAGCCGACACATTCTGAAAGACCACTTCTTTTAACTGATTTTCGCTTAAATTTTCCATATTTAATAATTTTAGTTAATAATAGTTTTACTCCTGCCCAAATTATACGATTTATCAAATTTTGTCAATAAAAAAGCCCCGTAAAAAACGGGGCCCGGATTGCAAATTTTTGCTATTTTATTTTGCCAGGATTTCCAAAAGTTTCTTGGTCGCATCTGCAGAAGAAATATTCTGGCAAACAGCATATTCATTAGCCAGTCGGTCAAGCGCCTGTTCATAAATCTGGCGTTCACTGTAAGACTGTTCGGCCAAATTCTCACTGCGGTACAAATCACGGATAACCTCGGCCACTGCCACCGGATTGCCGGAATTAATCTTATTTTCATATTCCTGTGCCCGGCGCGACCACATGACCTTCTTTACTCTGGCCTTCCCTTTCAAAACGCCCAAAGCCTCATCCATCGTGTCAGAAGCCGAAATTCTTCGCAAACCCGTCGTTTCTGCCTTTGCCATCGGAATACGCAAAGTCATCTTATCCTTGTCAAAATTCACAACAATAAGCTCCAGCTCACTTCCGGCAATTTTCTGTTTTGTAATATCGGCCACCTTGCCCACGCCGTGAGCAGGATACACTACAAAATCACCGGAATTGAACGCAATTTTTGAAGAAATCTTTTTATTCATCACCTGTTCCTATTATCTAAATCAAATTGATTAAAACGGAAGTTTTTCCCTTAAAGACAGGCATAACATACCACAAAAAAGGATTTAAATCCAGTGTTATTTTAAACTTTTTTTGACAAAATACGCTGTACTAAAACTAACCATCTGGATTTTTTAGTTTTTTAATTTCATTTTGACACATATTCCGGCTATTTTTTCTTAAGCCGGACATAAACGTTTTTGCCGACAAACACCCGGGCACCCAAATTATCCAACACCCTGCTGACCGGAAAAAACAAACGGTCATAAAATAACAGGGCTTTCCGGTTTAAATCACCGTGTTTATTTCCGAAAAATTTAAAAAACAGGGCGGCCCCAAACCCCAGAATATCGGCATACTCGGCCTGCTCAATCTGCCAGTCGTCCGGTTCAAAAAGTCGCAGCAATGTCTTTCGTGTATAGCGGCGATAATGCCCGACTTTTTTATCCATCGCAGAAAACAGACAGGAAAAAGCCGGAACATAAACCAAAGCACAGCCGCCTTTTAACCGTTGTTATTTTTCAACATCCGCATTTTCCGCCCGGCACTTTGTACCAATTCGTTAAGATTATAATACTATACCGACTCATGACATTTGAAAACCAAAAGAAAAAGCTGAGAACTTTTGTACTAATCCGTACTTCCGCTCTCAGCTTTCTCTTATTTTTTGCGAATATCGATC
>CALXUP010000009.1 GCA_944391715.1 uncultured Alphaproteobacteria bacterium
AGCGAAGAAAATTTTAGCGTACAAAATAGTACGTGAATTTTCTGAGACTGCCGCAAATTGCTTTAGAAAACTCTCTGACGAAGTTTTTACTCCACAACCTTCGGCACGGCAAAATACCCATACTCTTTCAGCGGAGCATTCTGCAAAATTTCTTCCTGAATATTACCGTCGGTAACCTCATCCTTGCGCATGGTAATAAAATTCTCGTTAACCGAAGCCAAAGGCTCCACACCATCCGTGTCAACCTCGTTAAGCTCGTCGATCCAGTTCAGGATCTTGTTAAATTCTTCCTCTGTCGCGGCGACTTTATCTTCCTCAATTTTCAAACGCGATAAAAACGCCACCTTTTTTACATCTTCGGCACTGATTGTCATTTTTATGTCCTAACATATATTATTAACCGGATAAGAATATTCAAAAACGATTCAAATTTCAATCATTTTTATTCACATCATCACCTTCAACGGCGGCAAAACGGCATCATACTGCAAACGCTGCCAAAGCTGCCATTCGTCACCAAGCATTTTTTCCAACTTGGAACGAGAATTAACCATGACCTTCGGGCTGCTCTCCAGAATCTCGTTTAATTTCTCGGCCAGCGTTTTGGGCTCGGGGTAATAAATGACCTCAAATTTTTCTTTTTCTCCGATACCGGCCAGTTCTTTGGCTTTCATAATCGCATCATTAACCCCGCCGATAGCGTCAACCAGCTTAAGCCGGACAGCATCTTCGCCGGTCCAGACGCGGCCACGCGCCAAAGAGTCCATTTTCTCCGGCGCAATTTTGCGTTCCTGCGCCGTCTTGGCGGTAAAATCGCGATAAACCGCATCCAATGAACGGTTAAAGGCAGCTTTTTCGCTTTCGGAAAAGACTCTGCTGGTCGTCAACAAACCGGCATTTTGCCCAAAATTCACCTGCCCCCAGTGCACACCAAGCTTCTGCCACAAATTCTGAAGCACGATTTTGCCGCCCAAAACGCCGATTGAACCGGTTACGGTAGAGGGCTCGGCATAAATATAATCACCGGCCAAAGAAACAAAATAGCCGCCGGACGCCGCATAATCCCCTTGTGATACTACAATCGGAAACTTTCTGTTCTGCTTCATTTTTTTAAGCGCATACCAAACTTCATTAGCGGCATTATAACTTCCACCCGGCGAATTTACCCGCAAAACCAGCGCTTTTATCCGCGGATTGTTGGCAATCCGGTCCAAATACTGTGCAATAGTCTCGGCACCGCTGACCAGTTCCTGCCGCACGGGATTATAGATGCTTTTTCCGGTATCAATCGTCCCTTCGATAACCAGAAAGGCCACGGCCGGCATATCTTTCTTTTCCGGTTTCAGTTGGGCCAGATAATCATAAACGCTCACAATCTCAGCGCCTTTATAACGCGCGGTAATTTCCTGAATCATATCCGGCCGGTATGCAGTAAAATCCACCAGTCCGGCCGCTATTCCGTCATCTGAACGGATTGGCGCACGGTTAACCAGTTTCATCAAATCTTCCGGCTTAATTTTTCGGTCTGCACTGATTTCACCGAAAATCCGCTGAAAAATGGAATTTCCGAGTTTGAGCGTCTCTTCCAGATGTTCTTTTGAGAATTTGTTAGAGATAAGCGGCGCTACCGCGTTTTTATATTCATACCGGGTATAAAACTCCGGCGTAATGCCTGCTTTGTCCAACAAATCCTTTACAAACGGCATTTCAATACTGATACCGGTCAATCCGATATCGGTATCCGGCTGCATCCAAATCTCGTCAAAAGCGGAAGCCAGATAATATTCCGAAGTCCCGCCGCCGAAATCCCCCATGCCGGGAGCATAAATATATGCCTTTTTTCCGCCGGCGCGGATTGTTTTGATAACGTTGCGCAGTTCCTGTATCTGAGCCAGTCCGAGGCCGGAATTACTGACTTCGGCCACAACCGCTTTAATGCGCGGATCGCCGGCCGCCGCACCCAAAGCCCTTAACAAATCAAAATAACTAACGCTGGGAACTTCGGTAATATCGGAAATAAGCGTATCTTCCCTGATTTCCGAAACGGCATCGTCAAAATTCACAAACAACACCGCCTGCTGCGGCACGGCTTGAACCGGCACCGCCTCTTTACGCAGCAGTCCGATAGCCACGACCAGCAACAAAACAAACAAAATACCTAAAATGGCAAAAGCATAAGTAACAGATTTCATCAGCAAATTCAGGCTCAAAAGCCGTCGCCGGCTTTTTCCTGCCATTTTCGGAAAAGGTTCGGTCATCTGTGTCATCTTATGCTCCGTAAAATTAAAGAAACAACAAGATTACTATAGCTTTTTCCCTCCCCGACTCAAGCCTTATTTCGTTTCATAAACAAAAAAACGGGTTCTGAAAAATTTTTCAAAACCCGTCGATACGACAATAACAAAAAAATGCCTCCACATAAATTATGGAGGCATTAAGTTAGCCCAAAATACTACTCTGAAAGCATTCTGCCGGTTTCAACTGCCTTATCCAAATTCAGCATACCTTGAATATGATATCCGCAGTCAACGTGCAAAACCTCACCGGTAACACCGGTACCGCAGGCAGAAAGCAGACCGAGGGCAGCCATACCGACCTCTTCCTGCGTTACATTGCGGCGCAGCGGAGCATTCAGCTCATTCCAATGCAGAATTTTTCTAAAATCGCCGATTCCGGAAGCAGCCAAAGTTTTAATCGGGCCGGCGGAAATTGCGTTAACGCGCACGCCTTGTGCCCCCATATCAGAAGCGGCATAACGGACGGAAGCTTCCAAAGCGGCTTTGGCAACCCCCATAATATTATAGTTCGGCAAAACTCTCTCACCGCCGAGATAAGTCAAAGTCAAAATCGCACCGCCTTCATTCATAATCGGAGAGGCGCAACGGCAGGTTTCCAGGAAAGAATAGCAGGAAATATGCATCGTTGTGGTAAAGTTGGCCAGAGTCGTATCAATCGTACGGCCTTTCAGCTCGTTTTTGTCAGAAAAGGCAATCGCGTGAACAACAAAGTCAATTTTGCCCCATTTTTCACCCAGCTCTTTGAAGCAGGCTTCCACGCTGGCACTGTCAGAAACATCGCATTTCAACAGCAGCGTATCGCCGCCGAGCTGCTCGGCCAGCGGAAGAACTCTTTTTTCCAAGACTTCGTTCTGATAAGAGATTGCAATCTGCGCGCCTTGGGAATGCAACGCCTGAACAATACCCCAGGCAATGGACTTGTCATTAGCCAAACCCATAATCAGACCTTTTTTGCCAGCCATCAAAGGTGTAGTAGATGTCATAATGTTTTCCTCTGCATATTGGTTAAAAAAATTAATGTATTGAAATTAATTACGTTATCTAATATAAAATTTAATGATTATTGTAAACAACTTTTTTCTCGGGTGTTGAATGAAATCGCAAAATATGGCTCAAACATTGAATCTCCGCATAAAAAAATCATGGGATGAAATAGTCCGTTTCTCAAAATTTCTGGCCGTCCGCGCCAAAAATGACACAATTTTAAGAGTATCATCATCACTGAGCTATACATCACTGATTGCTCTCGTTCCGCTGTTGTCAATCGCACTTGCCATTTTTTCGGCATTTCCGGTTTTCAGCGACATTCGCAACCAGCTGCAGGAGCTACTGATCCAAAATTTTGTTCCGTCGGCCGGACAGGAAATCAGCGCTTATTTAAATCAGTTCGTCAACGCCACCGGAAAACTCACGACCATCGGCGTCGTCGGACTTGCATTAACGGCCATTTTGCTGCTCTCCACCATTGAAAACAGCTTCAACTTTATTTTCAAAGTCCGTCAGCCCCGCCGTATTGCCACCAAAATCACGCTGTATTGGACAGTCATCACGCTCGGGCCGCTGCTCTTAGGCGCCGCTTTTTCCCTGCGCGGATACATTTATGCCCTAAATCAGCTTCCGGGAGCAGAAAACCTGTCCTTTTTCGGCAAACTCATTCCCGCAGGCATCACTTTTGTGATTCTGATTATGATTTACACGCTGGTTCCCAACCGCAAGGTCAAAATCGCCCATGCCGCGGCCGGTTCCGTCATTGCCCTGATTTTGTTTTGGATTCTGCGCAAAATTTTTGCCTTTGCCGTCATCGGCAGCGGAACGTATAAAACGCTGTACGGAGCAATGGCCGCCCTGCCCATTTTTCTGGTATGGATGTATCTGGCCTGGGGCGTTGTCATCTTCGGCGCAGTCTTTACGGCAGCCTTGGGAGAGTACCGTCAGGAACCTTCCGAAAAATCGAACAAAGCAGAAACAAAAAAATAGGGATAACTTTTTTGCATCATTGTAATTTCATCTCCGATCTGCTTAAATAACGGCAGAAAGAAACTACTTTTAAGGAAGAAAAATATGGATAAAGATAAAGCTCTGGACGCGGCGCTGAGCCAGATTGAAAAAGCTTTCGGCAAAGGCTCGATTATGAGACTCGGACAAAACAATTCCGTTGCCGATATTGAAGCAATTTCCACCGGTTCCATCGGCATAGACATTGCCCTTGGTATCGGCGGTATGCCCCGCGGCCGCATTGTAGAAATCTATGGCCCGGAAAGCTCCGGTAAAACAACCCTGGCCTTGAGCGTCATCGCCCAGGCTCAGAAAAAAGGCGGCACCTGCGCTTTTATTGATGCCGAACACGCTCTTGACCCGGCTTATGCCAAAAAAATCGGCGTAGATTTGGAAAACCTGCTGATTTCGCAGCCGGATGCCGGTGAGCAGGCTCTGGAAATCACCGATACATTGGTTCGTTCCGGCGCTATTGACGTATTGGTTGTCGACTCCGTTGCCGCCCTGGTTCCAAAAGCCGAACTGGAAGGCGAAATGGGAGACCAGCATATGGGGTTGCACGCACGTTTGATGAGCCAGGCGCTGCGCAAACTGACGGCAACCGTTTCCCGCTCCAATACATTGGTCATTTTCATCAACCAGATTCGTATGAAAATCGGCGTTATGTTCGGCAGCCCAGAAACCACCACCGGCGGTAATGCGCTGAAGTTTTATGCTTCCGTCCGTATTGACATTCGCAGCATCGGCAAAATCAAAGACAAAGAAGACATCATCGGCACTCAGACCCGGGTCAAAATCGTCAAGAACAAAGTTGCCCCACCGTTCAAAACCGTTGATTTTGACATTATGTACGGTGAAGGCATTTCCAAAACCGGCGAGCTGATTGACCTCGGAATGAAAGCCGGATTGGTTGAAAAAGCCGGCGCCTGGTTCTCTTATAAAGGCGAAAAACTCGGACAAGGCCGTGAGAATGCCAAAATATTCTTAAAAGAGCATCCTGATGTTGCTCAGGAAATTGAGAACAAAATCAGGGCCGATGCCGGACATATCACAACCGAACTAACCGGCGAAGATATGCCTGAAGAAGAATAAAACCGCATTTGTCGCTCCCGTCGGAACATCACGGCGGGAGCTTTTTTTACAAGGCAAAAAAATATGAAACAAACAACCTCCAAAATAGATACCCTCGCCCGCAGCATCGGACTTTATATTGCATTTTTCTGCATCGGTCTGGGGCTGATTTCCGTCATTTCTTCCAACTGGCAGGATATTTCGGAATTTGCCAAATTAACGGCCGCCGCAATCATCTTGGCTGTCACCGCTGCCGGCATCTTCATTTCCCGCCAAAAAGAAAAAAGAACTCTGTCCGAAGCACTGATTATATTTGATGCCGCCTTCATTATGGCCTCAATCGGCTTGCTGATTCAGATCTACCACCTGCAGTTTCCGGCATATCAATACACTTTTGTCTGGTGCCTACTGACCGTTCCGCTGCTCATTATCAGTCAGAAAAGCATCATTGCCTTTGTCTGGATTCCGATACTGGCCTTTTCCGTCGGTTATTACCTGGCTCTTATGCCGTGGCTGCAAAAATTGTTCATTTATTTAAGCGTCGCACCGGTTCTCTGGACTGCCGGCATAAATATTTTATGGATTGCGGCTCTTTTGCTTTTGCAAAAATTCCTCTCGCCCAAACTGCCGGCTTTTGTAAAAGCTTTCAAATTCTGGACAATTTTTAACCTGGCTGCCAGCATTGTTCAAATTGACCTGTTAAACGACTTCAATTTGATGTACGAACTCACAACCCGCACCCTGCATTCAGATTTAAATATAACCGCCGCCTGTATAGTATCAGGCATCATCTTCCTCATTCTGTGTGGCATATGTTTCTGGCTCAAATCCGGATACCTTTATGCCGTCATCATCGGCCTGACCTATCTGTATGCACTGTCTGCGCCGCTCCTCCACCCGTTGTCCGGCAGCCTCCCCGGCTTTATCTTCAGCTTGACCGTTCTGCTGGCCTTGGGAATCTATGGATACAAAAAGAAAAAAACGCGCATAATCAATACCGCAGCCATTTTGGCGGCAATCCGCATATTCATTGGCTACATTCAGGTATTCGGCAGCCTGCTGACAACCGGCATCGGATTAATCGTTTCCGGATTACTGATTTTACTATTTATTTATGGGCTGCGCTTTATCAAACATCAAACCCAGATTATCGGAGGCAAAAATGAAAAATAAACTATACTTAGCCGGACTTTTCCTGCCCCTGCTCTGCTTTTTGGCTGCCGTCGGAATTTATGAATACCGGCAAACCCGGGCTTACGAAATTGCCGTTCCGGTCTCGGGCTATGACCCGCGCAGCCTGATTGCCGGCCATTATATTTTATTAACGGTCGACGAAAGCCGGATAAACTGCGCACAATTCCCGGATAACCGCTGCCCGCCCGCAGGCTTTTTTGAAAAAAGCTACAAATATTTCACCCCGGAAGGAGATGCCCGCCCGCTGGAAAATTTAATCCGCAAACCGGGAAATATAACCGAACTGCTGTTCACGGTTCGTCCAAACCAGCCGCCGCAAATTAAAAATTTGCTGATTAACGGCCAAAACTGGAAAGCCGCACCGCAAAATTAACGGCAAAATTCCCTGCCCGCTCTGCCCGCGACACTGCCGGCAGAGTTTTTTTTACGCCAAGGCTCCAAAATATTTACCGGTGAAAAAGTTTCTCAAAATCAGAAATTTTCAGCTCAATATATGTCGGGCGCCCGTGATTGCACTGGCCGGAATGCGGCGTCCGCTCCATATCGCGCAAAAGGCGGTTCATCTCGTCAATATTCAGACGCCTCCCGGCCCGGACAGACCCGTGGCAGGCCATCGTCGCACAGACCAAATGCAGTTTTTCGGTCAATTCAAACCCTTTGCCCCACTCCGCCATTTCCTCGGCAATATCCTGAATCAGAGATTTAACATCACAATCCCCGAGCAAAGCCGGAATTTCCCGCACAATTACCGCCGACGGCCCGAATTCCTCAACCTGCAGCCCAAGCTTTGCCAATTCCTCGGCATTTTCCAGAATCCGCACTTTATCGCTCGGTTTCAGATCAATCACCTCAGGAATCAGCAGCATTTGCGAAGCAACTTTTCCACGCGCCAGATTATCTTTCATTTTTTCCATTACAATCCGCTCATGCGCGGCATGCTGGTCAACAATAATAATACTGTCTTCCGTCTGAGAAATAATATATGTGTCATGAAACTGCGCCTTAGCCAGTCCCAGCGGCCCGACTTCTTCCGATTGGATTTGAGCCACCGGAATGCTTTCTTCCGTCCGGACGGAAAATTTATGCTCCAGTTCCGGTAAAACCGCCTGACGCGAACCGCCGGAAGAACGGCTGTATCCCTGAAAAGCAAAACCGCCGTGCGGCCGCAAAGGCTTGGACTGAAAAGCAAACGACGTTTCTTCTAAGGTCGCGGTTTCCGGCAGTTTTACCCCGTTCATGTCAAATTCGGGAATCTGATCCTGCACAAAAGCGGAAACATCCATAACGTTTGATGCCCGCTGCCCGGCCTGATTCAAGGCATTGCGGATAGCACTGACCAACAGCCCGCGCACCAGGGCATTGTCATAAAAACGCACTTCGGCTTTTGCCGGATGCACATTCACATCAACATATGCCGGATCTATGTCAAAATACAAAGCACACATCGGATAACGGTTGCGTTCCAACACATCTTGATAAGCCCCTTTGATGGCACCTAAAAGCAGCTTGTCGCGCACCGGGCGGTTGTTAACAAACAAATACTGTGACAATGAATTTGCCTTATTCAGCGTCGGCAGACTGGCAAATCCCGATATGCGCAAATTCTCACGTTGGGCATCAATCAAAAAAGAATTTTCCTCAAACTCCCGGCCCATAACCTCGGACAACCGTTTCAGCCTGGCATCAAAAAGTTCTCCCTGCTGAGCATTCAACGCTATTTTTTTACCTTTTTCATCATTAAGATAAAAAGAAATCTTCGGATTGGCCAACGCAATTCTGTTCATTATATCCACGCATTGCCCGGTCTCGGACGCTGCCGTTTTTAAGAATTTCAACCGCGCCGGCGTGGCATAAAACAAATCGCGTACTTCAATCCGCGTTCCTTTGCTCAATGCGGCCGGCATAACCTCTGACTTTTCACCGCCGTTTACCTCAATTTTCCAGGCATTTTCCGCTCCCGGCACCCGGGAAGTGATAGACAGTCTGGCAACGGAAGAAATTGAAGGTAATGCTTCACCTCTAAAGCCTAAAAAATTGATATTAAACAAATTATCGTCCGGAAGCTTTGAGGTCGCATGCCGCTCGACAGCAATCGGCAGTTCGTCTTTTGACATACCTTTACCGTTATCGGCCACAATCATCAGACTCTTTCCGCCGTCTGCCAAAGTGACCTCAATCGAAGTCGCCCCGGCATCAATTGAATTCTCTACCAGTTCTTTCAAAACCGACGCAGGCCGTTCCACCACTTCTCCGGCGGCAATCTGGTTTACCAAGTTGTTAGGCAGTATGCGTATTGTCAAATTCCTATACTTTTCAACAGGTTATTTTCTCAATTTCTTAATATGCTTTATCAAACCGGCCGTTGAACTGTCATGCCCCATACTGTAAGCATTCCCCTGCAATTCCGGCAAAATGCTCAAAGCCATCTGCTTGCCGAGCTCCACGCCCATCTGATCAAAAGAATCAATATCCCAAATCACGCCCTGAACAAAAACTTTATGCTCATACATCGCAATCAGCATACCGAGGGCATAAGGATCGATTTTTTTGAAAACAATCGTATTTGACGGGCGGTTTCCCGGAAAACTTTTGTACTTTTTCAAAAACTTAACTTCTTCTTTTGATTTTCCAGCCTTAACCAGTTCCTCGGCAGCCTCTTTAACCGTTTTGCCGCGCATTAAGGCCTCTCCCTGAGCAAGAACGTTTGCCACCAGGATTTCGTGATGTTCGCCGATTTCATTATGCGAAATCGCCGGAATGATGAAATCACACGGAACAATGGTCGTTCCCTGGTGTAAAAGTTGGAAAAAAGAATGCTGAACATTGGTTCCTGCCCCGCCGAACAAAACCGGAGCCGTCACATACTTCACATATTCATCATGATTGGAAACAAATTTTCCGTTGCTCTCCATCTCCAGCTGTTGCAAATAAGCCGGAACATATTTCAAATATTCATCATAAGGAACAACGACATAGTTTCTTAAGTTAAAGAAATTGTTGTACCAAACTCCCAAGAGCCCTAAAATTACAGGAATATTATGTTCAAAATCAGCCGTCCGGAAATGAACATCCATCGCATAGGCGCCGTCCAACATCCGTTCAAAATTATCCATACCGACGGCAATGGCAATAGAAAGCCCGATGGCCGACCACATGGAATAACGGCCGCCGACAAAATCCCAAAATTCAAACATATTTTCCGGATTAATGCCAAACTTTTCAACTTCTTTAACATTTGTCGACAAGGCCACAAAGTGCTTGGAAACCGCATGCTCGCCCAACGCATCGACCAGCCATTTCCGGCAGGTTCTGGCGTTTGTCAGCGTTTCAATCGTCGTAAAAGTTTTGGAAGCCACGATAAACAACGTCGTCTCAGGATCAATTCTGTTCAAAACCTCTGCACAAGCCGTCCCGTCAATATTAGAAATAAAATAGCAGTTAATGTCTTTTGCCCAATACTTGCGCAAAGCCTCAACCGCCATCACCGGCCCCAAATCAGAGCCGCCGATACCGATATTGACAATATTCGTCAGTTTTTTGCCGGTATAACCTTTAAACTTGCCCAGTCTGACAGCCTCGGAAAAACTGCGCATTTTGGCCAAGACCTCATTAATTTCCGGCATAACGTTCTTACCGTCCACATAAACCGGCGTATTAGCCCTGTTTCTGAGAGCCGTATGCAAAACCGGACGGTTCTCCGTAAGATTAATCCGCTTGCCTTCAAACATATCCTCAATTTTGGCATCAAGCTTACATTCCCGAGCCAGTCCTGTCAAATATTGCATTGTTTTGTCGTCAATCCGGTTTTTTGAATAATCCAAAAGCATTGAATCCAGCTTGATTGTATATTTTTCTGCCCGGTTTTCATCTTTCTCAAACGACTCGCGCATATGAACTTTCTTCATTTTTTTATAATGAGAAGCCAACTTTTTCCAATATTTAAATTTATTAACTTCTTTTCTCATAGTCCAAAGCTCCTTTGCTATTAAAATTTTCCTAAATTTACAAAGACTAATTTATTTTTATTAAAGTATTTCTTTATCACACGGTTTATATCTTCCAAAGTAACGGCACGCACATAATCATTCCGTTTTTGCAAAAAATCAATCCCGAGATTATCCTTCTGCATATAAGCCGTTATATCGGCAATGCCGTCAATGGCGGCAAAACGCAGATTGTACGATGAAATCAGATAACTCTTTGCCTCCTCAAGCTCTTTTGCCGACACGCCTTCCTCCGCAAAACGCTGCCATTCGGAAAGCAAAATCTCTTTCACTTTGGCAAAATTTTCCGGCGTTGAAGAAAACCCGCCGCTGATAAGCGCCGATTTGTCTGCCAGGCTCAGATAGGTATAAATCCCGTAAGTCAGCCCCTGTTTCTCCCGCGCTGCCAGATTAAGGCGCGAATTAAGCCCTGCTCCGCCAAAAATATAATTGGCAATATACAACGGATAAAAATCCGGATGATTCCGTTCCGCACCGGGAGCGGCAAAACGGGTTATATTCTGAGCCGAAACGTACGAAACTTTAACATCTCTGGCCTTAAAGTCGGTTTCCGCCGGCCGCACAAAATTAATCTGCCCGCCCTGAGGCAACGCCCCAAAAACCTCGTCCAGCACGGAGCCGAGCTCCTCGGCATCAATATCGCCGGCCGCCCCGACAATCAAATTATTCCGACTGAAATGCCGCGTAACAAACTCTTTCAGCTGGCTGCGGGTAATCCGCTCAATATCTTTCTTTTCGCCAATCGGATTTCTGGCATACGGATGATTTTTATACAATTCTTCGGCAAAAACCAGTTCCAAAACCCGCTCCGGACGCTCCTGCTGCTGTTTCAGCGCCATCAGGAGCTGCGCCCGCACCTGCTCAACCTCGGCATTGTCAAAACGAGGGTCGGTCAAAGCCATCTTCAAAAGCTCAAAAGCCCTTTTTCTGTTGCTTTTTGTCGTAACCAGCGTACCGGTAAAATCATCCTTATCCGCCTGAAAACTCAACCCGACGGCATTATTTTCCAATTCCTCGCTGAAAGCCACGTTGTCCAAATCCCCGGCGCCGTGCGTAAGCAAAGCCGCCGTCATATTGGCAATTCCGACTTTATCGGCATCATCTGTCGCCAGCCCGGCATTTTTAAAAATAAAGCTCAAACTGATAATCGGATTGGTTCTGTCCTGAAACAAATAGGCTTTAATCTGTTTTTGAGGAGAAATGATTTCTTCAACCTTTGTCTCAAAATTACGACGTTTAAGTATTGAATTTTCTAATATTTTATCCGGATTAAATGAGAAAGCATTCTGATACAGGCAATACCCGCCCCACAAAGCCAAACCGGCAACGCCCAACTTTAAAATACCGGACAAAGGATTTTTGCGTCTTTTCTTAAACATTATTTTCCCTCCCCGGATTTCGGCTTAACCACAGCGGCAACACGGGGTTTTTGCAGCAAAAGTTTTTCTCCGGCAGCTTTAACGTCTTTATAATCGACAGCCGACAGAGAATCTGCCAAAGCCTCTATTTCTTCCAATGTCATACCGGCGCTCATCATCGAACCGATAATCATCGCCGCATCGCCGGGATTATCTTTCAAATAAACCAGCCCGGCCAGCATCCGGCGTTTTGTGCTGGAAATCTCATCCAGGGTTATCTCATCCAGCGCCTCCCTGACAGCCAGTTTCAGCGCCTGCTGCATTTTCTGCGCGGATACGCCTTCCTTCGGCATTGCGCTGAGCGTAAAAGTCCCTGTTCCGCGAACCGCATAGTCATAGGAACTGTCAACAGCCAACGCCAGTTTCTTCTCAGTTACCAGTTTTTTATAAAGTTTCGACGTCTTGCCCTCACCCAGATACTTAGACAGCACGCTCAAAGCATAAATATCCCGCTTGTCCGGCGAATTAACCGACGGCGCCAGCCAAATATTACTCAAACGAACAGAATTAACTGCCGGCAGTTCCATCTCAAACACGGCTGAAAATTCCCCGGCCGGTTTTTTGATTTTATTTTTGTTCAAACCGTCAAAAGCCTCGGCCTCACCGTAATATTTTTCTGCCAGTTTCAGCCCCACCCCGGGCTCAATATCGCCGGAAAGCACCAAAATCGCATTATTCGGCGCATAATAACGCTTATAAAACGCCCGCGCGTCTTCCGGCTTCAAAGATCTGATTTCTTCCACCGAACCCGTTACCGGCCGGGCATAAGGATGATCCTGCCACAGCACCTTGCGCATCGTCTCGGCAAAAACCGAAGCCGGATTATTCTCCACCACCTGCTTACGCTCCTGATAGACAATATCGCGTTCCAGCTCAAAATCTTCATCGGAAAAATTCAGATTGCGCATTCTGTCGGCTTCCATAAACATTGCCAGCTCAAGCCGGCTGATATCCATCAGTTGATGATAAGCCGTATAATCCTGCCCGGTAAAAGCATTGGCCTCCATACCGTTGTTTTCGGTAATGCGGTTCAGCTCCGTTCCTTTAATCAGCTTTGTACCGCGAAACATCAAATGTTCCAACAGATGAGCCACACCGCCTTTGCCGGGTTTCTCATCCGCGCTGCCGACCTTGTACCAAACCATATGCTTAACAATCGGCGCCTTGTGATTGGGCACGACCACCACCTGCATACCGTTGTCCAAGCGGTATTCCGAAGCGTTAAAAAGCTTGGCCTCAGCCGGGCCAAACTTCCACAAGACTAACGCCAGAGCGGCTATTTTAACAGAAATTTTCAACAAAACGGCCTATCTCTCCATCTTGGCCAACAGCTTTTTCTCGGCGCCGGTCAAATCTTCGGTTTCGGCTTCCCGATATTCCTGCTGCTCAACCTTATAATTATCACCGGCAACCGGCAAAAGGTTATATTCCGGCGGCAAAGACAACGGAGCCTTGGTCGTAACCATAAATTCGTTCGGCGCTTTTTTACTCAGGCCCAAACTCTCTTTTGTCGCATTGCAGGCCGTCAACGCGGCACAAACGACCGCCGCCGAAATCAAAAGACCAAATTTTTTCATTATGCCTTCTCCTCTGCAGATTTTTCATTAGACCAAAGTCCGTGCACAATAATCATCATCGCACCGATGCAAATAAAGCTGTCTGCGGCATTAAACGCCGGCCAGTGGCTGTCTCCCAGATGAAAATCCAGAAAATCAAACACGGCGCCCAACCTGACCCGGTCAATCACGTTGCCGATTGCCCCGCCGATAATCAACCCGAGGGCAACTTGCACAACCTTGCTGTTTTCTTTGCGCAGCCAATTCAGCAAAAAGGCCACGATAACCAGCGCCACAACGGTCAGCCCGATAATTCCGGTCATCCCGCCGTTGTTAAACATAGAAAAACTAACCCCGGTATTCCATGCCCGCACCACATTAAAAAACGGCGTCAGAGCAATGGCGGAATACTCATCCACCACAAAATTCAAAACCAAATACTTTGAAAGCTGGTCGGTAACAATCGCCAAAACGGCCGCAATCAAACCTAATAACACAAAAATCTCCTGTTCTCTATTTTCGGACAATAAGGCATTATAGCGAAAATTCGGCACTAATAAAGCATTTATATAAACATATGCATATAAAAATTAAAGCAAAAGCAGCTTGGCCAAACCTAAAAAGACGAAAAACCCGCCGGAATCGGTAATGGCAATCAGAAAAACGCCGGAAGAAACCGCCGGATCGACTTTTAGCTTATTAAGCGTCAGCGGAATCAAAATTCCCGCCAGACTGGCAATTGTCAAATTCGTCAGCATGGCAATACCGATAATCGCACTGATAACCATCTGATCCGGAAACCAGATATGCGTAATCAAAGCAATCAGCCCGGCAAACAAAAGCCCGTTGCACAACCCGACCAGAAACTCTTTGCCAATCATCCGAAGCGTATTGCGCGATGTCAGTTCCTTGGTCGCCAGTGCCCGCACAACCACTGCCAGCGTCTGGTTCCCGGTTGTTCCGCCCATAGAGGCGACAATCGGCATCAACACGGCCAAAACCGAAATCTGGGCAATCACATCTTGAAAACCCTTTACCACCGAGGCAGCAACAAGCGTCGCAAACAAATTGGTAACCAGCCACAAGATTCTGGATTTGAAAATCGCACCGACCGGCTTATAAACATCGCCCTCTTCCGCACCGGAAAGATGCATAATGTCTTCAGAAGCCTCTTCATGAATAACGTGAACAACGTCGTCAATCGTAATCGCACCGACCAAACGCCCTTTGGCATCAACCACCATCGCCGACATCCAGCCGTATTCGCGAAACATATGCGCCACTTCTTCCTGATCGGTATAAACATCAACCGGCACAACCTCGCAATCCATAATGTCATAAAGCTTGTCGCCCGGTTTGGCACGCAAGAGCTTGTCCAGCGGAATCTGTCCGGTCGGATGCAAATGTTCATCCGTCAGAAAGATATCATAAAAGCCGTCCGGCAGCTCATCAGCCGTCAGCAAATAACTCCGCGCTTCTCTAACCGTCCAGCTGTCCGGCATACTGACAAACTCGCGCGACATAATACGCCCGGCGGAATCTTCCGGATAAGAAAGCGAGGATTTGACCTGCTGTTTGAGCTCGGGAGACAGGCGGCTGATGATGTGCTTCTGCTCGTCATCATCCATATGTTCCAAAATCTCAACCGCCTCGTCCGAGTCCAATTCATTGACGATATGGACAATCTGATTCTCATCCAAACTGTCAATGACCTGCTCCTGAACAACCTCGTTCAATTCGGGAAAAACGTCCGGATTAATGTGCGAACCAAGGATCTCAATGAGTTGTCGGCGTTGATTGTGGTCCAAAACTTCAATCAGCTTGGCCAGGTCATATTCCGACAAGCCCTCGACAATCTTCCGGACATGAATTTTATCATCTTCTTCCAAAGCCAAAATGATGGAATTAACCATCTTCGGCCCCAAACCCAAAATAGTTCCTGTCTGCTTGACCTTTTTAAATTTTTTTCTTTTTTTCAGGAATGGTTTGCTGTTTTTAATCTTCTTTTTCATCATCCCTCCCTGTTTTTGACCTTGTTAGAAAATAATCATGGTTAAGACGATTTTTAATCGACAACAAAATTTCCGTAAAACAAAAAAATAAAACTATACACAGAAACCGGCTTTTCTGCTTTGTTCCTAAAATTTCTCCCCATAAACTCTCTTTCCTTTCCTTTCCTTTCCTTTCCTTTCTTTTCTTCTCTTCTCCTTTCCGTTCCTCATCATTAACAGTCTCTTTTTATTGTCATTACCGAACTCTTTTTTCTTTTCGCCATCCCCAGCTGTTTTTATTGCGTCATCTTCTTTTTTCTCTTTCGTCATCCCCTGGCCATTTTTCTCATCCCCGGACTCTTTTTTTCTTTCGTCATCCCTGGACTCTTTATTTTTTCAGTCATCCCCGGGCTTGACCCGGGGATCCAAATCAACTATATGGCTTCTTCTTGTCATTACCGAACTTTGAGCCGGCAATCCATTTCACAACAAGCACTCTGCTTATTTCTTTATCGATCCCCGGGTCAAGCCCGGGGATGACTGAAAAAATAATGTGCCCAAATGACAAACAATTCAAAGCACCTTGTCATTCACAACCACGCCGGAGCATCACGGCCTCTAAGGCATTGAACAAACTGACGGCCGTCGGCCTTCCGACCTTTGACGGCATAGTCTTCTCCGCCACCCACATAACAAAAAAATCCCCTGACAGGGATTTTGTGTTATTAGTGCGGTCCGAGAATTGGGAGAACAAAAATCAACTAACGTTGATTTTTTTCGAACCAATCGTTGAGATGTTAGCAAGCAAGGGAAGCGACAGCAACCGTAGCGAGCGTTACATCTTTGACGGCATAGTCTTCTCCGCCACCCACATAACAAAAAATCCCCTGACGGGGATTTTTTGTTATTAGTGGTGCGGCCGAGAAGACTCGAACTTCCATGAGCTTAGCTCATAACGACCTCAACGTTACGCGTCTACCAATTTCGCCACGGCCGCATCATATGTACAAGCAACATAACTAATTCAGTTCTGCAAATAAATCAAGCATTTTTTTATCACCTGGGCAAATTTTCCTCAATCCGGCAGGGAATACGACAATTTATGCCTTTTTTCTAAGAGCTTTGGGCTCGACCAATCCGCCGGAAATCACAAACTTGAGTCCCTCTTCCACCTTCATATCCAGTTCAATCACATCTTTTTTCGGCACGAAGATTAAAAAACCGGAAGTCGGGTTCGGCGTTGTCGGAATAAAAATATTGAGCATCTCCTCATCAAACTTTTCGCTGACTTCACCTTTGGTAGAAGAACTGACAAAACCCAAAATCCAAATTTCCTTGCGGGGATATTCCAGCATCACAACTTTGCTGAACGCACGCGCCTTGTTGGAAAAAAACGTTTCAAACACCTGTTTGAGCATAGAATAAACGCTGGAAATCAGCGGCATTTTATAAACAATCCACTCGCCTAAACGCAAAAAGAATTTACCCAAAAAACCGGCAGCAAACATACCGACCAAAATCAGGGCAAGCACCAGAATAACCAGCCCGACGCCGGGAATGGTAAACGGCAAAAACGTATCAAATTTAAACTGCGGCGGCAAAATCTGATTCACCATCCGGTCTATCCAGAAAATAAACTTATAGGCCATATAAAAAGTAATGGCAACCGGCGCCGTAACCAAAATGCCGGTAAACAGATAAGCCCGGATTTTTGCCCCCAGCTTCATAAAAACGGCCTTTTCCTTTTCCAGACGAATTCGCCTGATGTTTGCTGCCCTTTGCTTTATTTCAAAATCTGCCATTTCTTTTTACCCTTTAAACTTCGCTAAATCGCTTTAGATACTCTATAAAACTCATTTGAAAACGCCGGAAACGTCTTCAATTATAAACTGCACCCCATTCCTTCCCATCCAGTTGTCTTGCCGCAGGGTTCCTATCACATTATAAACCGCCCCGCGATGGTTCAACAATGCCATACCGGCCTCCGTATCGGCCATCCGAAAAGCCATTGCTTTCAGACTGCCGCCGGACGCAGAGGTTAGAAAACACCGGATATGCCCGCTGCCCACAATCGACACCTTAGAAATATGAACCCGCGGCAAAACCAGCCTCGGCTCCGGATTTTGCGCACCGAAAGGCTCCAGCATTGCCAGACTCTTCGCCAGCTCCGGCGTTGCTCCGGACACATCCAAAACGCCATCGGCATTAATCACCGGAACAATCGCCTCATTGCCGATTTTATCCCGCACATATTCACCGACAAATTTGCGAAATTCTTCAATTTTATCTTCATTCAATGAAAAACCCGCCGCCATTGTGTGCCCGCCGCCTTTGGTTAAGATTCCTTTTTCTTTGGCGGCAATAATCAATGCCCCCAAATCAACGCCGGGAACAGAACGCGCCGAACCTTTGACCTCGTCATCCTCAATCGACATTACAAACGCCGGCAGATTATAGCGCTCTTTCAGCTTGCCTGCCACAATGCCGATAACCCCTTGGTGCCAGTCATTACCGGCGACAAAGGCAATCGGATATTCCTGCGGCGTTCCTTCAAGGATTTCTATTGCCTTTAACAGGACATAAGCCTCAATCTCTTTGCGCTTGTCATTAAATTCATTCAGTTTTTCTGCCAGCGTCTCGGCATAAAAAGCATCTTTTGCGCACAAAAGCTTATTGCCGAGCGAAGCCTCACCGACCCGCCCGCAGGCATTAATCCTCGGCCCCAGCACAAAACCAAGATGAAAAGCCGTCGGTGCCTCGGATATTCCGGACTTGTCAATCAAAGATTTTAGCCCGAGATTATTGCGCAGGGCCATAATTTTCAGTCCCTGACGAACATAAGCCCGATTCAAACCCAGCAGCGGCACAACATCGCAAACCGTGCCGAGGGCCACCAGATCAAGCCAGTTCATCAGATTCGGCTCGTCACGTCCGGCATAAAATCCTGCTTTGCGCAATTCACGGTTAACAGCAACAATCGTAAAAAACACAACACCTACCGCCGCCATATATTTAAGATATTCAATCTGATTTTCTTCATCCAGACGTTTGGGGTTTACAACGGCATAAACCTTCGGCAACAAAACCTCGGCCTCATGATGATCAATAACAATAACCTCAAGCCCCTTTTGTGTTGCATATTCCAGAGGCTCAAAAGCCGTTGTGCCGCAATCGACCGTAATCACCAAATCCGCCCCGGCCGCCAGAAACTCGTCAACCGCCATAACGCTCGGGCCATAACCTTCATCACGCTCCGGAATATGAATCAGCGGCTCAATCCCGACATTTTCCAAAAACAAACGCAGTACGGAAGTCGAGGTTGCACCATCTACGTCATAATCGCCGATAATCGCCACTTTTTGTTTTTTGATAATTGCTTCGGCAATCCGCTTGGCGGCTTTTTCCATATCTTTCAGCACAAACGGATTCGGCATCAGCGACTGAATTTTAGGGTCAAGAAAAGAAAGCGTTTCGTCCGGGCCGATTCCCCGCTGCACAAGAATTTGGGCCACCAGCGGAGGCAGCCCGAATTTTTGAGAAAGCAGTTCAGCCTTGCGTTCATCATACGGAACAACTTTCCACAGACACCCGTTCAGGGATTTGGTGTTTTCAAAATCAAAAGCCAATTACACAACCTTGTCAAAAACTAATAGCTGATATAAATTTCAGCCCGGCGGTTCAGACGCTCACCCTCCGGCATAACTTCAAGATAAGCCGGTGCGCTGTCCGATAATGCCTCAATTGAGATATCGGAAGCTTTCATCCCGGCGCGCCGCAAAGCCGCAGCCACACTCTGCGCCCGTTCCATTGAAACTTTCAGATTCGCCAGTTTATGAGAAACAATATCGGTATTTTTTGTCCGGCTCGAGGCATGTCCGACAACCTTAATCTTGGCATTATTCGCTTTAGCCTGACGAACGGCGGCACGGATTTTATCATTATAAGAAGAGTCTACCGAAGAACTGCCGTTTGCAAAATAAATCGTCTCCAGCCTGTAGGTAACGCTCGGACCGTTATCGGCATCCGTTGCCACCGTCTCGGCCAAAGTCTCTTCAAAGACGCTGTCACTCATCAAAGGAGCTCCGCTCGGCGCTTTGGCCTCGGCAACTTTGACGGTTTTGATTTCTTTTTCCGGAAGTTTTTGTTCAGCCTGTTTTTTAGCTTCGGCTTTTGCCTTAGCCTTTTCAGCCAGAACTTTCTCGTCTTTATCTTCTGTTTCTTCCAGGTCTTTATCGGTTACTTCGGCAAAAATCTCGTCTTCTTCATCGCTTTCATAGGCAACGTTTTGCTCGTCGGAACCCAGCGTTTTGCCCTCTTTCAAGACTTTTGTTGAGGCAATATCCGGTTTGCCCTGCTTTTTCATCACATCTTCCAACGTTACGTCGTCTTCTTCGATAATTTCAGGGAACACGGCGGAAGAACAGGCAGAAAGCGCCCAGACCATACTGGCAGAGGCTAACAGAATTTTCAATTTTGGATACTGCATCATTAATTTTAACCCTTAAAAAAAACTCTAACTCATTAAATGAGTATAATAAAAAAAGCGATAACACAAGTACAAAAACTCAATTAAAAACAAATTTTATAAAAAGCCCCGTAAAAAAAATTGTTTATTAAAATTAATTAGATTAACATAATCATAATTTCAGCAGCACAAGAGGAACAACAAATGAACACATCCGCCGCAGAGTCTTCCGTCGATATTGCCGCCTGGTTTATCAGCCGCGCCCAGAAAGACGAATGGTTTTTGGAAAACGAAAAACTTCAAAACCTTTTGTTTCTGGCGCAATTTCACTTCAGCCAGCAATACCGGGACAAAATATTAATGCCGAGCCTTTTTATCGTCAATAAAGACGGCTTCAAAGAACCGAATATTGAGCGCCTGCTCCAAAACGGAAGAAATATGCTGTCGACGAGTCGGCTTCCAAATGACGTAACAACGTTTTTGGAAAAGATATGGAAAGTCTACGGAGCAATGAGTCTGAAACAGCTCCGCGACCTGATAAAACGCCAGACTTCCTACCCGGAACAATACCCATCCGAAACAAAAAATATTGTAGAAATCAATTCTTTGGTTGAAAAATTAAAATCTCCGGGTAAAATAGAACAGACAACCAAACGCAAAGAAACTGAAAAAAAGGTCTTAATTTCCCAAAACGGCCCGGTTGTCGTCTCCAAGTGGCAGCCGCGAAGATTAACAAACGGCGGGAATTAAAACTATTTTTTGGAAGGAGAAAAACATGAAGAAATTAGTTAGAGTGCTCTTCGCATTATTGCTGGTAGCCGGATGCTCAAAACAAGAAAGCGAAACAACACCTTTGACGATTGAAACACAAAACGGCCCGGTCAACTATACCGTAGAAGAAGCTAATACCCGTGAAGAACAAGAAGCCGGACTGATGAACAGAGATTCTTTGGCTGCCGATCATGGTATGATCTTCAATATTGATCCCGTCCGCCGCGTTGCAATGTGGATGAAAGACACCAAGTTCCCGCTGGATATGATCTTCATCGCACCTGACGGTACAATTACGCAGGTTTATGAAAATGCCGAAGCTCTGACCGAATACAAAATTGTTTCTCGCATTCCGGTTCGCGCTGTTATCGAAGTAAATGCCGGTGATGTTCAAAAACATCAGATTAAAGTCGGAGACAAGGTAAAACACGAATTCTTCAACCAAATCAAAAAAGAAGAATCCAAAACAGAAACGCCTAAAAAAGCTGAAGAAAACAGCAAATAAACTTTAATAAATAAGCATCAAATAAAAAAGCTTCGTCTGTCATCGGCAGCGAAGCTTTTTTATTTTCCCGATTCATTAAAATCAAATTTTCCTAGCCAAAATTCCCATTATACCTTTCATTATATATTGACTATTCACTTGAGTCGTGATATAATCTCCTTATGTGTTTGTTTTGACGGGAGAGAAATGATGAAACAATATATTTTGGGGAGCGTCTTATGCTGCACCGCTCTTACTTCCGGTTATGCCTTAGCGGCCTGCACTCAAACGCCGGACTGTGAGACTATGGGATACATATATACTGCCGACGAATGTCCGAACGGCGGCGTTAAATGTCCGTTTGATATCAGCAAATATTTTTGTTTCGATCCAAGTGAAAATGAATCCCCTTCCGTCCCGACAAGCGGCTACTGTTGCGGATATACAGATGAGTGTGGGTACAATGAAATATCAAACTCTCATGACAATGAATGTCAAACCATTTATGGTCAAAATTGCTACGAAACTTGTAAAAGCTACAATATTCCTGATTGTCCCGATATACAAAACAACTGTCGTACTTCCGGCAGCACACCGGTCTTCTTAGCATGCACCAGTCCCTATACCGATCACACAGTCGACTTTGCCGCTGTCTTCTCTTGTCAATAATCTTGTTCGACACAAAAATAAATCCCTTAACTTTTAAGGTTAAGGGATTTTGATTATTCCAGATAAAGGGAACTCTTTTTATAATTCTCAATAGCATGCCGGACAAGCACACCGATAATCGCCGCCACCGGAACGGCAATCATCAAGCCGAGGAAACCCAGCAAAACACCGCCGGCCAACAAAGCAAACATCACCCAGACCGGATGCAGCCCGACATTTTCGCCGACCAGCTTTGGCGTCAGGAAATTTCCCTCAAAGAATTGTCCGACCATAAAGACGGCAACCACCTGCAAAACCGGCCCGATGCTATCAAACTGGGCAAACGCAATCGCCAGGCTGACCACAAAACCGGAAATACTGCCGACATACGGAATAAAAGAAATCAGCCCGGCCAGAAAACCGACCAAAACCCCCAGCTCCAAACCGACAAGATACAAGCCGACAGAATAAAACGTTCCGAGGATAACGCAAACGCTGAGCTGCCCGCGAATAAATCCGGACAAAATACTGTTGATTTCTTTAGCCATCTGGCGAATAGACTTTTTATAAACTTTCGGCAGCAAACCGTCAACTTTACTCAAAAAAGTGTGCCAGTCGCGCAGCATATAAAAGGCCACAACCGGCGTAATCAGCAACAGCGACAAAAGGTTAAAAAATGCAAAGCCGGAAGTTACCAGTTTACGCACAATCGCCAGCACGATTTTGATTCCGTTCGCCAGATTGCTGCGCAGATATGTTCTGACCTTTTCCGGATCAAGCCCCGGAAATTTATCTTTCCAATCCGCCAAAAACGGTTCAAGTTTTTGCGACAAAGAAGTCGCATACTGCGGCAAAGTCTCAATAAAACGCCCAATCTGCTCGTCAATAACGCTGATAAGCAGCACCAGCGCCGGCACCAGAAAAATCACGACCAGACACATCACGATAAGCGTGGCCCAGGTCCGGCTCATTCCGAGCTTTTGAAAACGCGTTGCAAACGGATCCAGCAAATAACCGATAATGATGCCGGCCACAAACGGCAGCAAAACGGAACGCAGGGCATAAACACAAACGCCGAACACGGCCAGCAACACCAGCCAAAACATCCAGTTGCGATTCTCTTTCGGATAAAAAACTGCCATCTTCCCTTCCTCTAATAGCTGGATTCAATTACATAAAAACCGCCATAGTCTTTCAAAACAAAAAGTTTTTGCGCCAATGCCTGGTTCAAACGGTCAAGACTTCCGGAAAAAACAAGCCTGAACTGGGTCTTGCCGTCGCCAATTGCCTCTTCCTGAATTTTCTTAACATACGGAATGTCAGAAAGCTGTTTCTGCAAATCCAGCCAGTCCCGGATTCTTTTATACAAAAACAAGACCGTAATTTCGCTTTGTTTCCGGGATTCCGAAATATTCTGACTTTTAATTTTGGCCGCGATTCTGACTTTGGCCTGACGAACGGCTTCATCATAAAGCGCATCGTCTCCGGCCGTTCCGCTAACGTCTAAAGTTTCAAGCAGACCTCCTTCACCGTTGGGGGAATATATCTGCACTTGCAGCCCGCCGGCATGTTCGGTCGCTTCCAGCACAAAAACATCGCTCACCCGGTTTTGACGGGCAAGCCAGCCGAACAAACGCGCATCAAGGCTCAAAGCCTTCTCGGCGTCAAGCGCTTCCATATTGGAAAAAGACGGCTCCGGCGTCACAAACTCGGCCATCCCTTCCGATGCCGTATTCCGCTCCCAGGCTTTCCGCCACAAATTATCATCTTCCCAAAGTTCGGCAGCCGTTGCCGGCGCTTTGCGATAAACCGGCAGCACCAGCACGCTGGTCGCCTTGTCCACCATAAACGGAATTTGCTTTTCCGCCATATACCGTTTGACAATTTCCTCATTCAGCTTAATGCGCAATTCCGCCATATACCGCACATTTGACGACTTTTCCGACACAACGGAAACTTCTTTGATAAAGTTTAATATCTGATTGTCGTTAAGCGTCATAATCCGGGCAACGTTGTCAGGAGTCGTAATTTTTTTCAACACCAGCTCAAAAGCCTGCCGGTTAGCCTCGGTCATTGCTTTTTCTCTGGCCACGGAAGCGTTAACATCCGTTACATCCACCAAAACGTTAACAGCATACAAATCTGCAGCAGCTGCCGGACGAACCAGCAGCCCCAGACCAAACAGCAACATCAGACATAAACGCCGCAAAATCCCGCTCCTACTCAAAAATTTCGACTTTGCTGAAAAAGAAACCAATCTCCCTTTCAGCACTTTCCAAGGAGTCGGAACCATGAACGGTATTCCGGTCGATTGACAAAGCAAAAGTCTTGCGGATAGTTCCCTCTTCTGCCACGGCCGGATTAGTCGCGCCCATAATTTTGCGATACCGTGCAACAGCATCTTCGGCTTCCAAAACCTGAACGACAACCGGAGCCGAAGTCATAATCTCCACCAGATTCGGAAAAAAGACCTTGCCTTTGTGCTCACCGTAAAATTCTTCCGCCTGTTTCTTAGAAAGCAGGATTCTCTTCTGAGCAATAATTTTAAGCCCGGCCTCCTCAATCATTGCATTAACTTTTCCGGTAATATTCCGGGTTGTTGCGTCAGGCTTGATAATAGATAAAGTTCTTTCCATAATTTCCCCTTTTCTGCCAAATAGTGTTTCAGATGACGCCTATCTTAGTACATTATTCTAAATAAGCAATTTTTTTATAATATATTTTCCAAAGATTTTACATTTTTAATAGACTTTTGAAAAATAAGAGAGTAAACAAATAAAAAAATTCACAAAAACATATCAAGGACAAGAACGATGCAGAAAGATTCTTATATCGGCGGTCTGATTGCCAAAGCCCGCCAATACCACAAAACCATTGTTTTGCCGGAAGGCGAAGACGAACGCGTTTTAAAAGCGGCTCACCTTATCCGCGAAGAAAAAGTTGCCGAACTGGTCATCCTCGGCAATATTGAAGAAATAAGCGCTTATTTTGCCAAAAACAACTGGAGTCTGGAAGGCATTACGCTGATTGACCCGGCAAAATCGGAAAAGCTCCCGGTTTATGCCGAATTGTTATATAATTTGCGCAAAGAAAAAGGCATGACGGAAGAAGACGCCCGCAAAACCGTTTTAAATCATAACTATTTCGGAACCTTGATGGTCAAAAACGGCGATGCCGACGGCATGGTTTCCGGCGCCAATCACTCAACGGCTGATACTGTCCGCCCGGCACTGCAAATCATCAAATCTGCCCGCAAAGACCGCGGCGTATCGTCTTTCTTTATTATGGTCTGCAACAACAAACCTTATGTCTTTTCCGACTGTGCCATTACCTTAAACCCGACGGACAAAGAAATGGCCGATATTGCCATGGAAAGCATTGAAAGCGCTCTGCAGTTTGACATTGAACCGAATGTTGCCATGTTGTCATATTCCACTTACGGTTCCGGCAAAGGCGAGTCTGTTGAAAAAGTACAACGCGCCGTCAAAATCGCCAAAGAAATGCTTGAAAAAGAATACCCGGGCAAAAACGTCAAACTCGACGGCGAAATGCAGGCCGATGCCGCTCTGGCTCCGGTCGTTGCCGCCAAAAAAGCACCGGGCAGCAACGTTGCCGGTCATGCCAATGTTCTGGTTTTCCCGAACCTTGACGCCGGAAACATTTCTTACAAATTAATGCAGCGCCTGGGCGGTGCCGAAGCATACGGACCGATGCTCCAGGGCTTGAACGCACCGATTAACGACTTGTCCCGCGGCTGCTTTGCCGAAGACATCGTCAGCGTTGTCGCCATTACCGTTTTACAAACTGTCAAAAAATAAAAGGAAAATAACAAGATGAAGATTTTAGTACTCAATTCCGGTTCTTCCACGCTCAAATACCAGCTGTTTGACGTTGAAGGCAATAACTATAAAGTCATTGCCAAAGGCAACGCCGAGCGCATCGGAATTCCCGGTTCTTTTGTCGGTATAAAATATGCCAACGGCGAAAAAAGAACGGTTGATGTCAAACTCCCGACCCATAATGAGGCTTTAAGGGAAGTTTTTGCCCTGCTGCTTGACGGCGTTATTGACAGCCTTGACGACATTAAAGCCGTCGGACACCGCATTGTTCACGGCGGGGAAATATTCAAAAAATCCACATTAGTTGATGAAAAAGTCATCAAAGAGATTGAAGACTTGTCCATTTTGGCGCCGCTGCACAATCCGGCAGCCGTTTTGGGCATTCGTGCCGTTCAAAAAGCTCTGCCGCAAACGCCGCAGGTTGTAACCTTTGATACAGCATTTCATCAGACCATGCCGAAAAAAGCTTTTCTGTACGGTCTGCCGCTGGAACAATATACCCAGCACAAAATCCGCAAATACGGCGCCCACGGGACGTCTCACCAATACGTTGCCGAAGAAGCTGCCAAACTTATGGGACGCAAGGGCAAATTCATCACCTGCCACATTGGCAGCGGTGCCTCCATCTCTGCCGTAGACAACGGCGTTTGCGTTGACACGTCCATGGGCTTTACCCCGTTGGGCGGCATTATCATGGGAACCCGCACCGGTGATATGGATCCGTACATCCCGCTGCATATTATGAAATATCAGAATAAGACCGCCGATGAAGTCAACACGCTGATGAACAAAGAAAGCGGTATGCTGGGTCTGGCCGGACATAGTGATATGCGTGACGTGGAAGCAGAATATTTAAAAGGCAACCCGCGCGCAATTGATGCTTTGGAAGCTTATGTTTATACCATCACAAAATTCATCGGCAGCTATATTGCCGCAATGGGCGGTGTTGACGCCATCATCTTCACGGCCGGCGTCGGTGAAAATTCTCCGATTGTCCGCAGCAAGGTTTTGACCAATCTGAAGTATCTGGGCATTGAAATCGATGACGAAAAGAACAATATTCGCGGCGAACAAAATATGATTACGACCCCGAACTCGAAAGTAAAGGCCTTCGTCATCCCAACCAACGAAGAATTGGTTATCGCTCGCGATACTAAAAATCTGGTTGATAAGGAACTTAAAAACAAAGTTGCTTAAAAACCAAAAGAAAAACTTCCTGCAAACGCTCCGCTCCCAAACGGGGCGTTTTTTATAACTTCTAGCCAAAATATCCATTATACTTTTCATTATGTGCTGACTATTCACTTGAGCTGTGATATAATTTCCCTATGTGTTTGTTTTGACGGGAGAGAAATGATGAAACAATATATTTTGGGGAGCGTCTTATGCTGCACCGCTCTTACTTCCGGTTATGCCTTAGCGGCCTGCACCCAAACGCCGGATTGTGAAACAATGGGATACATATATACTGCCGACGAATGTCCGAACGGCGGCGTTAAATGTCCGTTTGATACCAGTAAATATTTTTGTTTCGATCCAAGTGAAAATGAATCCCCTTCCGTCCCGACAAGCGGAAAGTGCTGTGGATACACTAATTACTGCGGATATAGTGGCGGAACGTCAAGCTCTAATGACTACTACTGTCAGAGTTATTATGGCAAAAGCTGCTATATAAGCTGTAAACAGAGAGGATTCCCTGATTGTAATGATATGCAGGCAAGCTGCCAAGCAGCCGGAGGTACCCCTGTTATCAAGAGTTGCTTCTATGGCTCCATTAGCAACAGCGGCCTGAAAGCTATGCAAGGTGCAGTCCTTCTGTGCCAGTAATTATGCTTAAACAGCACAAAAATAAAATAATTTTTTTACAAACAAAGATGCTATATTACTGACTTGGATTACCGGCTCGAAATCCGGCGATCTTCCGTATTGCACAAAAAATCCGGACAATCTCAGCTTACAGGCAAGACTATCCGGATTTCTCACAATCAAAAACTCAAATTAAATAGGCATTTGCATAATCGTCTGATAAGCCTGTATGGCCGTATCTCTGACGGCAACCACCGTTTCCAACGCTGTTTCGGCATTTGCAACGGCCAAAACGACATCCTGAATATCAGCCTTGCCCTGAATCCCCTGAATTGTCATCTTTTCACTTTGTTGCGAAAGCTCCACCGCATTTTCGATTGAATCCCGCACCATGGAACCAAAATCCGAATTCTGTGCCGGTTTTGTTTCCGATACCGGCGTTTTTGCGCCAATTCTGCCCAAAGCCTGCTGATAAGCGTTTAATGCACTGGAAATACTGGTCGTCACGTTTTAATCCCCTTCACAAATTATCTTAACAAATCCAACACGCTGGAGCTCATCTCCCGAGCCGTGCGCATAACATTCATATTGGCCTCATAAGTCCGCTGCGCTTCTTTCATATCCATCATCTCAACCAGCGGATTAACATTCGGCATGGCCACATACCCCTGCGCATCGGCCCCCGGATGATTCGGCGCATATTTCTTCTCAAATTCGGACTGGTCTTTCAGCACTTTGTCAACCTTGACCAAATGCGCTCCGGTAGCCTTGTCGACATAGTTTTTAAAGGTCACGACCTGCCGGCGGTAAGGTGCTTCACCCGGCGCTCCGGCAATCGAGTCGGCATTTGCCATATTCTCGGAAATAATCCGCAGACGCTCGGCCTGAGCTTTCATTCCGGAAACGGCTATATCTGCACTGACAATCAGGTTATTGGCCATCTGTTACAATCCTTCTCTTATGAACCGACTTTGGTCGCCGCCGTTTTGATCATATTCTTATAAGTATTATACAAAGTCATCACCCGGGTATATTCGCCCTTATCCTTGCTGATTTCGTTCAGCTGATCTTCTAACACTACGCCGTTGCCGTCAATTGTCAGCGGCTGAGTCGGTTTGGGCGTATAAACGCGCGCGGAAAGAGAACTTCCACCCAGTCCGGTAAAATGCTTTTCATTGGTAACGGTCATCTGCAGAGCAGAATTAAGCTCATCGGAAAAATTCGGTTTTTTAAGATCTTTGGCAAGATATCCGGGTGTATTGGCATTCGCCACATTACCGGCCAGAATCTTCTGGCGCTCGGTCAGATATTTCATATCCTGATTCGCCAAAGAAAAAACTGTCAGATTGTTCAGATCCATATCTTAATTCTCCCCAATACGGTTATGTTTCCCTCATAACCTCATGTATGCAAATTTTATGCCGCATATAAACCTCTTGCCAAATCATTCCCCAATGATTACAATAAGCAAAAGAGAAAACACGGGAAACGCATCCATGTCTGAAAAACATAATACCCCAAAAAACATATCAGACAATCAAGACTTAGATTTGTCCACAGATTATGCCGTCGCCCTCGGCTATGACCAGACCAAACACAATGCTCCGGTCGTTTTGGCCAAAGGACAAGGCCATGTGGCGGAAAAAATCATTCAAATCGCCATAGACCAGGGCATAGAAATCCGCCAAGACGCCGATTTATTACAGATTCTCAAAGCTGTGGATATTGATGAAGAGATTCCGGTTGAAGCTTTTGCCGCCGTGGCCGAAATCATCTCTTACATTTATCAGAAAAACGGGCAGAAACTCGCCGAACGGGAACAGTCCTAACTTTTAACAAGAACCGTAAAGAAAAAACCGTCCGTTCCGGTTGCCGCCGGCGAAAGTCTCAGATAATGCTCATCCCGGCAGGGATACGGACAGCCAATTTTTTTCTCCCACAATTCTTTGACATTCAACTGTTTCATATCCGGTTTATCCCGCAAAAAGGCCTCGATAATATCTTCGTCTTCATCCCTCAGAACCGAACAGGTAATATAAATGATACGGCCGCCGGACCTGACTTTCGGATAAGCCGTTTCCAAAATCTCCCTCTGGGCGGAATTAAGAGAACTAAGCATTGCCGGTGTCAAGCGGAATTTAGCGTCGGGCGAACGCCGCCAGGTTCCCGTGCCGGAACACGGAGCATCAATAATAAAACGGTCGAAATCTCTGTCGCTGTCTGCCACCCAATCCGTCAGTTCAATATTTTTGATACCGAGACGCTGCATCCGGGGCTTTATTGCCTCCAGCCTTTTCGCTGACACGTCGTGCGCCAAAATATGTCCCTGATTGCCAAGCAGATAAGCAATCGTCAAACTTTTGCCGCCGGCACCGCAGCAATAGTCAATCACTTTATGCTCCGGCCGAACATCGCACAAAATCGCCGCCAACTGTGAAGCCTCATCCTGCACATCAATCTCGCCGTTTTGATAAGCCATACAGTTGCCGAGGCTGATTCTGTCCCGGCTGCGCAACCCGATAGGCGAATAAGGCGTCGGCTCGACGAAATATCCTTCCTTCGCCATATTTTCCATCACGGCCTCGCGGCTTTTGACATTAATTCTGAAATCCGCCAGCGCCGGAACATTAAGCGATTTAAGCAGCGACACATCTTTTATTTTTTCAAACAGCCATTGCGGACACTCCGCCTCAACATAATCAGGATAAGGTTCTTCATTTTCAGCTGCCAGCCAAGCCTTTTCTTCTGCCGAAAGAACAGCCGGAGCATATGCCCCGCCGTTAAAAACGTCTTCCGGTTTGTCTGACGTATAATGCTTGAGATAAAGCAAAACAATCTTGCGGGGTTCCTCGCTTCCGGCATCAAAAGAAAGTTTCATCCGGTTACGAAGAATATTCCATACGGTTTCGGCAATAAAACGCCGGTCTTTAGAACCGATGTACTTGCGCGCCCGCATATAATCATTGATAATATTGTCCGCCGGCACTCCGGAATTCCAAATTTCCCCAATTAAATCCAATACCGCCTGATAACGCGCCCCCGTCTGCATTAGCCAACATCCTCTATTTCCAAATATTGTTTAATCCGATATAAACATCCCTGCCAAATCTGTATTAATTACTCCCACATTAGTAAAATGCAGAGAACGAGATGAATAATGCGATTTTAACGATAAAAAAAATTTTAGTGTACACAAAAGTACATGAATTTTTTTATTCGGAAAAAATCACATTAGGCGCTCGTTATATGCGTTTTACCCCGATAGCCGATGGCCACCAAATAAGTCTCTGGCGACGCCTTGCGGCTGGCATCGGGTTTAAAATGCCCAACCTTTTTAAAGTTGCGTTTCACGTCTGCTAAAAGCTCGCCTTCCGCACCGCCCTGAAAAACTTTGGCTATAAATATTCCGCCTTCCGCCAAGACTTCTTTGGCAAATTCATAAGCCAGCTCTACCAGATGAATGGTTCGCAAATGATCCGTCTGCTGATGCCCGGTCGTATTGGCCGCCATATCGCTCATCACAATATCTGCCTCACCTTGCAGCAAAGCCTTCAGTTTGTCTGCGGCTTCCGGCTCGGTAAAATCCTGTTGAATCAACGTTGCACCGGCAACCGGTTCCGTCTCCAGAATATCAATGCCGACCACCTGCCCTGCCCCTTTGTTGCGCATAACGGCAATCTGGGTCCAACCACCCGGCGCACATCCCAGATCTACGATTCTTTTGCCTTTGCCCAAAAACTTATATTTCTCATCCAGCTGTATCAGTTTAAACGCCGCGCGTGAACGATACCCCAAACGTTTGGATTCCGCCACATAAGGATCGTTCAACTGGCGCTCCAGCCATTGATTGGAAGATTTCTTGCGATATTTTGCCGTTTTAACATGCACGGTCACGGCGCGTCGGCCGGACACCGCTTTGGCAGACTTGGTCAGTTTTGTCATTGTGTATCAACTCTTTAATAATTCCGTCTTTGGCACTCTTAAGCGAGGCCGTAATTTCTTTTGCACCGAGGCTGTCATAAATGGTTTTGAAAATAACGCACGCCGGCGCAAAAATAAAAGAACGCTTTTCGCCGATATATTTATTACCGGCCATTTCTTCCCGGGTCAGGCTCAAAACCTTTGCAATGGCTGCATCAGCCTCTTGGGAAGTAAAAACAACTCCGTCAGCCGCTTCCCGGTCGTATTTGCCGAAATTCTTAATCATCGAGGCCAGACGCAGCGGCGTACTGGATGTGGCAACAAAACACACATCTCCGTTACACTCCCTCAAACCTGAATTTTCAACAAAAGCGTTGGTATATTTCAAAATTTCGATATGAAGCTTTTCGGCATTTTCAGGAACATAAGAAGCGAGGTTAAATTTCTCACCGGCATTCCTGGCGCCCCACGGAATGGAAACCGTATGCACAATCTTCGGAGAAATTTCATTGGTTGCCAGCGTAATCTCGGTCGACCCGCCGCCCAAATCATAGACTACCATATATTTTGCCGGATTGTCTTTGACATTGTCACGGGCCCCGATCAGATTAAGCCGCGCCTCTTCTTCGCCGTCAATGACCTCAAGCTTGATACGCGTTTCATCAAACACTTTTTTAACAAACTCCGCTCCATTTTCTGCTTCACGACAGGCGGCGGTCGCAATGGCACGATAAGCCTTGATATTATGCTTGTCCATTTCCTGTTTAAAAGCAAAAAAGCAGGCCAAGGCCCGATCCGTTGCCTCCTGAGTAATTTTGTTCCGGAGCGACATCCCCTCGCCCAGTTTGGTAGCCACGGCATCATTATAAAGATATTTTCCATTTTCGTCGGCAATCAACAACCTGCAGGAATTTGTTCCCAAATCTATTGCCGCAAAACACTTATTTTTCATTTCTGTTTTTTCCTCTTCTGTAAGGATGGCGGAACCGGCGTCTTTTTCCGGCTCTGAAATTCTTTGCATGATGCATCAAATCCAACAAAATCCCTTCCCTGATTCCTCTGTCGGCAACCGTAACTTCGGCAATCGGCCAAAAAGAACAAATTGCCTCAATAATCGCGCAGCCGGCAATCGTCAAATCAGCCTTTTGCACGCCGATGCAGGGATGCTTGCGCCGCCCTTCGTCGCCCATATTTTTAATCTTGGCAATAACCCTGTCAATATCAGATTTCAAGATTGAAATTCCGTCTACCGCCGAACGGTTATAACGCGCCAGATTCAAATGCACTGCTCCGATAACCGTAACCGTCCCGGAAGTGCCGATAACCTGAATCTCCTGATTTCTTATCGCTTCAGAGATATTATATTTGTCATCAAACTCTTTCAAAAGCTTGTGCGTCCGCTCAATGACGGTATCATAAGCAAGCTTGGTCATATCCTGCGCCGGAAAAGCCTCCGATACGGTAACAACCCCGTAAGGCAAAGACACAAAACCTTCAATAAACGTATTGCCGCTGTTGGTAACCCGTGCCAGAGAAATTTCCGTCGATCCGCCGCCGATATCAAAAACCAGAGCTCGTTTGATATGGCGGTTCAAAAGCGGAATACAACCGACAACCGCCAGCCGGGATTCTTCTTTGGAAGAAATAATCTCAATATCAAGTCCGGTTTCCCTTTTGACGGCCTCCAAAAATTCACTGCAATTTTTGGCACGCCGACAAGCTGCCGTTGCCACATAACGCGACGCAACAATCGGCGCATACTCATCCAAAACACCGGCACAAACTTTTAACGCACCGATAGTCCGTTTAATGGCAGGACGGGAAAGCTCGTTATCATTAATAATCCCTTCGCCGAGACGGGTTATTTTTGAAAAAGTTTCAACAATTCTGAAAGACGTCGGGGTTGGAGAGGCAATAACCAAACGGCACGAATTCGTCCCCAAATCAATCGCGGCATAATTGCTCCCGCTTTGCGTATTTTTTTTCTCTGGTAGAGTATTTCGACTATTTTGTTTTTGCCATTTCTGCATTCTTTTTTTTCAATTCAAACAAGAAACCTACTCCCCGTAGATTTCGATACGAACAAGTTTACGCAATTCATCAATGCTGACCAAGCTCTTATTTTCATCTTCAAAATGCCAATAAACCCATCCGTTGCAGGCGGGAGCGTTCTGAGCCGCTGCCCCGACCTGATGAATTGAGCCTTCCCCGGCCGACGAAGTAAGAGTTCCGTCAGAACGGACGAATGCACAATGCTTGCGGCTGGCATCATAGAGCTTGTCGCCCGGATGCAGCAGACCGCGTTCAATAACGGCCCCGAAAGGAACTCTGGGCTGGCGTTTTTTGGTACTGTATTCCAAACAGGCTTCTTTTGATACCGGTTTAACGGCCTCAATCCGCTGTCTGGCACCTTCAACATAATTTTCGTCTTTCTCAATACCAATAAAATTGCGGCCCAGCATTTTTGCAACGGCGCCGGTTGTACCGGTACCGAAAAACGGGTCTAAAATCACATCGCCGACTTTGCTTGAAGACATAATCACGCGATACAGCAGCGCCTCCGGTTTCTGGGTCGGATGAAGTTTGTTGCCTTCGCTGTCTTTCAGACGCTCTTTACCGGTGCAAAGGGCAATCTGCCAGTCGCTGCGCATCTGCGTATCTTCGTTCAGCGCTTTCATTGCTTCATAGTTAAAAGTATATTTGGAATTCGGGTTTTTACAAGCCCAGATTAAAGTCTCATGGGCATTGGTAAAACGCGTCCCTTTAAAATTCGGCATCGGATTTGTCTTATTCCAGATAATGTCGTTCAAAATCCAAAAACCCAAGTCTTGCAAGATATAACCGACACGGAAAATATTGTGATACGAACCGATAACCCAGATAGCTCCGTCTTCCTTCAGCACTCTGCGTGCCGCAGTCATCCATTCGCGGGTATAATTGTCATAGGCCTCCAGACTCTCAAAGCTGTCCCAGTCCTCATAAACGCCGCTGACGTTAGAATTATCGGGACGCGTCAAAGCATCACCGAGCTGAAGATTATACGGAGGATCGGCGAAAATCAAATCCACGGAATTTTCTTCCATCGCATTCATCACCTTCACACAATCATCGTTAATAATCGTGTTCAGAATATTTTTTGTATGCATACTGCTCATTTTCACCAACCAAATAAAGGGTTTCCAAATAACATAAGATGACCTCAGTATGAGAGATATTTCTTATAAATTTATTAACAAAAATAAGTTTTTTTTACCAGCTTTTTTTGCGTTATACAGAAATTGCTTAAATACAAAACGTTACCGAAACTAACACATCCCCAGCCGGCTGCCGAAGATTTTGCCCCCAAAACCGGCTCTGTTCCGCCGCTCTTCCGCTTTACCCCGAACAAACATCTGTCAACATATTGATATTCAATCAAAACCAAACTACGCAAACATACCACGGTTATTTTTTTGTCAAGATTTTACGCCTTTACGTTCTTCTTCAATTTCCCGCACCGGCCGATAAGAAAAACGATGCTCCGGCGTCGCCCCGTGTTCTTTAAGTCCCTGAATATGCAGCGCCGTTCCGTATCCGGCATTTTTTTCAAAACCATAATACGAATATTTTTCCGCCAATGTCGTCATCAACCGGTCCCGATATACTTTCGCGGCAATCGACGCGGCGGCAATCGACATAGACTTCCCGTCGCCTTTAACCACGGTTTGCACACGACAAGACAGATTTTTCGGTTTTTGATTACCGTCAACCAACGCAAATTCAGGTTTTACTTTAAGATTTTCCACGGCGCGCTTCATTGCCAGAAAAGTCGCCTGCAAAATATTCAGCTCATCAATTTCTTTGGCGCTTGCCAACCCGATCCCGACGCTGACTTTTCCGGATTTTTCCTCCTCCGACAAAAGGTTATACAGCTTTTCTCGTTTTTTAGCTGAAAGTTTTTTAGAGTCGTCAAGCCCGGCTAAAAGTTCGGGATTCAGATTCCGGTCTAAAATAACTACCGCTCCGGCCGCTACCGGACCGGCCCACGGACCTCGTCCCGCCTCGTCAATCCCGGCACACAATTTTCCGATACTGTCTTCAAGTTCAAAATCAGGCATTTCCGCCTCCCGTCCTCATCTATATTTTACTCATCCCCAAAAAAAACGGCCCGATTGTGCTTTATCCGATAAAGCATAAAAAAAGAGGCTGGCATCTCCAGCCCCTTTTGAACGCCTCAGAACTATTGCTGATTAATCAACACAATCTCAACGCGGCGATTCTGCTCGCGGCCGGCCGCCGTTGCATTGGACGCAATCGGATTTGCCGAACCCAAACCGTCAGTAACGATTCTGTTGCCGTCAACACCCTGCAGACGCAGATAATTGGAAACCGCATTTGCCCGGCGCAGAGACAATGCCATATTGGTTGCATTGCTGCCGGTGCTGTCGGTATAACCGTTAATTTGAACCATCGTCTTGTTGTATTCTTTAATCACTTTGGCAATCGAATTCAAAACCGGCTTAAAACCGTCCATAATGGTTGCTTCATTTGTATTGAACGTAATATTCCCCGGCATAATCAGATAAACTTTGCCGTCCTGCTCAGCCACCTGAACGCCTGTTCCGAGCAATTCCTGACGCAGTTTGCGAGCCTGAACATCCATATAAGCACCCGTTCCGGCACCGGCAACGGCACCAACGCCGGCCCCGATTAAAGCACCTTTTTCACCACCGACCAAAGCGCCGATTCCGGCACCGGCCGCTGCTCCGATTCCCGTTCCCCAGGCTGTTTTGGAAACCTTGCTCTCTCCCGTATACGGATCTGTCGCACAAGCCGACAGAAAAGAAACCACCATAATGGCAAGCACAAATTTTTTCATTTTTATCTCCTTTTTAACAACATCTGAATAGACTTTAGAGGGAGAAAAATAATTATTCAAGCAAAATTTACGACTTTTGAATCTTTGCATATACTTTATGGCTGCGATATCCGTCATATGCCAAAAACACATCATGCAAAGTCCCTTCATAAACATAGCCGCCCCGCTCCGCCACCCGCTGCGACGGCAGATTGCGCTCGTCAATCTCCAGTTTCAGGCGGTGAAACCCTTTTGCAAAAAAGTATTCCTCAAGCAATCGGACAAGCTCGGTAGCATATCCTTTTCCGGTTTGTTTTTGGTCAAGAAAATATCCAAACTCTGCCGCCCGGTTTTCAAAATCAATATTAAAGACGCCGCCTGCTCCGACAACTGCTCCGCCGGTCTTTTCCAAAATCACAAAATCAAACGCCGTTTTTTCGTTCCATTTACCGGCAAACATATCCATGGCCTTGTCAACATCTTCAACCGATTTTGTTCCGTCCACCCAAAACAAAAACGCCCTCAGAAAATCCCGCGACCGGTCAATCGCCTGAAAAAGCTCACGGCTGTATTTTCGGTGCCGCTTAACCAGGCGGATTTTCTCACCGCTCAGTTCTTCCGGCATTGTAAACTCTTCTTTTTTCATCGTCTTCCTCCTCTGTCCAAAAGTATACAACCGCCGAAAACAAAGTAAAGAAAAACCGGAAAGTTTCCTTTCCGGCCTAACACATACACAATCTGCCTAACTGTGAAGCGCGGTTTTTAACACGCCCTGATAAGACAACAAAACGCCAATTTTTTGCTTTTGCAAAACCTTTCTTTTTTCTTTTTCCCATTCATCTTCTTTAGCATTTAAGACCTCGGGATGAGAAGTTATCTTCACGGCACTCGGATTTTCCGGCAGTCGCCGCATAATGGGGATCAGTGTCATTCCGTTCTGCTCGGCCAAAGGAGCGCCGTAAACCTGCTCATAACCACAGATCTGCCAGCGCGCCAGCAATTCTTTTTTGCACTCGCCGTAAACTTTGTTATATCCTTTGCGGCTCACAAAATCAAACCCCTTGTTCATAATCAGGCTCGATAAAGCGCTTTTGCGAAATTCCTTCAAAACGGCCATCCGTTCAAACTTCACAAAATCGGCAAAATAACGAATACGCATGGTTCCGACCGGTTTTCCGTCAACCTTGGCCAGAATATGCGTTGCGCAATAATCATTGCCGTCAAATTCTTTTTCTGCGGGGATTTTATGCTCTTTAACAAAAACTTCCTGACGAACATGCTTCATACCGGCAAAATCGTCATCGTTTCTGACAATCAGTACTTCAACATTGTTTTCAATCATAAGTGAGCTAATATATTGACTCATCTTAAATTAAAAGATACTAATTTTATAACAGCATCATATATTTTGAGTCAGAACAAACTGAGATTTAAAAAAATGACAATAAAAAACAACCTTGCTCTTATCCGCCGTTTGCTTTATTTTTACGCGGTTATAGAAAACGGCCGGATAAACATAACCGCCGAGCGAAACGGCATAAAGGCGGCCAATCTGAGTAAAATGCTGACCGAGCTGGAAGAAGAGATCGGCGCACCGCTCCTGGAACGCAGCAATCAGGGCGTCCGTCCGACCGTTTTAGGCCAAAAGATATATCTGCTGAGCAAAGAGCTTTCCCAACATATTTCCGCATTACTGGACCAAACCACGGAACATAATACGGCAACGGAAGTCTCCTATTGCTTTCCGGAAAATTTCTGCCTTAACAATCTGGAAGAATTTCATACCCGGTATCCGGACATTTTGCTGTTCGAAGAAAAAAGTCCTCGCGCCGACGTTATTGTCAGTTACCGGGAACCGCCGGCCGATGCGTCAAAAATTATTGTCAAAAACAATGTCGGCAGTGCCGTTACTCAGGCTGTCTGGGTCTGCTGCCGGCAAGATTCCGAGGCTGCCGTTCTCTTTGCCGAATTTATAAATGCGTCGCTGCATCTTTAATATATCTGACCAACGCCTGCATAATCGGCTGCTTTTTCAAATCGCGCCGCGTAACAATCCAGAATTTGTGTTTCAAATCCATATTGATTTTACTCAAATAAACCAACTCGCTTTCCTGTTTTGCCACTCCCAAAGGATGCAGGGCAAGACCAATACCGTCTTTTGTCAGCCGCAAAAGCATGGATGATGAATTGGTTGAGGCCGCCACATACCGCGCGCCATCCAAAAAACGCCGGTACTTTTCCCACACATCTGCATAATTGTCCCGGGTACAAATTTTATGATTCTGCAAAATATCGTCTTTGCTTTTCGGATACCCAAAACGTTCCAGATAAGACCTGGAGGCAAACCAGCCGAACTCCAGACAATATTCACTGGCCGAAAAAATATCGCTCTTCTCCGGCTTTTCATAAACGATGGCCATATCAACCTCACTGGTCAGGACGGGCGGCTCCAGAGAACAACAAATATTGATATGAACATCGGGATACTTCAGATAAAAATCCGGTAAGAGGGACGATATATAACCGGCTCCCAACCCATCGCTGGTCCACAGCCGGATATCTCCGATGCTGTTATGCGGCTTGTTTTTCAACATCTGGATTTTATGAAGCACACGTTCAACATCACAGCTCAGCTCATACACATTCTGTCCTGCCTCGTTAGCCTGAACGCCGTTGTATACCCGGTTAAAAAGCGTAACCCCGCAGTATTCTTCAAAACTCTTCAGACATTTTGAAAAATTAGACTGTTTCATCCCGTTGACTTCCGCCGCCTTGGTAATGGAATTATGCTTTATGGCCTCACCAAAACACATCAGGTTTCTGAGCAGCTGTATCTTCTCTTTAATCCCCATTTTGTCTCTTATGAATCAAATTAAAAGGAAAATTAAAATATATGAACAATATTTCATATAAACAGCAAAAAGACAACATAAATATTTATGTAATTTTTTAAAAATTACTTTCCGGAAGTAAAATGTTTTAAAAGCAGATTCAGCTGATCCGCCGCATAATCAAGCAGCCGGTCATCCATCATTTTGATTTTCTCGATAATAACATTCTCTGTTTCCAGGCGGCGGACAGACTTCCTGTCAGAAAAATTAAGCCCCATCATCTCATCAATACTGACATGATAACGCCTGGCAATTTTGTATATCATCAACAAATCGGGCACTACCAGTCCCCGCTCCAAATTCGAAATTGTCCGCCAGCTGACATCACAAACGCTCGCCAGTTCTTCCTGCGTCATTCCGGCATTTTCGCGCAACGACCTGACCTTTATTCCCAGAGATTTCTTTATATCTTCTTTCATAATCCAGTTTATACTCTGAAACAGATTGTTTATCCACGAAATGGATTTCATAAAGGAAGAATCCAAAAACAATCTGTTGCATTATTTTTTTAATTCTTAAGAAAAATATAAGCAAAAATAAGGAATTCAAGGGAACCTATACTAAAGTATAGGTAACAATATAAAAAAGCACTGTTTATAAAAAAAACGGAAAGAAAGTCGTCGCAAAACAACTTCCTTACCGAAAGAAACATCAGTGACCATACTTTAACAGAGCAACACCGGCAATAATCAACAAAACGCCCAGCCCCCGCATCAGTGATAACGCGTCATGAAAAAACAACACGCCGATTAAAAAAGTACAGCTCGCACCAATACCTGTCCAAACGGCATAAGCCGTCCCGATCGGAATCTCCTTTTGCGCCAAATATAAAAAAACACCGCTAAAGGCCATTGCCGCTATTGCAAAAACAATCCATCCGGCCTTAAAGATCGAAGTCTCGGCCATTTTCAGCCCCGTCGGCCACCCGACCTCAAAAAGCGCCGCAATCATCAGATAAAACCACGCCATACTCCTGCCTCCTTAGAAAGATATAAACTTCATATATAAAAAAACATCGTATTTCTGTCTTCTAAGGCCTAACGACAGAAAATACAATGTTTTGTTATTTTACACGGCGGCAAAATAATATTGATTATATAAAAGCCGAAAACGATGTCAACCGTTTAATCCAGCGTAACCGTCGGTATTGAACGGCGCCAGTTTGCAAACGCGTCAATCTTGCTCCTGTCTGAACGCATCATCTGCTGTTCAAGACGATATCCGGTAATAACCGCCCGTGCAAATTCACATTTCTGGCGCAGAGTATCCGCCACCAGATTTTGAATGGCCGGCAAAGAAACAAAATCTTCTCCTTTTTGCAAACACGAATTTTTAACCGCATTTTTCAAAATATTATTGGCAAACTTCTGTAACAACAAAGCTCCTTTGCTCATATTTTCAACCGGTTCAAATCCCATAAAATCATGTTCGCCGAGTTCCTTGCTTTTGCGCTTTCCGCTAAAGAATTCATCTATCGGAGCCGCCACTATTTCCCGGGGCGGATTTCCTTCCACGCCGAACTTGTCAATTTGTGCGCAAGCCAACGTGCGTCCCCAGATTTTGTTTTGATAGCACACCCCAAAATCTTTATGCTTCATCAACAGCCATTCCTTCAGATAATGATTATAAAGATTATGATTGTCCTGTGCCGATTCAATAGCAATAAAATGTAATTCGGATTTATGCTTCGGACAATCGGGATTGTAACACAAAACCAAAAATTCCGATTTAATTTGTTTTTGCTCTTCAACCGAATAACCAAGCTCGCTCATTTTTTGCGTCATCATTTTTTCCAATTGCATAGCAACATAACCGCCATGGCAATGTCCGACGACATTCAAACGGCGGATATTTTTCAAGGCCTGCTGCTGACTCAAACGCTGCTTTCCGTTATCTCTTGAAATACGAGGCAAAACGGCAGCCTCAAAAATATCTTTAACATAAGACGGATTAAACGTTTCTTCCCGGCAATTCTCTGATATGCTGCGTTTTAATTCGGCAAAATGTTCCGGCCAATAAGTTTCATAGTGCATTCCTTTGCGGGCGATTTTATCTGCGTGATATTTTCCAAAATCACACACTGCCACACACACACGCACATTTTCATCTGCCAATTCCGGAATACTTTTAACAAAATTATCCGTTTTCTTTAACATACTATTATAACCGCGAAGATACACCCCTTCTCCGCCCGTTCCTGCCAAAACCAAAACACATGTCTCTTCCGGCAACACAATCCCTGCCGGTTTAATACGATACGGAGCCTCTGCGGAAGTTGCACACCGCTCCGCCAAAAATGCAAAACTTTTGCCTTGGCGTTCTTTTTGACAAACGCCAACATATTCTTCAATATTCATAACATAAATTCCTGTTGAGATTTTACCGCCACAATATAACTATTTGTCTTTTTTGTCAAGTTGCAAAAATCACCGCCGCATATTAATTCATAATTTACCAACACCGTGATAAATTAACGTTCATAAAATCAAACAAGGCAAAAAAAATGAAAGGGAAAAATATGACTTTTAACATTTCGGAATTCATTCGGGTAAACCGGGTTTACTTTATCTGGGCCGTATTTATGGGGCTGTTGTACCTGTTCCGAAATATGTTCGGACTTATATTCATCACTTTCATTATGTGCTTTATCGTCTCAAGCATCAGCCACACCCTCCGCCGGAAATACCACGTCAACCGAAGAGCGACGGTCGTTTGTTTTTACCTTTTGTTTTTAATGAGTGTAACGGCATTTCTGGTATACATCCCGCCGCGGATTTTATCTGAAACAATAAACTTTACGGAACAACTGCCGGAAAGCATGAAATCCGTCCGCAACTGGATGAACTCCAACCTGGGAGAAAATGAGATGATTGCTCCGCTGCTCCCGCAGATAAAAGAAGCCTTGTTTCCGGAAACGCTGGTTGTCAGCGTCTGGAACGTCGTCCGCAATATGTTGGAAAAAGGGTTGCACTATTTTGGTTGGTTCTTTTTGGCCATGCTGTTTAGTTTTCTGATTATGCTCGATTTACCCGAACTCTCCAGAGGAATGCGGCGTCTTCGTTTCACGCGCCTTGCGGAATCCTACCGCGAAACCGCTGACAGCATTCTGCTTTTTGCCAAAGTCGTCGGCGAGAACTTCCGGGCTCAGTTATTGATTTCAACCATTAACACCATATTAACGGCCGTCTGTCTCCATTTTCTGGGGGTAAAAGCCATTGCTCTCTTATGCACAATTGTCTTTATGTGCGGGCTGATTCCCGTGTTGGGAATGTGGATTTCTTCCGTTCCGATTGTCCTGATGGCCATAAACAGCGGCGGCATGGAACTTGGATTATGGGCGCTGCTGATGATTATTGTCATTCATATGCTTGAGGCCTATGTCTTAAATCCGCGGATTGTATCGTCGGTAATGCACATCAACCCGGTAATGACATTAATAATCTTGTACATTGCCCACAGTATGATCGGCATGTGGGGAATGCTGCTCGGCGTGCCGATTGCCGTATATATTTACCGCAAAATAAGCAAGCCTGCTGAAGAGGGCTGAAATAAAAGCTTGTTCCTTTCCTTAATAAAAAAGCAGCTTCTACACATGAAGCTGCTTTTTTTTCCCAATCCGAATAAATCGGATCATCCACCTTTAATTTTCAAATTATGAAAAGGCTCACGCTTGCCGCTCACCGGAAAAACCACCGCATGAGATGTTCCTTTGCAAAGAAATTGATACACCTCGCTGATCGGAAGCTCCTCAAACTCTGCTGCCGAAAAAGGCAACAGCTGCATTTGCCCGCAATAAAGCGTCATCAAAAATTTTGCATCTTCGGGAGATCTTTGCAAATCTTCCTGAAACTTGGGATACTCGCTCAACTGCTCTCTGGAAAACCAGCAAGAACTCCAAAACCCGCCTCATTTCTGTGGCCTGATATATCAGATAATTTTAAACAAATCTGCCATTTGGCAAAATTTCGCTGACAAATTTAAGCTTAAAACATAAGCAATAAAATTGTTATTTTTTCAATTTGTTATACAACGAATAAATTTTTAGCGACATAATATATTATATAAAAAGTTATAATACATTTTATCCACAATCTCAAGTTTTATTTGACATCATATACATAAGTGATAATATCACGCCATAAAACTTATAGGGGAGAGATATGTTCTAACCGAAGACAGCAGCAGTTATCCTTTATGAATGTATCTTCGTATCATATTTCTCTCCTCCCTTTCCGTTCAATCGCACCGCTGTTCTAACAAAAATTCTTCCCTGCGCTATAAACAAAGTTTCCCGCATTTTAAACTGCCCTCCCCAAAATCGAAGAATAAAAAAAATCCCGGCAGCCGACAAACGACACACCGGGATAAAATAACTCTAAAAATAAAAAACAAAAAGCCCCGGCGCTAAACCGGAGCTTTTAAGTGGTGGGTCGAACGCACCCCTCAGACGAACATCTGCCAGACCACCGTTTCCAAGGCAGAATTTCTGCCACACTAACAGCAAATCCCACGCAATACAAACACCTTATCGCCTTGAAACTGCTACAAAATTACCATTTTTTGATAAAAGTATCCCTGATAGATACCATCCAAACCAATATATGTGCAAAATCTAGATACTTTTATTATCCGTTGCCCCCAAATTCTTAGTAATATCTACAAAAAATTCTTCGCTCCATAAATCCAATTTATTTGGATCTGCAATAAAAGGCAAAACATCTTGTTTGGCTTGCTCATAATTAATCATCTCAAATCGCGCTTGAAGCATTTCATGAAGTTTTTCCAATGTTAGCGTTTCACTGCTTTTCCAAACGCCGGAATCTTCCAGCCTTGCCTGCAAATGCGGCAGATTAACCTTTGCCTGCCGAGAGAGATAAAATACATAATCATATAAATCCCGTCCCTTGACCCGATTCTTCCACGAACGGCAAATAACCGCATGAATTTTTCCGGCAAACAGAGAAGACATGTCATAAAGCTTAACCTGATACGGCGACGGCAGCAGCCGATATTTATTTTCAAATTGCGCAAAAACCGGCGGATTGGTATCAACTTCAAATTTTATTTTTATAACTTCATCAGGATTGATGCCAATATTCTGGATATCATAGATATTTAAAATATGCTCTTTGGTATTTCCTTTCAAAAAGGCCGATTTTATAGCTGAATCAACCGTTTTTTGCTTTTCTTCAATTGAAAATTTCAATCCCAGCGCCGCCAATTCGCTTTCCACACCGGAAAAATAGCGATTAAACTGAAAATCCGGATTAGGCATGACCAATGAAAAATCCAGATCTTCGGAAAACCGGTCAAGCCCGTAAAAAATACGCAACGCCGTACCGCCGTAAAAAGCCACGTGCTTAAAAAATCCGGCCCGAGACAAACCGCACAAAGCCACTTCTTGCACGACCTCTTTCAGCGCATTTTTCTTTTCTTCAGTCGTATTTGTTTTGTAATTACCGAGCATCTGCTCCAAAACAGTCTGCATTATTTATTTCTCCTGATTAACTTGCCTAAAAGTTTGAGATTACTTGCATGATATAACGGAGCCAGCTCATTTAAGCTATTCATATTGAGCCTCCAAAATTCCTGCTCATCAATTCGCAAATCATCAAATAAAAGAGCACGTAATTCGCTCAAATTTTTAGCCGGCGGCAAAGAATAAAGCTTATCGCACAAAGCCTTTTCAGGAGTGGCAATTTGATAAGAATAGCCGTTCTCTTCATACAGCACAATTCCTAACGGGTAAACTTCAGACGGAATATCCCTATATGTAAAAACACCAAAGTGATTTTGATACTGCTTCGCTTTTCTTTTATTGAAAGTTGCCGAAGTATAAGTCCGATAAACAGCCTCGGGAATGAGCGAATACACGGCCAATGCATAATCAAAAGATAAATACGATGGCCCAAAAATTCTGCCGGCCAGATATTTTCCAGGCGTATCTGCATCAGTTTCATAAAGTCCGCGAGCAACCTGTACAAGCCGTCCGTCTCTTACTTCCCGCCGGATTTTAGCTTTTATGTTGCTATAATCATGAAACTTGAGCGTTAAATCATCAAACGAATATATCATATTTCCTCCAGATAGTTCTATGATATAGCACTTTTCGGAGAAAATCAAGAATTTTATATTAGCATTCCTGTTTTCTAACATATCCGTCATTCTTTTTTTAGTGTATCCTGATATCAATATTGCAGTTAATCCCTTAAACGACCGATAGGAACAATCAGAATACCATCCTTGCGTTTGTATGCATAATTCCCAACACCGGTTAGCACCATTTTAAATGAGGGCGCTTTCATTTTGAATGTATCAATATTAGAAGCCAATTTATTAAGGGTTTCTAACGTACTTTCAATTTATAGATTTGGCAAGTTTTTAATTATATGTTTGGCGAATTTTTATTTATGCGTTTGGCTGGTTTGGAATTATGTATTTAGCCATATCTCATATGTCAACCCCTACCTCTCTTTCAAGCTCTCGTTAAGATATTTCATGACCGGAGAGAGGAGATAAAGTATATTCCCATTGGCCGTTTGTGGTCATATTTTAACAATGGCAAAGAAAGCGCCTTATTCAAATATGATGAAAGCTGGCTAGTACTTAAGACTGAGAAGCCAAAATAAGAAATACTTCTCATAGAATGGCCGAGCAAATTTAAGAAAAATGTGTATATCTCAGCCACAAATATCTAGAATTTTGTGTATAATTTAACAAAACAACTCTTGAATTTTGTGTATTTTTATGTTAAATATAGCATATAAAACGTGTAAAATTCCTTTAAGGAGCAGTAAATGTATCGCAAAGCAGAGCAAAAATTGAACGCCTGGAAAGCTAATCCTAAAAAGAAGGCCTTGCTGATAACCGGTCAACGACAAGCCGGTAAAACTTATATTGTACGTGAGTTTGGTAAAGCTAATTATAAACACTATGTAGAAATTAACTTTATTACAACCCCCTCTGCCAAAGATATATTTTCCGGTGATTTAAATGCCGATACTTTAATTATGAATTTAACAGCTTTCATTGGTAAGCCATTGGAAAAGGGAAAGACATTAATATTCCTGGATGAAATACAAGAATGTCCTAATGCCCGAACAGCAATCAAGTTTTTGGTTGATGACGGTAGGTTTGATTATATTGAATCGGGCTCATTATTAGGCGTTCAATATAAGCAAGTTCCGTCCTATCCTGTAGGTTATGAAGAAATATATCAGATGTATCCGATGGATTTTGAAGAATTCTGTATTGCCAATGGTGTTCAACAATCAACACTTGATTATCTGTACGAATGCTATGAGAGAAAGGAACCAATAACTGATTCTATTCATCAAACAATGTCTAATTTATTTAAGTATTACATTGTAGTTGGTGGTATGCCTGATGTCGTTAGAAAATTTATTGATACACATGATATTGGGCAAGTTGCCGGTATCCAGCGTGATATTATTGCTCAATATCGTCAGGATATCAGCAAATATTCTACCACCGGCAAGAATATGATTAACAACATATTTGACAATATCCCCTCTCAGCTGGATGATAAAAATCGCCGTTTCATGCTCTCATCAATTCAAAAGAGTGCCAGACTTCGTGATTATGAAGATTCTTTTGTCTGGCTTTCAGATGCAGGAGTTGCTCTGCCTTGCTATAATCTGACAGAGCCCAAAATACCTCTTAAAATTAATGAACAAAGTCGTTTATTCAAACTCTATATGAGTGATGTCGGCTTACTATGCGCAATGAGCTTAGAAAATGTTCAATTTGAGATATTGCAAGGAAATTTATCCATAAACATGGGCGGAATTTTAGAAAACGCCTTTGCTGAACTATTAAAAGCCAATGGTTTTGCATTGCGATATTTAAATAAAAAGAACATCGGAGAGCTGGATTTTGTAATTCAGCAAAATGATGAAGTCATATTGATTGAAATTAAATCAGGTAAAGATTACAAGACACATGCCGCACTCAATAACGCCTTAAAAATTAAGGATTGGAATCTCAAAAAAGGCATTGTATTCTGCATGGATAATATCCAGAAAACCGAGAAAATAACCTATCTCCCTTGGTATTTAGTTATGTTCTTAAAGCAAAATAATCACGCAGAATCAATGATTGTGGACGTAGAGTTGAATGGATTATGATAAGTTTCTGACGCCCTACTTTCCACAATAAAACCCTACCTCTCCTTCAAACTCTCGTTAAGATATTTCATCACCGGGGAGAGGAGATATTCGATGACGCGGCGTTTGCCGGTTTTGATTTCGGCGGTCACGCTCATGCCTGGCTTGAGCTGAATAATCTGCCCGTCCGCCTTGATTTTGTTATCCAAAAGCGTCAGCCGGGCATTAAACACCAACCCGAGCTTTTCGTCCTGTATCGCATCGCCCGAGATATTGCGGACTTTGCCTTTGATTGTGCCGTATTTGGTAAACGGAAAGCTGTCGATTTTAATTTCCACATCCTGCTCCGGCCGCACAAAGCCGATATCTTTATTCAAAATCTGCACTTCCGCCTCAAGCTTATAATCTTCCGGCACCAGGTTCATAATCGGCTTGGCGGTTTCCACCACGCCGCCCTTGGTATGATAAACTAACTGCTGCACATAACCCGACAGCGGCGCCTTGACCACCGTCCGCTTTAAGGCATCCTGATACTTAATCAACTCCTGCTGATAAGATTCCAGTTGCTCGCGGTTTTCAGTCAATTCCTGCATCAGGTTCTTATCAAACTCGGCCAGATACTGCCGTTTTTGCTTTTTCAGAGATTCAATATTTGCTTCAGTCTCCGCCATTTTCTTAACCTGCACATTACGCTGCTCCTGCAGATTGGTCAGTTCTTCCTCCTGCTCCAGAAAGGTCAGCCGCGCCAGAAGCTTCTTATCTACCAAAATCCGTTTTTTCTCAATCCGCTCCTCAACACTCGGCAATAGTTTCTCAATCCGGTTCAGCTCAGCCTGAATAGTGTCTTTTTCTTTCTCGGCTTTTACAATTTGCCCGTCCAGAACCTCAATCTGGGCTTTTTTCTCGGTCATCTGGCTTTTGAGCAGATCCTTGTGCATTTTAATCAGATACGCGCTCAGACCAAAAGTATCTATTTTGCCTTAAAAACAGAAAACTTGCTTAAAAATACCGATAAAAAACAACAATACCACTCAGACCGATACTTACCAATACCGCAGAAATCCTGCCGTTTTCCGGATACACAAAAAGCCCCGGCGCTAAACCGGAGCTTTTAAGTGGTGGGCCCTGCCGGACTCGAACCTGCGACCAGACCGTTATGAGCGGCCTGCTCTAACCAACTGAGCTAAGGGCCCGTATAAAAACCTCAGCAGAATACATAGGATATTTTTAAGCGCAAGTCAAGCCGATTTTTTCCTATACCTTGTTTCATTCACAACAAAAAATCCTTTGCCGAAACAAAGGATTTTTTCAAGACAGCTATTGATCCAAAAAGCTGCGCAATTTTCGCGACCGGCTCGGATGTTTCAACTTACGCAAAGCTTTTGCCTCAATCTGACGAATACGCTCCCGGGTAACGTTAAACTGCTGCCCGACTTCTTCCAATGTATGATCCGTATTCATTCCGATACCAAAGCGCATTCGCAAAACGCGTTCCTCTCTCGGCGTCAAAGAAGACAAGATTCTGGTGCATGTTTCTTTCAGATTCGCATGAATAGCCATATCCAACGGCTGCAATGCGCTGTCATCGGCAATAAAATCACCCAGAGAAGAATCTTCTTCATCTCCGACCGGAGCTTCAAGACTAACCGGTTCTTTGGCAATTTTCATAACCTTACGGACTTTTTCCAACGGCATTGACAAACGCTGAGCCAGTTCTTCAGGCACCGGCTCACGCCCCATCTCAGCCAGCATCTGGCGGGATGTCCGCGTCAACTTGTTAATTGTCTCAATCATATGAACCGGAATTCGGATAGTCCGCGCCTGATCGGCAATCGAACGGGTAATGGCCTGCCGAATCCACCAGGTTGCATAAGTCGAGAATTTATAACCGCGGCGATACTCAAATTTGTCAACGGCCTTCATCAGACCGATATTTCCTTCCTGAATCAAATCAAGGAACTGCAAACCACGGTTGGTATATTTTTTGGCAATGGAGATAACCAGACGCAGATTAGCTTCAATCATCTCTTTCTTGGCTTTCTCAGCCTCTCTTTCGCCTTTCTTAATGGTATCAACCATCCGGCGATATTCACTGATCGGCAATCCGCATTCTTTTGCCATATCAGCTACGGATTCACGCAGTTCGGCAACTTCCGAACCGTATTTCTCCACAAAATTTTTCCAATGCTTATCACTCTTCTTGGCAATATTCTCAATCCATTTCGGATCAAGTTCCGACTTCTGATAAACACTGAGAAAATCCTCACGCTTGATTTTGCAGGACAAAGCATAACGCAGCAGTTTTCCTTCCAAACCCATCAAACGTTTGTTCAAACCGTTCAACTGTTCAACCAGCTGCTCAATTCTGACGGCGTTCAAATGGATTGAGCTCATCAATTCAACCAGCTCTTTCTTAACCTGCAGATATTTTTTCTCAACCGAAGCGCTGACGGATTTCCCGGCAATGATAGCCGCAACACGCTGTTTTTGGATTTTATCCAAATCATCATAATAACCGGAAATTTTAGTCAGGATTTCCAAAACAGGTTCGCGCAGAGCCTCTTCCATGGAAGACACCGACGCTGCAGCACGACCGCCCGTTTCATCATCTTCGTCAACATCATCATGCGTTTCATCGTCGCTGCTGTCCAGTTCATCATCGGCGTCATCTTCTTCATCGTCTTCCACGCCGCCGTCCAGCTCAATATCATCAGCCAATTCGTCGTCGATATCGTCCAAATTATCTTTGGTTTCGAGTTCTTCCGCCACTTTTTCCAAATCATCGACGGTTTCCTCGTCTTCATCAAAAGCCATGGCCTCCGGATCGTCACCGTACATCATCTCAAGGTCAACAATATCGCGCAGCTGCATTGTTCCTTCCAACAACTCATCGCGCCATCCGGCAATAGCCTTAATCGTCATCGGGCTTTCGCACAAACCGTCAATCATAACGGTTTTTCCCGCTTCAATACGTTTGGCAATGGCAATTTCGCCTTCACGGGAAAGCAGTTCGACTGTCCCCATCTCCTTCAGATACATTCTGACCGGATCATCGCTCCGCCCGAGTTCTTTCTCGTCAAAATTGCCGCCTTCGTCATCGTCGTCAAAATCATCGATATCATCATCAACGGCATCTTGTTCAAAACTGTCAACTTCCGATTCGGCAATCAGGCTGATGCCCATATCGGAAATACTTGACATAATATCTTCAATATTTTCAGAAGATTCACGTTCGGGAGGCAGGGCTTTGTTAAGTTCTTCAATGGTAATATAACCGCGGACTTTTCCTTTGTCTATCAGGCGTTTGACCGCGCTTCCGAGAGTGTCGATCAACGGGGTGTCAACCGCCCCTCCTTCATAGAGGTCTGAATTATCTATATCTGACATCAGTATTCCTTAAAAAAAATCGATTCTTTTTTTGCTAGCTTGCAGGAACTTTTAATAATTTATAAAACAAATGTCAAGCCCTACAATAAAAAGAGTAACAGCATATAAGCCCAAAGCCGCGGTTTTCAAGGGCTTAGACAAAACAAATATTTTTCATCCGGGAACAGCCTCGTTGAGAATCGCCTCCTTTTCTTTTTTCAGCGATTCGTAACGCTTAAAAACCTCATCGGGAAAAGCCGGCGCATTATCAATTTCTTTCAAACACTCTTTCATTTCCTGCTCCAGCATTTTGAGCTGAACTTCGGCAATTTTTGTGTTAATTTCTTCCCTGAGTTTCAAAATCGGTGTTCTCTGCAGGCGCAGCATCTTAAACTCCCACAAAACCTCGACTTCTTTCTCCTGCCCGGCCTTTTGCAAACATTCCAAAACCTTGTCGCAGTCAGCCTCCGGCTCATCCATGCTGATCTGAACCAAAACATCAAACAAGGCACGCAACTTGGCGTCTTTAATTTCAAAATCCGCCATTTTTTCTTCATATTCTGCAATCAGCTCCGGACAGAAAATCATCGCTGCAATCACAAATTTAACAATCTGCTCATCCAATACCCTTTTCGGCCGAACAACCACGGAAAGCTGCGGAGCAAAAGAATTGCGGCCGTTTGATTTTCGATAACTGCCGTAATCGCGGCGCGATTGAAATTCTCCGCCGCGTTGAACCTTGCGCCGTGCCCCCTGCCCGACTTCAAAATACAACCGGTCTTTCATCTCCTGAATATAATAACTGCGCACCGTCGGATCGGCAATCTTGGCAACTTCCTCTTTTAAATCGCTCTCCAACAATGCTTTTTGTTCCGGCGTATCCAGCGGCCGGTTTTCAAAATTCTTCCGCCATAACAAATCCTTAAGCGGCACGGTCGTATCAATCTGTTTCTGAAATTCTTCCGCTCCGTGCGCTTTCAAAAACTCGTCGGGATCCATTTTTTCCGGCAGAAAGACATATTTGAGCGAATAACCGGGTTTTAAAATCGGCAAAGCCCGGTCAACCGAACGGATAGCGGCTTTAACACCGGCACCGTCACCGTCAAAACACAAAGTCGGTTCATTGCAGATTTTCCAGGCCTCGGCAATCTGATCCTCGGTCAGAGCCGTTCCGAGCGGCGCCACGGCATAATGAAAACCATATTTATCCATGGCAATCACATCCATATACCCTTCGCAGACAATAATCCGCTTGGCCTCAAAAGCTTTGTCCCGGGCATTATTAAGGTTATACAACACACGGCGCTTGTTAAAAATCGGTGTCTCGGGCGAGTTCAGATATTTCGGCTGCCCGTCACCCATAATCCGCCCGCCGAAAGCAATCGGACGCCCGCGCTTGTCAAATATCGGGATAATAACCCTGTCGCGGAAGAAGTCAAAAGTCCGCTTGCTGGTATTGTTTTCTGCCAGAGAAACCAGACCAAGGTCAGACATATCGCGTTCAGATATGCCTTTGGACTTCAGCAACGCCAACAGCCCGTTGTTGCCGGGCGCATACCCCAGACGAAATTTGGAAATGATGGCATCGTCAAAACCACGGCGGGACAAATACTCCATTGCCCGTTGCCCTTCCGGCAGCCGCAGACATTTTTCAAAAAACTTAACCGCCATTTCCATAATGTCGTAAAGCGAATTTTTCTTTTCCAACTCGGCTTTGTTTTCATGGCTCAGACGAGGAACCTCCAAACCGGCTTTATGCGCCAGTTTTTCCACGGCATCCATAAACGGCAGACCGTTTGCCTCCATCTCAAACTTAATGATATCCCCGTGCGCACCACAACCAAAACAATGATAAAAGCCTTTGGCTTCGTTCACGGTAAAAGACGGCGTTTTTTCATTATGAAACGGACAACAGGCCTGATATTCCCGCCCTTTGCGGACGAGCTTAACCTTGTCTCCGACCACATCGACAATCGAGACTTTTGCACGCAATTCATCTAAAAATTTTTGTAAATCCGCCATTGTTTACCAAGTTTATCTTCACTTTTCGCCTATGTAGCAGTTGACCATAGAGCAGCTTTTATCGGTAAATTTCGTTATATGAGAAAGATAATAAGATTTTAGGGTGGAGAAAACGGAGTGTACCCCAAAGTACATGAGTATTTCTCCATCCCGCTAAATCTGTATTAGCTTTCCATAGAACAAAATTTACCCCAGAAGAGATTTAATCGCCCCCGAAGCCTTTCCAAAATCCATCTGTCCGGCATATTGGCTGCGCAGCTTGCCCATAACGGCGCCCATATCTTTCATGGAAGACGCATTGACCGATGCAATCACCTCTTTGATTGCCGCAATCATCTCATCATCATTCATCTGTTTGGGCAAAAACTTTTCAATAACCTTGATTTCGGCCATTTCTTTATCTGCCAGATCCTGACGTTTGCCTTCAACATAAATTTTGATAGAGTCGTTTCTCTGCTTAATCATCGACTGCATCATGGAAAGCAGTTCGGCATCCGAAGCCTTTTCCGCTCCTTTGCCGCGGGCTTCCACATCCTTTTCTTTCTGCCCGGCAATAATCAGACGAACAGCGGAAACCGTAGTGGTATCATGATTTTTCATTGCTTCTTTCAAAGCATTTTGCAAATCTTCTCTTAACATTCTTCCCTCCTGAAAAAATCCAACAACACAATTGTCTCTGAGGATAATCGCATTAACACAAAAAATCAATTCAAAAAAATAACATTGTAATCAACCGCAAAACGCGTTATATTTTAGGTGGAAAAAATTACGGGAGATTCGGATGAAAACCTTTGCTTTGATATGTATTTCATTATGCTGCGCCACACCGGTTTTGGCTCAGGAGACAGCTTTTGACAATGAAGAAATGCAAAAGGCCTTAAAACAAACCGAACAAAACATCCGGCAGTCCGTTGAAAATATGAATACAACCATTGACCAGGTTATCCCGCAGCTTGCCGAAGGAATGAACAAATCGCTGACCGACATCATTGAAACCTTTCCGGAACTCTTTTCTTCAATGGAAGAAAACCGCGTATTCTCCAAAACCTCGGAACAAATGCTCAACGAACTAAAAAATTCATTGGATGAAATGCAAATTTCCGCTGAAAATTATAAGATTGAAAATTTCAACAACAAACTGTCTTTAAGCGGCTCACAGGATCAAAACAATATCGGACTTGATTTCATGATCACACAAGACCCGATGACCATTGCCCTCACCCGCGAATACTTGGACAACAAAAAGTCCCAAACACAGGATTCTCTCTCTGTTTCCACGCTGAGCGGCGAAAAAATCACATTAAAAGAATTCACGACCGAAAAAATCAACGGCAATCTTTTCTTATGCTATGACAAACAAGATTACACTTTCATCATCGGAAATTTGGGCTACGATGCCAATGTCAAGCTCGAAACCCGGGGGAAAGGCCACAAAAAACAAGCCCGCGATTTTATCAAAACACTCAACCCGCAACAATTAAAATAAGCGGATTTCTCAAAATTATTCATCGTAAAACAAGCTATTCTCCTTCTTCTCTAGCCAAAATCCCCACCTAGCCTTTCAATACTGCTTGACACTCACGTTTTGTTATGATATAGTGGTCTTTGATGATAAAAGTCTGGAAACCTCGTTTTCTTGCCATCCCCGGGCGACTTATTTTCTTGTCATTCTCGGGCTTGACCCGAGAATCCAGATAAATAAATGGCTTTATGATTGACTTGGATTGCCGGGTCAAGCCCGGCAATGACCTGCAC
>CALXUP010000010.1 GCA_944391715.1 uncultured Alphaproteobacteria bacterium
GGCTTGACTTTTGCTTACTTTTGGTCAAGCAAAAGTAAGAAAAAGCTTTTTTGGCACCCAAAAAGTAACAATAAAAATAAATTACAAAAAAAAGAAAAATAAAGGATGAATTCAGAGCGGAGGAAATAATTATTTGAGATGATCACAAAACGGATTGTTTTTGATAATTTTCACTCTGGTTTTGTAGTCGCGGACAATTTTTTCTTTTTCAAAATCGGCTTCGGCAATAATGATGTATTCTGCTTTTTTCAGGGTTTTCAAAATATCATTGTGTAAATAGTCGAGCAGGATGACTTCGTCCGGCCGGCGATAAAGCGTGGCATGTTTTCCGCCGTCATAAATTATGCAGGGGTTTTCGGCTTCTGTGCTGCGCTCTTTAATAACAAAAACCAAAATACCTTCTTCCGTACGGACAATTTCATAATCTTCGGCGTGTTCCATTGCCGTGCCCCCGGCTCGCTAAAATTCTTTAATTTTTTTGCTGACGGATTTTGTGGTTTTGTTCAAACCGTCCAAAAACTCGTTTGTTGCCTTCAGAACAACATCTTTAAGCGGCGTTTTTTCAGCTTTCCCGGCAAAAGCACCGGTCATTTCGTTAACATATCCGCCCAAAATCGAATCGGTCGCATGCAGGCCGTGTTTTGCCAAAACGGCACTCATTCCGGCAAACCCGAGAACGGCACGTCCGGTGGTTTTGGCTGTCTCTTTGCAAATTGTTCCGGCTGGCATAAATTTTCTCCCCGTAAAAAGCTAATCTGTTGTTAATATATCATAAAAATTTTCGCAAATCAATAAAATTTTGTCAACTTTTGGATTCCGGAAAGTTTTTTCGCCATTCTCGAATATTGAAATTTAAAGAAAAAAATACTTGACTAAAATTTTTTGTGCCGTTATAAAGGCCGACGGCTTTTTATTTTTTTGTAAATTATTTTTTGTTTCGAACCTGTTATTAATCTTTTATGCAAAGCTGCCCTGTCTTTTAGCGCTCTTTCCATAATATAGTTAATAATTCTCAAAATAAAGATGATACGATTTTGCCGGATTTGTCGTCCCGCAAATTTTCGTAAAGGCGGTGCCGCATAAAAGGAAGTTTGCCGCAACGCATTGCCCATTGGGTTTTGCTTGGTTCGAAAACGTCGTTTATGACGGGTCTTGCAGCAGAGAAACGCTCTATCTGCTTTTTTACATTAGCTCTGCCATGCAGGCCAAAAAGCCTCTTTCCTTAAGAAACCGGAAAGAGGCTTTTCTTTTTTAGTGCCTAAAATGCAAAATTGCCGTGCGGAGGCCGTAGTTTGCCAGACAGCAGACGGCAGCTATACCCCAGAGGATAAGGAAAGCCGGAACAAAATACGTCAATGATAAACCGGTGTCAAAAATAAACCAAAGCAAAAAGACAACCGACCAGACAACGCATAACGATGTTACGGTTTTGAGAGAAAAGGGTTTTTCTCCTGCCAGTATCCTGTTAAAAACGGCAGCAAACACAATCGGGGCAATAATAGCCAGCTGAAGAAACAAATTAAGCTGCTGAACGCCGCCGATTGACTGAAACAAAATGTCTTGTGTCATAAGCATAAAAATTAATGGTAAAACAATAATAAAAATATCGTCCCGGATAATAGCGGGAAAAGTTTTTCATTGCAACTGTTTTTGCAATATTTTTCCGGTTGACTCGCCCGGGTTATTGTATTAGATTATTTTCAGTTTTTTAAGAGAGAAAAAAGATGAACGTTTTTTACATATCACACATTCCTGCCATAATTATCCCCTAAGGGGATTCATCTTTTTGCATACACATATTTTTTCAAAATCAATAAGTTTTTTAACCATTAACGGATATCGAAAAATGAAACATTACGCTGAGGTCAAAGCCAAAGCCGACTTTGTCGGGCTCGAAAAAGAAGTCTTAAAATTCTGGGAAGAAGATAAAACTTTTGAAAAATCGGTGCACAACCGCGACGGTGCCGCCGAATTCGTCTTTTATGACGGTCCGCCGTTTGCCAACGGAACGCCGCACTACGGGCATATTATGGTGTCTTATGTCAAAGACGTTGTGGCGCGTTTTCAGACCATGAACGGCAAAAAAGTCGAACGCCGTCTGGGCTGGGACTGCCACGGTTTGCCTGCCGAAATGTCTGCCGAAAAGCAGTTGGGTGTTTCCGGTCGCAAGCAGATTGAAGAATACGGCGTTGAAAAGTTTAACAATTTCTGCCGCCAGGATGTGCTCAAATATTCCGGCATCTGGGTCGATATGTTCAAACGCATCGGACGTTGGGTTGACTTTACCCATGATTATAAGACCATGAACCTGTCCTTTATGGAAAGCGTAATTCATAACTTCAAACAGCTTTATGACAAAGGGCTGGTTTATGAAGATTATCGCGTTCTGCCTTATTCCTGGGCGGCGGAAACTCCGCTCTCAAACTTTGAGGTCAACCAGGGCTATCAGGATAAGACCGACAATGCCATCACCGTCATGTTCAAGCTGGAAAACGGTATGAATATGCTGGTATGGACAACCACGCCGTGGACCCTGCCGTCAAACTTAATGCTGGCGGTCGGGCTGGATATTGACTATGCCGTTATGGAAGAAGACGGTCAAAAATATGTATTGGCGCAGGCTTTGCTCGGCCGATATAAAAAGCAGCTTGAACATGCCGCACAGGTCGGAACAATCAAGGGCAAAGACCTTGTCGGGATGAGCTATGAGCCGATGTTCCCTTATTTCAAACATCTGAAAGATAAAGGCGCCTTTAAGGTTCTGAGCGGCGAATTCGTTTCCACCGAGGACGGTACCGGCATTGTCCATATTGCGCCGGGCTTCGGTCAGGACGACTTTGAAGCCTGCCGTGCTTATGACGAAAATTTTCCGGTTGTCTGCCCGGTTGACGAAGCCGGCAAGTTTACCGCCGAAGTTCCTGATTATCAGGGCAAACAGGTTTTTGAGACCAATGAGCCGATTATGCAGCTGCTGAAAGAAAAAGGCATTTTGGTCAAAAAAGAACAATATACTCACTCTTATCCTTTCTGCTGGCGCACCGATACCCCGCTGATTTATAAGGCAATGTCCAGCTGGTTTGTCAAAGTCACCGATTTTCGCGATGAAATGGTCAAAAACAATCAGCAAATCAACTGGGTGCCGGAACATATCAAAGATGGCCGTTTCGGAAAATGGCTGGAAGGCGCCCGCGATTGGTCAATTTCGCGCAACCGTTTCTGGGGAACGCCGATTCCGGTATGGAAATCCGATAATCCGAAATTCCCGCGGATAGATGTTTTCGGTTCTTTGCAGGAAATTAAGGAAAAAACCGGTTTCGAGGTTAAGGATTTGCACAAACCATATATTGACGAAGTTGTTTATCCCAATCCTGATGACCCGTCCGGACAAACGATGATGCGCCGCGTCGGTGATGTCTTTGACTGCTGGTTTGAATCCGGCTCAATGCCTTATGCCCAGGTTCATTATCCTTTTGAAAACAAAGAATGGTTTGAAAATCATTTCCCGGCAGATTTCATTGTCGAGGCCATGGATCAGACCCGCGGCTGGTTTTATACGCTGACCGTGCTGGCCACGGCTTTGCACAATCGTCCGGCCTTCAAAAACTGTATCTGCACCGGTCTGCTGATGGCGGAAGGCGGACAGAAACTGTCCAAACGCCTGAAGAATTATCCCGATCCGAACGAGGTTTTGGATACCATTGGTTCCGATACCTTGCGTTGGTTTTTGGTTTCTTCGCCGGTATTGAAAGGCGGAAATCTGGCAGTTGACAAAGAAGGCAAAGAGATTGCCAAAGCTGCCCGTGTTGCGCTCATTCCGCTCTGGAATGCGTTTTATTTCTTCACGCTCTATGCCAATGCCGAAGAATACAAAGCCAAAGAAATTTCTTCTTCTCCGGAGGCCATTGACAATTATATCTTGTCCAAGCTCAAACGCCTGCGCGATATTGTCAAACAAGGGATCGAAAATTATGACGTTGCCGTGGCGACCAATGAAGTTGCCGCTTTTATGGAAGTGCTGAACAACTGGTATATCCGCCGCACCCGCGATCGTTTCTGGGAAGGCGATGCCAATGCTTTTGATACGTTGTACACGGTTTTGGTCAACGTTTGCAAAATCATTGCACCGTTAATGCCTTTTGTAACGGAATATGTTTATAAAAACCTGACCGGTGAAGAGTCGGTGCACCTGGCGGATTATCCCGCTTTGGCCGATATCAAATATAATGCCGGACTGGTCGAGGAGATGGATTTTGTGCAGGATTTGTGCTCGACCGGCAAGTTCATTCGTGAGGAAAAGAACCTGCGTAACCGTTTGCCCTTGTCCAGCCTGACGGTCATCGGCGCCGAACTCGGAAAAGAGTATCAGGAAATTGTCAAAGATGAGTTAAATGTCAAAGAAGTCAAATTTGACAATAAGTTGGAAAATTATGCTTCCAAAACAATTTATCTTTATACGCCGCTGCTCGGCAAGGCCCTCGGCAAAGATATGGGACCGGTAATGGGCGCCTATAAGCAGGGAAAATGGGAGCTCAATTCTGACGGAACGTTGAGTATCGCCGGCAAAACCCTGACGCCGGATCTGTTTGAGGTTCGTCTGGAAATGAAAGACGGCGTTGCCGGAAAAGCTTTTGCCGATAACAAAGCCGTTGTAACGCTTGACACCAATGTAACGGACGAACTTCGCCGCGAAGGTATGGCACGTGACTTCGTTCGTCTGGTTCAGACATTGCGCAAAGATAAAGAGTTTAACGTTTCTGACCGTATTGAGCTTTGCTATTCGACGGCAGATATCGAACTGGCCAAGGCTTTGGAAGAAAATAAGGCCTATATTGCCGAGCAGGTATTGGCCGTTAAACTCAATAGTGGCTGCAGCGGAGGAACACAGGCTGATATTGAAGGCAGCGTCATCAATTTTGACGCTAAAGTTGCCTAAAATATAAAAGTTGCCAAAAAGCCAAAAATATAGTACCCTGTAAAATAAAGACAGGGTACTTTTTTAGGTGAAGAAATGTCAGAAGTAGAAAACATCAAGCAAAAAATAAAAGATATACAACACGAAATCAATTTCGTAAAAACGTCATTGGAAAATACCAAACGTCTCTATGAGCGGGATAAAGACCTGGTCTGGGAAAACTACCGGAGAAAAGCGGACGAATTGGAAGGAAAAACGGCCGAAGCCCGTGAAAAAATGAATTTCTTTGAAAATGAAATTCAACAAAGAAAAGACAAAATCCGCGAATTGGAGAATCAAAAAAGGGAAGAAGAGCGTTTATATACCCATTCTGAATCCGAAATTGATCAACTGCGCGATGACGATATTCCCGATAATGAACAAATTTATGACTTTATGCAGCGCCGCCGCGATGCCGAATTATCTAGCCGGAGACAAGATCTGATAGATAATGAAATCCGCCGGTATGAGGACGAAATTACCGACTTCTCCAACCGCTACTATTCTAAGGAAGCGGATATCGGCGATTATGACGGTCAGCAGGAAGTTTTGCGGCAGGACAAGCGGGATCAGCTTTATCAGAAAAAAATATATTATAAAGATTTATCCGAGGCCGACAGAGAAAAATTGCGCGACCTGCTTCACCGGCTGGAACTTCTGGAAGATGATTTAAAGGCCGCATATGAAAAAGAACATCTTGTCAGCCCGAAAGAAAAGTATGACCATTTATCCGAAAGCTATCAACCTTATCTTGATGACAAATTTTGGTCTGCTGATGAGGATGATAAAGAAAAAAATAATCCGGAAGATGAAGACCCGGGAAAAGGCTACAGCCTTTATGACTTTGACGGCCGGCCTCAGGAAGAATTTGATGAAGATGCCTTTTTCGGAAAAGGCGAAACAGACCGTCAAAAATCAAAAATCTCCGGTTATCACAAGCCGTCCCGGGATGCTTTGAAAAATTATGCCGAAGATAACAATCAGCCTTTTCATGAAATTGGCGGAAGACAGGAGTATAAAGCCTCCGTCGGGCAGACAGACTATCATTACGTTAATAAAAACCGGGTGGAAATTATCCGCAGGGAAGATAAAAATGAAAAAAACGTTCCGTCGGTTGAAGATTTTATGGTTGCTTTGGCTGCAGAAAAAGACAAAGGCAAGAGCGTAATCAACGTCAGCAAAGCAGACAGCGACGAATATCGCGCCCGCCTGATGATTGCCTGCCAGCGGGTTGGTTTGCGCACACGGGGATATACAAAGATTGAAGACGTTGACAGCCTGGATGAAAAAACTTGCGAAATGTTAAGAAAAATGCCCAATGCCGAAAAGAACAAAGAACTGCTGGAACGTTTGCGCAGCCGGAAAAAAACAACACAACAACCAGATATAAATAATCTGCATCAGATAAGAAAGAACGGTTACGGACGTTAATTGTCGATAATATAATCAAAATAAAACCCCGGATTTTTGAACTGTCCCCCGAAAGTTGGACAGTTCATTTTCCAGGGTTTTTCTTACATAGTCTGTACTTTGCTTCTTAAGTTCTTTATCAAAGTATCAACTCCGCCGGGATTGTTTTTGATAAAGCCGGCATATTCATTGCGGGCGGCAATAGCCAAACTGACGTTTTCAATAATAATATCGACGATTTTAAATGTATCGCCGGTTTGTTTAACCCGCCAGACGACTTTCGCTGGCTCGCCCTGATCCATTGCAACGGTGGAGTTTACAAAAATCTGATTAGCCGAGTTAGACGGGGTTGTTCCTTTAAAAGTAAAACTTTTACCTTTAAATTCATCAAAACGTTTTGACCAGGTTTGGGTATTCAACTCACGATAAACTTCAATAAAATCCTTGCGTTGTTGCGGTGTTGCCGTTCTCCAGGTACGTCCCAGCACAAATTTGCCGATAAAATCCAAATCCAAAGCCTGATTAAACAATTTTTCAAAACGGGCGTCTTTTTCCTGTTGAGAAATATTGGCGTTGATAATGTTTTCAATACCGTCATTGGTAACATCTTTAACAAAAGCTTCCGCAGCTGCAGCGTTAACTTCGGCGCGGACATTTCCCGTAACGGCCAAAACTGCGGCAAAAACAACGGCAAAAAGATTTTTTTTCATTTATGTTTCTCCAAATCAAAGAGTTAAATTATTCAGCTTCCATTTCGTCAAAGGCTTCGTCTTCATCTTCAATGCCAAAATCAAAGTCATAAGTCTGAACATTCTCGTCATTATGGCATCCCATATTTTTACGATTTTGAAGATAAGCTGACCGCATGGTAGAATAAAAGTCAACCGACCCTCTTTCCAGTTCGTCAAGCAAATCAAGTGCTTGCTCCCGGGTAGCAACAGCTTTAACGCCCCAATAAGTATAAGTGATTTTATCCCGAACATTGGCATCATTATAGGTAGCCCAATAAACCGGGTCAAAAACCGTATCAGCCACCAGACCGGTTGCAGCACGGGGCGTGCTGGGACCGATAAAAGGCAGCATAAAATACGGGCCGTCAGGGACGCACCAACTAGCCAGAGTTTCGTCGACATTGGTTTTCTTTTTTGAAAGTCCCCAGCCTTCGGCCACATCAAACAACCCCGCCAAACCGAGAGTGGTGTTGATGGCAAAACGGGAAACTTCTATCCCGGCCTGTTTGAAATTGCCCTGAAGCAAATGGTTTCCGGCATACAAAGGCTCTCTGACATTGTCCAGAAAGCTGTTCACACGGTTTCTGAACGCTTCGGACGTAATATCGCGATATCCTTCTGCAATAGGTTTAAGAACATATTTATCAACTTGATAATTAAATTTAAAGACAGCACGATTATAACTTTCCAGGCTGTCATTTTCTTCATGCGGATTAGTATTTCCGATTGTGGCGCAGGAGGATGTCGTAAAAATCAAAGCGGCCATTGCCGGAAACAAAATCGACTTTTTAATCACTTCTTAGACCTTTCATTTTACTAATTCTGCCGCAGAATATAACATTGTTGTTTAATAAAGGCAACAGTTATTTATAACTTATGAATAAAATGGTACGAAAAAAACATGTGCTGATTCAAAGAGTTGAGAAATAAAAGCTGTTTGGGAAAAGAGAAATGAATATAATATCTCCCTTTTGTTACAAAGAAGAAATCTTTTGTGTTTTGCGTCCCGAAATTTTTTGCATTAATATCACTCGCAGTTAAACAATTTATGTAAGGACGAACTAAAATGACAGAAAAACCTTCAAAACCAATAAATCTTTTTGACTGTCTGACCTCTCAAAAAGTTATCGGACAAGAAAAATTTTTGGACGCTTTCAAAAATATCTTAAATCACGGTGCTTTTTGCCAGGGACCGGAAACGCATGAGCTGGAAAACAAGCTGGCAGAATATTCCGGGGTCAAACATTGTGTAACCTGTGCTTCCGGTACCGATGCCCTGATTTTGCCGTTGATGGCAATGGGGGTCAAACCGGGCGATGCCGTATTCGTTTCTTCTTTCACGTTTGTTGCTTCGGCTGAAGCTCCTGTCATTTTGGGCGCAACGCCGATCTTCGTAGATTCCGATCCCAAGACCTTCAATATGGATCCGGCAGATTTGGAAAAAGCGATTGCCGAAGTCAAAAAAGAAGGAAAGCTGAATCTGAAAGCCGTTATTGCCGTTGATATTTTCGGCAGCCCGGCAGATTATGACAAGATTCTTGAAATTGCCCATAAAAACGGCATGAAAGTATTGTCCGATTCTGCTCAAAGCTATGGTTCTGTTTATAAAGGCAAAAAAGCCGGCAGCATTGCCGATATGACCGCCACGTCTTTCTATCCGACCAAACCGCTGGCCGGCTATGGCGACGGTGGTGCGGCTTTTGCCAATACCGACGAGGAATATGACCTGATGGTTTCCTGTCGCGTTCATGGTATGAGCAAAACCGATCGTTACGACAACATCCGCATGGGCTTAAATTCCCGTATGGATTCTTTCCAGGGCGCCGTTCTGCTGCAAAAACTCACAGTTTTTGATCAGGAGTTAAAAGACCGCTATACCATTGCCAAACGTTATGACGACAATTTGAGCGACTATTACGGCAAACAGCAGATTTTGGACGGCTGCAAATCCGCCTATGCGTTGTATACCGTTACTTGTGAAGACCGCGACGAGGCTTTGGCCTTCCTGAAAGAAAAAGGCATTCCTTGCGGCGCTTACTATCCGCGCCCGGTCAATACCCAGACGGCTTATGCTCAGTGGAACACCCGTTCTCTGCCGGTCTGCGAGAAATTGTCAAAAACCGTTTTGAGTATTCCGATGCATCCGTATCTGGATAAAGAAACGCAGGATTATATCATCAGCTGCATGAATGAATTTGCCGCTCAGAAAAATTCTAAAGTAGCCTGACGGATAATGTCTTAAAAAACAGCCTGGCCGGTGTCAGGCTGTTTTTTTTATTGATAAAGCGGCGTAAACGTAATAAAAAGATACAATCATAAAACGCTCTTCCCGAGGAAAAAGAAATGATGTATTCCGCTTATTACGATTCTCCGGTCGGCCGGCTTTTGCTTGCATCTGACGGAACGTCTCTGACCGGGCTCTGGATTGCCGGGCAGAAATATTATGCCGATACGATAACCGGGAATATTTGTGAAAAAAAAGATTTGCCGGTTTTTGTAAAAACAAAAGAATGGCTTGATAAATATTTCGCCGGACAGAAAACAAAAATAACAGAACTGCCTCTGGCGCCGGTTGGCAGCGCTTTCCGGCAAATGGTTTGGCAGATTTTATGCAAAATCCCGTTCGGACAAGTATGGACATATGGCGATATTGCCAAAATGGCTGCCCGTAAACTCGGAAAAAAGACAATGTCGGCTCAGGCCGTCGGCGGAGCGGTGGGACATAATCCCATATCAATCATCATCCCCTGCCATCGGGTTGTCGGAACAAACGGCAGCCTGACCGGTTACGCTGGCGGACTGGATGTTAAAATCCGTTTGCTGAAATTGGAAGGAGCGGATATGTCCAAATTGTTCCGCCCTAAAAAGGGAGCGGCATTATAGTTAAGAAAAGGTGCAGGATGTCAAAGATATTAACGGAAAGTCTGATTTATGAAATCTTGTCTGCGGTTGAAGAAATTCCGGAAGGCAAAGTTGCTTCTTACGGTCAGGTGGCAAGGCTGATCGGACGGAACAAAAATGCCCGGCTGGTCGGAAAAGTTTTGAGCATGTCTCATTATTACGGCGATTACCCCTGCCACCGGGTTGTCAATCATGCCGGCCGTCTTGCGCCGTGTTTCTTCAATCAGAAAAAACTACTGGAGAAAGAAGGCGTTGCTTTTTGCAATGACGATTGCGTTGATATGAAAAAATATCAGTGGGATTATTAAAGCGGGAAAGAATGGAGCGGGCAGGGGATTATACGGCAAAAAAGATTGCAGAATGCCGCGGACTTGTGTAAGGTGCAATAAAGAATTATATAGATAAGGTGCAGGAATGATTGCAAAATTAAAAGGCATAATCGATACGATCGGCGAAGACTGGTGCATTATTGATGTCAACGGCGTCGGCTATCTGGTTTCTGCCTCGTCAAAAACGCTGGGAAAACTGGTCAGGGGCGGCACGGCCTCTTTGCTGATTGAAACGGTCGTCCGTGAAGACAGCATCTCGTTGTTCGGTTTTTTTGACGCTTGGGAAAAAGAATGGTTCAACACGCTGACAAAAGTTCAGGGTGTCGGCAACAAAGTCTGCCTCAGCATCTTGTCTGTTTTGAGCCCGGCTCAGCTTTCGCAGGCGGTTTCTGCACAGGATAAAAACTCTTTCACCCGTGCCAGCGGCGTCGGCCCCAAACTGGCGGCGCGCATTGTAACGGAGCTGAAAGACAAGATTGTAACTGTCCCGATAACCGAATTTTCTAAGGAGATTGAGATGAATCCGACCGAAGAAACTGCAAGCTACGAGGATAACGTTGCCATAATGAACGCCGCCGAAAATCCCGATACGATGGAAGATGCCATTTCGGCTTTGGTCAATTTGGGGTATCAGCGCCTGGAAGCATATAAGGCCGTCAACAAAGCGGCAAAAAACAAACCGGACGCCAGCGTTTCGGACTTGATTAAACTGGCATTAAGAGAATTTGCCCAAAAGGATTGAGAGATAGATGGACGAAGAAAGACTGGTCAGCACCAAAAAAACGGCCGAAGACGAAGAGCAGGGGATAAACGCCCCGGTAAATCTGCGCCCGACGTCTCTGGCAGATTTCGTGGGGCAGAAACAGGTATGCGAAAATTTAAAAATTTTTATTGAAGCGGCCAAAAAGCGCGGCGAGGCATTGGATCATGTTTTGCTGTTCGGCCCGCCGGGTCTGGGAAAAACAACCCTGGCCTCGATTATTGCCAAAGAGCTCGGCGTCGGCTTTCGCGCAACTTCTGCGCCGATGATTTCAAAATCGGGTGATCTGGCGGCAATCCTGACCAACCTGGAGCCGAATGACGTTTTGTTTATTGATGAAATCCACCGCCTTAATCCGGCGATTGAAGAAGTTCTTTATTCCGCAATGGAAGATTTTCAGCTGGATCTGATTATCGGCGAAGGGCCGTCGGCAAGGTCTGTCCGCATTGACCTGCAGCCGTTCACATTGGTCGGCGCCACCACGCGTTCCGGTATGCTGTCGACCCCGCTGCGCGAAAGATTCGGCATCCCGCTCCGGCTGGATTTTTATTCTCCGGAAGATTTGAAGAAAATTGTTACCCGCGGCGCTCATCTGCTGGGCATGCCGCTGTCTGACAAAGGCGCGATGGAGATAGCCAAACGTTCCCGGGGCACGCCGCGTGTTGCCGGACGCCTGTTGCGCCGTGTGCGCGATTTTGGCATTGTCAGCAACGCCGAGGAAATAGACAACCAGATTGCCGATACGGCTTTGCGTCGCCTGGATGTTGACAATTACGGGCTTGACGCGTTTGACCGCCGTTATCTGCAATGCATTGTCCAGAATTACGGCGGCGGGCCGGTCGGAGCCGATACGCTGGCAGCGGCTTTGTCGGAAGAACGCGATACGATAGAAGAAGTGATAGAGCCGTTTTTGCTCAAACTGGGTTTTTTGCAGCGCACGCCGCGCGGCCGCGTCATCTCGGACTTGGGCTGTGAATATCTGGGCGTTGCCAAACTGCGTAAAAACACCAAACAATTTGATTTGCTTGAAGGAATAGAGGACTAAAAAATGCAAGACAATCTGCCCCGTGAGATTTCCGCTGACGGAACTTTTGTAATGCCGGTGCGTGTTTATTATGAAGACACCGATGCCGGCGGCATTGTGTATTATGCCAATTATCTGAAATTTGCCGAACGCGCCCGCAGTGAATATATCCGAACGCTTGGGTTTGACCAGCAGGCGGAATTGTCTTCGGAAGACCGGATCGGTTTTGCCGTCCGCCATTGTGAGATTGAGTATCTGAAACCGGCGGTGCTGGATGATTTGCTGACGGTTTCCTGCAAAATCGTCGAATACGGCGGCGCTTCTGCGCTGATGCATCAGGAGATTCGGCGCGGCGAAGAAACCCTGGTTGTTTTGGATGTTAAAGTCGCCTGCCTGAACCTCATCAAAAAGCGCCCGGTACGAATGCCTGTCTCTCTGGTGCAAAAGATTGAAAAATATATTTAAATTAATTGAATTTTTAATATTTTATGCTACAGTCCGGTTCAGATTTTCAAGTTTCCGGAATAATCCGTTTTTACAATAAGGTGGAAAGACACAATGAATACAGAAACAATGACAGATGTTGCCAATGCCGCTCAGGCTATGTCCATGTGGGATCTGGTCTGGGCTTCCGACACCGTAACCAAAGTCGTGATGATCGGCCTGATCGCCGCATCGGTTTGGTCTTGGGCGATTATCATTGAAAAGCTCGGCACGTTGCGCCAGGTCAAGCAGCGCTCCCGCAAATTTGAAGAACGTTTTTGGTCGGGCGGCTCTCTGGATCGTTTGTACGATGCCATCGGCACCCACCCGTCCGATCCGATGTCCGCCATGTTTGTCGCGGCCATGAAGGAATGGAAACGGACGAATATTATGAAGTCCAAAACCGATCGCGGACTGCGCGGCGTTTCTCTGCAGCAGCGTATTGAAAAAGCCATGACCGTTTCAATGGACAAGGAAGTCGAGGCGCTGGATACACGGATGGGCTTTTTGGCGTCAACGGGTTCCGTTGCGCCGTTGGTCGGCTTGTTTGGTACGGTATGGGGAATTATCAACAGCTTTAATGCCATTGCCGCCACACAGAGCAATTCTTTGTCGGCTATGGCGCCCGGTATTGCCGAAGCCCTGTTCACAACCGCATTCGGTCTGATTGCCGCCATTCCGGCCGTTGTGGCTTATAACAAAATCACATCGGATATTGACCGCTATGCCAAACGCCTGGAGAATTTTATGGTCGAATTTTCCAGCATCTTATCGCGTGAGATTGACGATACGGCCATCAAAGCGGAAATGGCGGGAGAATAAGAATGACGTACTATTATCAGCAAAACCAAACGCGCCGCGATGCCCGCTGCAGCCGTCGCAATGCCGACATCAATATGACCAATCTGATGGATGTGATGATGGTTTTGCTGGTTGTCTTTATGGTCGCCGCACCGCTGATGACCTCAGGCATTGCGCTGGATTTGCCGAAAGTCGGCGGAAAGGCGCTGGAGGGCGAAGAAACCTCGGTAAACATCAGCGTTGACAAAGAGGGCTATTATTACATCGGCCAGACCGAAATCCCGGCGGATAAGATTGTGGAAAAGCTCAAAGCCATCCGCGGAGAAAATGCCCAGTTAAGCGTTACCATATCGGGCGATGCCGGCGCGGAATACGGCCGGGTTATCGGCCTGATGGCAATTTTGAAAGAGGCCGGATTTGAGAAAGTCGGCCTGAAAACCGAACCCAAACCCCGGATAGTAAAGAAAAAATAGCACCGATGAAGCAGGCACTTAAAAAATCAATTGCATTGCATCTGCTGGTCTTTTTCCTTTTCTGGATAGACCTGCCGCTGTTTTGGTCAAACAAAATGACCTTAAACCAGGTGCCGATTATCGTTGATTTGCAAGATGTCAAAATCTCGGAAATAACCAATCTGCCGCCCAAAGCAAAATTTGGCAAAGAAGACAAGGCTGCCTCGCAGAAACAACGCAAGATAGAAAAAAATTATGCCAAAGAGGAGCCCAAAGAAAAAGCTCCGGCAGAAGAACCTAAAGCAACGGCCAAAGAAACTTCGGAAGTAAAAGAAGAAACGCCGCAGGAAATCAAAAAAGATTTTCTGGTCGCACCGCAGCCGCGCAAACCCAAAGCGCCCAAGGCAAAACCCCAGCCTAAAAAAGAGGCTCCCAAAGCAAAGGCTGAGCCTAAAAAACAACCGCCAAAACCGGAGGATAAATCAAAACCCAAACTGGCCAATCCGTTAAAGAGCCTGCTGGCCTCGGTTGATGAAATGGAAAGAAACCTCGGGCCGGAAGATTCCGAGGCTGTTGTCAAGGAAGGCACGCAAGTGCAGAATATGGGCATTGAGGGCGGAACCGGCGGAAACTACTTTAGCGAATTGAGCATTTCGGAAATGGATGCGCTGGCCGGTCGTTTGCGGGCTTGTTGGAACCTTGATCCCGGCGCCATGGGAATTGAGGATATGATTATTGAAATCCGAGCCACGTTGAATCAGGACGGCAGCGTACGAAACGTTGAAATATTGGATATGTCGCGTTACAATTCGGATAACTTCTTCCGTTCGGTTGCTGACAGCGCCAGACGTGCGGTTTACATTTGCCAGCCGTATAATATTTTGGCCGAAAAGTATCCTGACAAATATGACAAATGGCAAACAATGCTGTTAAAGTTTAATCCGTTGAATAAACAAATCAATTAGGCCGTTTCCAGCGGCCTTTTTTATCTATTCCCCCGGGCTTTCTTTTCCTGTGTCATCCCCAGGCTGTGTTTTTTTATTCTGTCATCCCCAGGCTGTGTTTTTTTATTCTGTCATCCCCGGGCTTGACCCGGGGATCCACCCTTCAAGACACAAAGCCCTTCACATCCCCGCCGGAGCAACGCGGTCTCTGGAGCACAATTCTGACAACTGACCGCTCAGGCCGTTGCCTGTGGATTCTCGGGTCAAGCCCGAGAATGACATAGAAAAAAAGCACATTTATCCCCCCTCTTTGCTAAGAGGGGGCCGGGGGAAGCGCTAAGTAAAAACAACCGCTGCTCCGGTTGTTTTTATCTGCAAGCTCTTTGGAACATCTTGGCAAGCAAGGAAAGCGTTAGCAACCGCAGCGAGCTTAGATGCCTAAGTTGACCCGCCCTTTAACGAGTACTTCTTAGTCTTTGTGAAAAAGAAGAAATTAAAAACACTATGTGCCTTCTTGCCGTCTTAGCCTTGTGCTTAGACGGCCTGAACTTTTTCACGAAGACTTAGAAAACGAGTTCAGGGCTTGACTTTTGTGGATTCTCGGGGCAAGCCCGGGGATGACATAAGAAAAGCAGACTTTAAAGCACAACCTGTCATTCAGCACGACTGGGTGCCCTTTGCGAATGGCTTAGGTTTTGGAGCAAAACCTGAAAATGAAGCACAATGGTAGAGAGCGTAGCGAGGTTAATTTTGCTCTGAAACCTTAGCAAATGAGCGTAGGGCTGCCTTTTTGGTTACTTTTTGGCATTCAAAAAGTAACAAGAAAAAAATAATTTCGGATAAAAAAACAAGAAAATCTCCCTCGGGGGATATGAAAAAGGGGGAAGCAAGTTCCCCCTTTCCCCTTTAATTTTCTTACGAAAATTAAAACAGTTGCAATACAGCCTGAGAAGCCTGAGAAGCCAAACTCAAAGAGTTGACTGCCAGTTGCTGTCTGGTCTGCAGTGCCAACATGTTTGCACCTTCTTCGTTCATATCGGCCAAGGTCAGTTTGTCTGCACCTTCTTCCAATACGTTAATCAGGTTTTCCGTAAAGTCTTCACGGGTTTGAACAATGGAGTAGTTGTTACCAAAGTCACTGGCCATTGAACGCAGTTCACTGATTGCGCCTTCAACCTGACTGATTGCGTCATCAATCGCCGTATCCAGATTCCAGCCGCCTTTTTCAACCGTCTCAAGGCCAAGGCCTTTAGAAGAGGCATCAACACCTTTAATTTCGATCGAAGAAGAACGGTCTTCGTTGAAGACAACTTTCAGATCGTTTTCCTGCAACAGGTTAATACCTTTGTAGGAAGCATCTTTAGCCAAAGCGTCAATCTGCTCCAGAACTTCGTTGTATTGTTCAACATATTTGTTACGTTCGGCAATAGCTTCTTCATCAGTAACTTTCGTATCAATCGTACCGCCGAAAGAAGAACCGAGAACTTCGTCAACAGCATCATCGCCGAATACGACAATCGGTTGTTCCGCCGTGGCTGCCGCTCCGGTTTCTTTAGCCGTAACGACTAATTTACCGTTTTCAAGCGAAGCCTGAACATCGGTATTTCCATTAATCTTGGCAATGATTGCATTAACATCAGAATTTGCATCAATTTTTATTGCCTCAGCTTTTTCAGTACCGGTTGCAACAGTATCAGCAGCAGCAACGGAAATCGTTTTGCCTTCGCCGCTAATTTTCAATGCGCCGGAAGCACCTTTAGTAACCGTAAGGCCAAGATTCAGATCATCAATCGCAGCTTTAATAGCCGCTGCATTAGCGTCCGCATCGGCACTGGCACCTTGGTCAAAAGTAACGGTATGTTCTTTGCCGTCAACAACCAAAGTCAGTTCGCCTTTTCCAACAACAGAACTTTCTTTTGCCGTAATATTGACCTCTTCCATATTTGTACGAGTATCAATATAGATATTTCCGGCTTCTTTTGTTTCTCCGCTCGGTTCTTTAGCCGTTGAAACTTTGGTCTTCATGTTGTTAGAAATATCGCGGGCAGAGTTGGCAATAGATTTTAACTGCTCGGCAAAAGAGGTAATGGATTCAATCGCCTCGTTGGCAGCCTGAATCGTCTGAATACCCTGACCCATGCTGTCCAACAAAGAGGACAAGTCAGAAGCGCGGTTGGTCAAGGATTGTGCGGTATAATAAGAAGACGGATTATCAATCGCGGAGTTTACCTTTTTACCGGTAGACAACCGTTCCTGAGTTTGGTCCATCAAATCTTGGGTTTGTTGCAAGGACAGCAGGTTAGAACGCATACTTGCAGTAAGTGAAATATCAGCCATTTTTTTTCTCCAATTCTTTGGAACACATAACGTGTTTAGGTTAAAACCATGTGATTGTCCTTCTGACAATACAAGGTTTAATATATCATAAATTTGGGTTTTTATCAACTAATTTCTACCCCGGTAAAACCAAATATAAGATTTTATCAAGATATTTCAAGTAGATGACAACCAAATTATTTTTCTCCGACTCGGTCGGAGAAATCTAATCTGCTTGAGAGGATAACGGAAATTTATTAATATATACCTAACATTTTGGCTGGCTTTGCCGAGTCGTAACCAATAAAAAAGCCCTGATAAAAAATCAGGGCCCCTGCAGTCCTTGCATAAAGGAGAAACCGGTTATTTTTGCGTGCCGCTTAATGTCTCGCCGAAAAACTCGTTTTCTTTTTCCACCAGTTTACCGGCGCATTTGATGGCGGCATAATACTCGTTTTTCAAAATATTCTCGCTAATCGGCATAATATACGGAATCAGACTCGGCGCAGCATTTTGCAGATCGCGGACATATTCCACATACAAATTCTGCAGCTCCCGGTTGCCCTTTTCCAGATACATCTGCTGTACCACAAAATAAACGCGTTTGGACGGTGTGTTGGCCTCTTTTTCGCGCATAATAAACTTTTCGCGCAAGATAGGCACATTGCCGTCAATATAAAAGCGGGTTCTTTCCCCGTCATTGGTAATCAGCGATGCGCCGATGATAATGCTCTCATGCGGCTTAAGTTCAATTTTCAAAGGCATGGCGTTCTCCCTTATAGTGTTATTTTAAGCTTTTCGCTTAATCAATTATTAATAAACTATAATAAAATTATTTTTTTTGCAAATCTTTATTTTATTTGTTATAAGGGAACTTATGTTATAGCAAAAAGGGAAGAAATATGAATCAACTGCTGAATGCCTGGAATGAAAAAGAAAAACAAATATATCTTGCGGCTTTGTCTTATGTGCTGACAACCGGAGATACCAAAAGCGAACAGCGCCGCGAGTTTATGAAAAACAAGGCCCGCGAGGTAAAAATCCCTTTGGCGCAGATAAAAAAAGTTAAAACCTCGGAAGAGCTGATTGCCATGCTCGGGCAGATTCACAATATCAAAATCAAGCGCTTTATTGTCCGCGATATGATTTTGATGACGCTGGCCGACCATGACCTGACCGATTCTGAAATGCACAATATTTATGACATTTGTGCGGCCATAGACATAAAGCCTGAGAAAGTGGACGACTTTTTTCTTTGGGCGGCCAAAGGGCTGGAATGGCAGATTGAAGGCAACCGCCTGGTTGAAGAAGACATTTAGTTTTTCGGGGACGAGATGGCCGAAGCTCCTGTTTATACCATAAAAGGCGCTGCGCTCAGCTTTGGCGCCAATCAGCTGTTCAGCAACGTTGACCTGTATATCAACCGCGGCGACAAAATCTCTTTGGTCGGGCGCAACGGCTCGGGAAAATCGACGCTCTTAAAAGTCATTTCCGGCGTGCTTGAGCCGGATTCGGGCGAAATCTTCATTCAGCCCGGCATCAAAATCTCTTATATGCCGCAGGAGCCGGATTTTTCCGGTTATCAGACCTTGCGCGACGTGGTCAAATCCGGCCTGCCGCAAAATGACGAAAACCTGGATTATAAGGCCGATATCCTGATTGGCGAGTTCGGAATTGCCGAGTCGCAACATCCGGAGCAGTCTTCCGGAGGCGAGCGCAGAAAAGCCGCCCTGGCTAAGGCGCTTATCGGTGAACCGGATATCTTGCTGCTGGACGAGCCGACCAATCATCTTGACATTGCCACAATTGAAAAGCTTGAAAAAATCATCAAAAATTTTGCCGGCGCCGTTGTGCTGATTTCTCATGACCGGATGTTTTTGAGCAATGTTTCGCAAACAACCTTTTGGCTGGACAGAGGTATTCTCCGTCGCAACAACAAAGGTTTTAAGTTTTTTGAAGAATGGCAAAATCAGGTCATTGACCAGGAGATTATCGAGCAAAAATATCTGAACAAAAAAATTGAGGAAGAAACCGAATGGCTGCACAAAGGCGTAACCGCCCGCCGCAAACGCAATATGGGCAGACTGCGCCGGTTGCAGCAACTGCGGCAGGAGCGCCGGGAGCAGATTAAGCAGATCGGCAGCGTTAATCTGAATGTGGAAGAAGGCAGTTTTCGCTCCAAAATGGTTATTGAGGCCAAACATTTGTGCAAATCTTTTGGCAGCCGTGAGATTGTTAAAGACTTTTCCACCCGCATTATCAAAGGCAACAAAATCGGCATCGTCGGCCCGAACGGCGCCGGCAAAACAACGTTAATCAAGCTGCTGACCAAACGTCTGGAACCTGACAGCGGTTCGGTGCGGATCGGCAAAAATCTTGAGGAAGTTTATTTTGACCAAAACCGTATGACGCTTGATTTGAACAAAACCCTGTGGCAAACCTTGTGTGACAAAGGCGACCATATTTTTGTGCACGGGCAGTATCGCCATGTTGTGGCTTATCTGAAAGATTTTCTCTTTCGTCCCGATCAGGCAAATTGTCCGGTTTCGGCGTTGTCGGGCGGAGAGAAAAACCGGCTGATGCTGGCCGTATCGCTGGCCAAGCCGTCAAATTTTCTGGTTTTGGACGAGCCGACCAATGATCTGGATATGGACACGCTCGATTTGCTGCAAGAGGTGTTGGACGATTATCAGGGCACGGTGCTGATTGTCAGCCACGACCGCGATTTTCTTGACCGGGTGGTCAGCTCGGTGATTTATATGAAAGGCGACGGAACGGTTTATGAGCACGCCGGAAGTTATTCCGAGCTGCTGCAAAAGCTGCAGGAAAAAGCCGAACGAATGCCGGAGAAAAAAACAGTCGTCAAAAAGGTTGAAAAAAAGCCGGAGCCGGAAAATAAAAAAACGGCAAAACTGAGCTATAAACAGCAGCGTTTGCTGGAGGTTTTGCCGCAGGAAATTGCCAAAGCCGAAGAAGAAATCAGCCTTTGCGAAAACGAATTGTCCGATCCGGATTTATATGCCAAAAATCCGACACGCTTTGCCGAACTGAGCGCCAGACTGACCGCTTTGCAAAACGAAATCGAAACCAAAGAAAACGAATGGCTGGAAATCCAAATGCTTAAAGAAGAGCTGGAAAAGGCATAGAAAATCCGCTTACAAAATCCTTGTAATACGTTATGATAATACCCACAGCCGGGAGACCGGCTGTGGTGTCTCAAAAACATCTCGATAAAATATCCGCTTAGGCGGAGTACCGGAAATAAGCCGCTTTTTGCGGACGAATAATAGTGACTGATTTATCGCAGTTTTTAAGCTCCGCCACCCTTTATCGGGAGGTTTTGTTTTAATCAAAACGAAGGAGCTAAAAAATGGGAAATTTTTATTATCATACCGCGGTCTCTGGAGCACAATGCCGTCAACCGACCGCGCGCCGGTCGCACCGGTCATCCCCGGGCTCTCTTTTTTATAGTCATCCCCGGGCTCTCTTTTTTATAGTCATCCCCGGGCTCTCTTTTTTATAGTCATCCCCGGGCTGCGACCCGGGGATCCATCCTTCAAAGTACTTTGTCATTTACAAATCCCGCCGGAGCACCGCGGCCTCTGTAGCACAATACTGATAACTGACCGCTCAGGCCGTCGCCTGTGGATTGCCGGATCAAGTCCGGCAATGACAGTTCCTTGTACAATCTTTCATCTGGCACGACTGGGATGCCCTTTGCGAATGGCTTAGGTTTTGGAGCAAAAAACGAAAGTGGAACCCCTTATCCCCCCTCTTTGCTAAGAGGGGGATGGGGAAGCGCTAAGTAAAAAACAACCGCTGCTCCGGTTGTTTTTATCTGCAAGCTCTTTGGAACATCTTGGCAAGCAAGGAAAGCGTTAGCAACCGCAGCGCGCCTAGATGCCTAAGTTGACCCGCCCTTTAACGAGTACTTCTTAGTCTTTGTGAAAAAGAGGAAATTAAAAACACTATGTGTCTTCTTGCCGTCTTAGCCGTGCGCTTAGACGGCCTGAACTTTTTCACGAAGACTTAGAAAACGAGTTCAGGGCTAGCTTTTTGGTGCTACTTTTGTAGCATGACAAAAGTAGCAAAAACAGATATTTCAGAAAAAGTAAGGAAAAACTTTTTTGCATTCAAAAAGTAACAAAGGAAAAACAAACTTTATAACAAAAACAAAACAAGAAATAAGAAATAAGAAATAAGAAAAGAAAAAAATCCCCTTGGGGGAAAATTAAAAAAGGGGGAAACAAGTTCCCCTTTTTTTTTTCAAACTAATAAGCCGGACGATAAATAGCCTTGCCATCCAAAATATCTTTAACGATTTCCAAATTCGGCATAACCATTCTGACCTCGCTGTCTGAGAATTTCACGTCTTTTGTATCTTTATACATAGCGCTTTGTTCGTCAATCATCGCCATAATATTACGGGTCATCTCCGGATCGGTTGTCTGCGCCAGCTGATTTTCCAGCGAACGAATGATTTTATCGCTGCCCTTTTTGCGGGTTGCATAAACAGTAATGGCACGCAAACGTTTTTCAATTTCAAAAAAGCGGTCAACGTCCCATCCCTGGCTTTCAATCCATTTAAGCGTGCTGTGCGGAAAAGCTTTTCTGGGGTTGTCAATGTGGTAATCTATTTTTTCTTTGCCGTCGAGATGATATTTTTTCGTAATAAAGGTTGACCAGGTTTCCAAAAAGCGGTTCATCTCATCAAAAGTAACAACATTTTCCTTAGAGAGCAGCTCCGGCAGCAAAGAACGTTTAAGCATTTCTTTTTTGGGGTTGTAATACGGAATAGTAATAAAAACCACTGCCAGAACGGCAATAATCAGAAGAACGGGAAATTTGTCTTTATAATTCATTTTACCACCTCAAATTAGAAATCACATAATCGGGATAAGCGTCATAATTAATGGAAATTTCCCTTGTCTTTGCCACATCGGGAATATATCCCTCGCCCAGATAATTAACATGGACGCCTTTGGAAACCAAAACGCAATGCAGCCCGGCAAGATTAGCCGCCCGGATATCGGACGTAATGTTGTCGCCGATGAGCAGCGTTTGTTCCGGTACAAAATGCGGAAGGTCTTCCAAAGCATAAGAAAGAATTTTCTGATCCGGTTTTCCTACGGTAATCACTCTGCCGCCGAGTGCTGCGTATTGTTCGGCAATAGCTCCCGCTGCCAGACAGATTTCACCGTCCAGATAGCTGGAGGCATCATTCCCGGCGGCAGCCATCGGAACCGACATACTGGCAGCTTGTTCCAAAAGGGGCAGATAAGTTTCAATATTGTCATCAGGACTTTTAACGCTGCCGATAAAAATAAAATCGGCTTGTGCCAGGGAAGAAACTTCATGATAATCTGCCAAACCGGCAAAAACCGAAGCATCGGCCGGATTGCCTGCCAGATAATAATTCCGTCCGAGTTTTGCAAGAGCGCTGCCGGGAGATTTAAACAGATAATGCATAATCTCACCGGAAGAAACAATGTTAAAGAATATTTCCGGCGGAAGTTTGTTGCTGCGGAACAAGTCGGCAATCTCAGCCGTCCGCTTGGCCGAACTGGTCAGCAGAATAATGTTCTTTCCGGCTTTTTTAATGTTAATCAATGCGTTAACGGCATCGACTTTCACCGAGTTTCCGGCACAAATAACGCCTTCCAAACCAACCACAACCGTATCATAAGCATTTATGATTTTGGAGATATTGACGATTGGTTTAATCATTTTCATTGTTTTTACTTCATCCTCGCTGGCTAAAAACCTGATTATTAATCAGTTTAACCGTAAGACCTTAAAGAAAATTTAACATTCCGGACTATCGCCGCCGTTTTTTGCCTTTTTATAGCTTTTCCAAATCTCGCCGAACGGCTCCAAAATCCGGGGCAGAACGTTTTTCATCTCGGAGATGGCAATGCCGTAATTGGTAATCGGGACACCGCAGCTTTCGCAAATGCCGATGCGTGATAAAATCTCCCGCCGCCCGAACATACAACCGCCGCATTGGATAACCAGTTTGTAAGCAGACAGGTTCTCCGGAAAATCTCGCCCGGAACAAAAATCAATTTGCAGGTTTTTGCCGGTTTTTTCTTTCAGCCAGCGGGGAATTTTAACTTTGCCGATGTCGTCTTCCACGGCGTGATGGGTGCAGCATTCGGCCACCAAAACTTTGTCGCCGTTTTCCAGCCGGCCGATGGCCGCTGCTCCTTCGGCAAATTTTGCCAGATCGCCCTTCAGCCGGGCAAACAGCGTGGAAAAAGTTGTACATTTGATTTCCGGCGGCGTTTGGGCAGCCATAAGGTCTACGACCTGAGAGTCGCAAATTACCAGGTCTGGCGCTTTTTTGCAGGCGGACAAAGCCTCGGCATAGCGTTTTTCCGTAACGATATTGACAATCAGGTTATAATCAAGCCCTTCCCGGATGGCCTGAACCTGCGGCATAATAAGCCGTCCTTTGGGGGCTTCTTTGTCGATGGGCACGAGCAAAAGTACAAAACCGCCTTGCGGAACCAGATCGCCGAACAAAGGCGGCGTATGAATAAACTCATCCGGGCAGATATTGAGCAGGGCGGATTTTAATTGTCCGAGCACCTTATCGCGCGAGGCCTTGTCTAATGAATTGACGGCAATACCGTTTGCCGGGGCGGAATAAGTATCGGCTTTGTTATAAATTTTTATCAAAGGCAAACGGCGTTTTTGCGCTTCGGCAATAACAAATTGTTCTTCGGCGCCGGGCGATGGGGCATCAAGAACCAGCACGATAACGTCCGCACGGTCAAAGACTTTGCGGGTCTTTCCGATTCTCTGGGCGCTGAGTTCCGTATCGTCGCCAAAACCGGCGGTATCCAGCCAGGTAACCGGACCAATCGGCAGAAGCTCCTGATTCTTTTCCACAATATCGGTTGTTGTTCCGGGAACAGCAGAGGCAATGGCTGTTTCTTGTCCGGTAACCAAATTCAGAAAACTTGATTTTCCGGCATTAACCTTTCCCATCAGGGCGATTTGCAATCGCAGGGCTTTTGGGGCAGCAAGGGGCATAATTTTTTCCTTTCATTTTGAAAAATGAGCAATTTGCTTAATGGCTTCGTTGGCAATTATCAGTCCGAAAATGGCCGTAATGGTCGGCAGTGAACCGAGCGTATTGCGCACGCGCCCGCCGGCGGTTTCGCCTTCTTCGTTTTCAATAAAACCGCCGTCAACCTGTTCTTCGGAAGAAACGCAGAATATTTTAATCAGATCAAGACCGCGTTTCTTCAAACGTTTGCGGATAAACTTTGCCAGACCGCAGTTTTTGGTGGCGCTGAGCTTGCCGTATTTTATTTTCGCCGGGTCGGTTTTTAAGGCCGCACCCATGGAAGAAATAAACGGAATCTGAGCGTGATAAAGCGCCTCAATCAGACAGCACTTGGGATTAAGGGCATCAATCGCGTCAACCACAAAATCAGGCTTTTCGGCCAGCAGGGCGGGCAGGGTATCGGCATTGACAAAGACGTCTTTGATAACAACCTTGCAGTCGGGATTGATTTCCGCCACCCGGCGTCTGGCAGCTTCGGTTTTTTTCATGCCGATTGTCGATTCGAGTGCCAAAATCTGACGATTGATATTGCTGCGGTCAAAAACGTCAAAGTCAACCAGCATCAGCGTGCCGATTCCGGCCCGGGCCAAAGCCTCCAACGCATAACCGCCGACCGCGCCGAGACCGACAACCATTACCCGCGCATTTTTCAGACATTCCATACCGTCTTCGCCGAGCAAAATCTCAGTGCGCATAAACCTCTCATCTTTTTGCATTTTTATTTTCTCTGTTTATATCTGTTTATATGAATAAAAGTAACAATTTCTTTAATTAATTTCTGAGTGTGCGTATTGGCAATATCATGGGTACCATTTTGCACAATAATAACATTATTTTGTATTTCAGGAATAGTGTTAAGTAAAAGCCATGGCGGTGTAGCGGTATCTTTCTCTCCAAAAATAATTATAAAATCATTTTTATCCAATGCTTTAAGTTTTTCGCTCATATCAATGCCAACTATATTTAAATAAGTTTTTTTCAAAAAATTAGTTCCTTTAGCATAAAACGGGTTTTTTAAGACCTTAGAAATATATTGATCTCTCAAAATATTTTTTAAATAATTGGGCAAAAACTTGGCAAAGTATTTAACTTTATTATGAACAGCTGAATTTTTTTTATATTTTCTGCTTATTGCAGGAGAAACTAAAATTATTTTATTTTTATTATATTTTAATTTATGGCTAAGAGCAACTGCACCGCCAAACGAATAACCTAAAATATAATCCGGGTTGAATTTATCTTTTTGCAACTGCAACTCAATAAAATCAGTAAAATCTTCCAGTTCCCAAGGGTAATCAGGTTCTTTCTCTCCACAAAAGCCGGGAAGGGTAATAATTTTGATATCGAAAAATTTTTGTAAATCGGTAACAAATTTTCTACGATTATCCCACACATCAATACTTTGCGTTTGTGAAGTATAATGCTTATAATCCCAGCCATGAATAAGAAGAAGTTTAACCTGCTGTGACATGGACAAACTCCAGTGAATTTTCATAGATTTTCTGAGCCAGATTTTCGACATTTTCCCCGCGCAGAGCGGCAATTTCGGCCGCCAGCTCCGGCAGATTCTCGGGATAAACTTCCTGCCCGCGCACCGGCCCCTGATACGGACCGTCGGTCTCCAGCAGGATTCGGTCCGCCGGAACGCTTTGCAAAACAGCCTGTCGGGCCGGATTTTTCAAAATAGAAAAGTTAAAGCCGACATATCCGCCTTGTTTAATAATTTTTTTCAAAAATTCCGGCTTGCCGTTATAAGAATGAATAACAAATTTTTTCGGCATATATCCCCAAAACATCTCCATTTCGGGCTGAGCCTTGACGGCATGAATCAGAACCGGGCGTTTGTATTTATCAGCCAGCCGCAGCTGTCCGGCAAAAATTTTATGCTGCATTTCTCTGTCCGGGTTATGATAAAAATCCAGTCCGGTCTCGCCGACCAAAGCTGTCGGATAATCCTGCAGATATTTTTCCAAAAGATTCTCCCAGCCGGGTTCGGCCTCGGAAGTATGCCACGGATGCAAGCCGAACGCCGGAATAATCGTATCGGGATATGTATGAACCAAAGCGGCAATCGCCGGCCAGTCTTTTTCGGTTATCGCTGCGCAAACCAGCTTTTTCACACCGGCTTTTCGCGCGCCGGCAATAATATCCGTTGCACATCTTTGTTTAAAATCTTGCAAATGTATGTGGCTGTCCATAAACTGCATGGTAATAACTTTCAAATTTTACCGGGATTTTACAAACAAATGGCAATTTTTACAAGACCGATTTTAGAAATTAACCTGCAAAATCTGCTTGCCAATTACAAGCTGTTGTCCAAACTGGCGCCGCAGAGTATTCCGGCCGCGGTTGTCAAAGATGATGCCTACGGGCTCGGGGCGACAGAGGTCGCCGGAACCTTATACCGGGAAGGCGGCTGCCGCAGCTTTTTTGTTGCACACGGCGTGGAAGGGGCAATTGTCCGCGGCGTGGCGCCGGAAGCAGAGATTTATGTTTTGCAGGGCATGGGCGAAGACAGCATCAAAGAGTTTCAGAAATGCCGCCTGACGCCGGTCATCAGTTGTCCGCAGCAGTTGGAATTCTGGAAAAAACACCGCCTGGACGGCATTCGTCCGGTCATTCATATTGAAACAGGGCTGAACCGCCTCGGTTTTCGGGAAAATGAACTCGCTGCCCTTTCTGCAGAAGATAAAAACGAGTTTTCTTATGTTATGTCGCATTTGGCCTGTGCTGATGAGCAGGGACATTTTATGAATACCCGCCAGTTGGAAAATTTCCGCCGCCTGACGGCAAAATATTTTCCCGGGCTGCCGGCTTCTTTGTCGGCTTCCGACGGCGTCTTCCTCGGACGGGATTTTCAGTTTGATATGGTTCGCCTCGGCGCTGCGATGTATGGCATCAATACGGCCCCGTACCGCGAAAACCGGATGCAAAGCCTGATAACGGTAACGGCGCCGGTTTTGCAGGTTGAGGATTTGCCGAAAGGCGAGTTTGTCGGCTATTCTGCCACATATCGCGCCAATTCGTTGCGCCGGATTGCCATTGTGTCAATCGGATACGGCGACGGACTGCCGCGCTCGCTCTCAAATGTCGGCAAGGTATTTTTCAAAAATGGCCAAACCCGGTATGAGGCACGCATAATCGGGCGGATTTCCATGGATAACGTCATCTGCGACATTACCGGCATACCGAATGTCTGCCCCGGAGATTGGGCTTTTCTGCTGGATGAAAATTATACGTTGGACGATATGGGGCGCGATGCCGGCACCATTGCCTATGAGATCGTTTCCCGGCTTGGCAAAAATCCCCGGTTTGACCGCCGATATAAATAAAATATCGTAGTTTGTTGCAAAAAAATATTTCCCTGAGAGTTTCAGGGAAATATTTTTGTCATAAGACGATTCTTTTATGCGGCTTTGTTTTTTTTGGCGTCCATAAAATGTTCCAGCCAGTGGATATTATATTGACCGTCAATATATTCCGCTTGGGAGATAATTTCCTGATGCAGCGGAATTGTCGTCTTAACGCCTTCAATCACAAATTCCTCCAAAGCCCTGCGCAAACGCATCAAAGCGGCATTGCGGGTTTTGCCGTGTACAATCAGCTTGGCAATCATACTGTCATAAAACGGCGGAATGCTGTAACCGGAGTAAATCTCGGAATCAACCCGGACGCCGAGACCGCCGGGAGCATGCCATTCGGTAATTTTTCCGGGGCAGGGAGCAAAGGTATCCGGATCTTCGGCATTAATCCGGCATTCGATTGCATGACCGCTGAATTGAATGTCATCCTGCGTATATCCCAAGGTCGCACCGCTGGCAATGCGGATTTGCTCACGCACGATGTCAATGCCGGTAACGGCCTCGGTAATCGGATGTTCCACCTGCAGACGGGTGTTCATTTCCATAAAGTAGAAATGTCCGTCTTCATACAAAAATTCCAGAGTTCCCGCACTTGTATAACCGATTTTTTCAATCGCTTTGCGGACGATTTCGCCGATTTCATAACGCTGTTCCGCATTCAAAGCCGGAGACGGCGTCTCTTCAATAACCTTTTGATTGTTTCGCTGAATTGAACAGTCGCGTTCACCCAAATGAACCACATGACCGTACTTGTCAGCCAATACCTGCATTTCAATATGGCGGGGTTTTTGCAGATATTTTTCCATATAAACCACATCGCTGGTAAAAGCGGCTTTCGCCTCAGCCCGGGCCATGGTATAAGCCTCTTCCATTTCCTGGTCGTTAAACGCGATTTTCATGCCTTTTCCGCCGCCGCCGGCCGTTGCTTTGATGATAACCGGATACCCGATTTTATTGGCCCATTCTTTGGCGTGTTCAATGCTTTCAAGGGCAGGACTTCCGGGTGTAATCGGCAGACCGGCCTCCTGTGCGGCTTTGCGCGCGGTAATCTTATCTCCCATCAGGCGCATTTGTTCTGCGGTCGGCCCGATAAAAGTAATGCCGTGTGCTTCAACCATCTCGGCAAAATCGGCATTTTCCGATAAAAAGCCGAAACCCGGATGAATGGCATCCGCCCCTGTAATCAAAGCTGCAGAAATAATCGCCGATTTGTTCAGGTAAGAGTCGGAAGAACGTGCCGGGCCGATGCAAACGGCCTCATCAGCCAAACGGACATGCATGGCATTGGCGTCGGCTTCTGAATGGACGGCAACCGTACGAATACCCATCTCGCGGCAGGCGCGGTGGATGCGAAGGGCAACTTCGCCGCGGTTGGCAATCAATACTTTTTCAAACATCATATTATCCTAAAAAATAAAAGCGGAACAAACTATTCAATAACGATCAACGGTTCGCCGTATTCAACCGGATCGCCGCTGGCAACCAGAATCTTGGAAACTTTTCCGCCTTTGTGGGCTTTAACCGGGTTAAAAGTTTTCATAGCTTCGATCAGGCAGACCGTATCGCCTTCGGCAACGCTGTCACCGGGCTTAACGTAATCCGGGCTGTTCGGATCGGCAGAAAGATAAACAACGCCGACCATCGGAGACTTAACGGCATTCGGGTCTTTGCTGTAGTCGATTTCAGCCGCCGGGGCATTTTCGGCAGCCGGGGCAGCGGCCACGGGAGCGGCAGAAACCGGAGCAGCCGGCATCATCGGCAGCGGAGCCGCAGGAGGAGGAACCGGAGCGCCGCCGCGGGACAGAGAAATCCGGCAGCCTTCGTCTTCATATTCCAGTTTTGTCAGATTGGTTCTGTCAAGGATTTCAGCCAGCTTACTGATAATTTTTGTATCCAATGGGGTAGACATTTATGTTCTCTCTCTTTCAAAAAAGTTAAAAGCTAAAAATCCCCTGCGCAGGGGACACCAATTATTAACTCTCTTACCCCGGATTTTATAAAAAAACAACAAAAATATTCAAAAACCCGCAAATTTGCACAAAAATATTCAAAAAAATCGCAATTTTTTAAGAATTTGCGCCGGATTGAGAAAATTGAAAAATGATAACGGATGCCAAATTTAATAATTAATTTTTTAGACGAATAAAGTATTTTTGGCTAATTTTGACTTGAATAATTATAATACTATGGTATACTTGCGGTTAAATTTCAAGGAATATAAAATGCCGGGCACCAAACAAAAATTTGTTGTTTACGGAATGAAACGCAAGACGTTGGTCGCAGTGATTACGCTGCTGGGCCTCGGTTCGTTGTCTTCTCTCAACCGTAATGAAAATATGCGTGAAAGGACGCAGGAGAAAATGCAGCAGATTGCATTGCTTAAAGATCCTGCCCGTTTCCCTCCGTCCGATAAGCCGCTGCGCTATCGGCCTTTTTCACATGCTTTGCGCAATGAACTTAAGAATGTCGATTATCAGGTTGATACGGTTGACTTTTGCCCCTTTGCGGCAGATGACGATGGTTTGTATCAGAATTTGGGATATTTTGATGAAGAAAATAAAAAAATTATTATTCATCATTTTCGTGATATCGGTCTTGGTGACAATGTGGAACCGGTTATTTCCCGCTTGAACGATTTTGATGCCAAGCAGGTCGTATTGGCTCACGAATACCGCCATGTCGTAAATGCCGGATACGATAATCGCCGGCTGAATTTGCGGGATTATGCCCAAAGTCTGCGCGATGATGAGATTTCCGGCTGCATAGCTTCGGTATTGCTGAAGCGGGAAAAATTTTTGGAGAGCGGAGACTATAAGGTGTTTGACGGCAGTCCGGAATCTGAATATTATGCCGAGGCCGTCAAATCCGGGCTGTTTTATCCGCAGTTTGGAAAAATGAGCCGTCTGGAACAGCGGGTTTTGATTCTTGCCGGCAGCAAAATTTGGGAACAGAACCGTTCTGCAGGGTATGAAAGTCTTTTCCGTGAAAAAATTGCCGCTTACGCCAAAGAAAAAAATTTTGCGGCATTAACCCGTAATACGGATAAAGAATATCGCAAGCTCAGCACCCACTATTACACTTTTAATTTTGACGGCAGAAAAATCGACTTGTCTCGGGAAAGGCCCAAGCCGATGCCTCTGTCTGATGATATGGAAACTTACATAAAAATTCTGTTATTTAAAATAAAAACCCGCGAAATTCTGGAAAACGGTCGTCAGACCATGCAAAAACTAACCTCGGAAATCCGCAGCCGCTGGTAACTGACAATCATTATCCATGCTGCAGCTTTTTTTGTTTGTCTTTGCGGGGAATTATATTTTTTTAATTTTTTTTGCAAATTTATAAATTAATACTGGACAAGACAAAAAATATACATTATAAGTCTTTTCGTTTGATAGACATCGGCTACTGCTCAGGTAGCTCAGTCGGTAGAGCAGAGGACTGAAAATCCTCGTGTCGGCGGTTCGATCCCGTCCCTGAGCACCATTTATAATATCCCTCCTTTTTTGTGAGGGATTTTTTTGTATGATACTTTCTATAAGCTTTCTGAGCAATTAAAATTATATCCGGCAAAATAAAAAACAGCGCAAACGAAAAGTCGCTGCACTGTTTTTCAAAAAAATACCGAACATATGACCTATGTCTTCAAGTCAACCAACAGCTGTAACATTTCATCTGTCGTGGTAAAGGCGGATGCGTTAACGGAATAAGCTCTCTGAACAACAATCATTTTGGAAAAATCTTCTTCGACATTGGCAGTAGAGCTTTCCAGGGCTTCCGGTTCAATCATGCCGTTTCCGTCCAGATAATACGATTCTCCGCAATCGGCATTGGCCTGAAACATTGTGTTTGAGACGCTGTACAAATTATCGGGCGCCTCAAAACCGACAAGTGTCAGTTTGGCCAGATTAACGGTTCGTTCGTTTGTATAAGTTGCTTTCAAAACACCGTCATCATCAAAGTAACAAGATACAAAGGTACCGCTCGGATATCCGTCCTGCGAAACATTGGTCAGCTGATTGCTGCCGTCATATTGCGTCATTTTGGAAATGTCAATGCTGACGCTGTTTGAGCCGCCGCCGGCTTCTTCGCTCCATTGAACGTTAATATCCAGTGTTTTTGGGGAAACGACAGCTCCCTGGCTGTCAAAAACCACCTCTATCGGGCCGCCGGTAACGGTGCCGCCGTCTTCCATCGCAAAATCAACAGACCAGGTATTGGTTTTGCCTTCGACTTTGGTAAATGTCATATTCATATTTTTACCGTCGTTATTGGGGCCGTATACGGTCAGGCCGTAAATATTGCTGGCCTCATTGGCGGCCACATTGGCAATAACGTCCATTTTTGATGTCGGATTGGACGGCATAACGGCCTGCGGATCAATGGTAATACTTTCCGGATTGGCCGAGAATGTGCCGTCTTCATTGGCTTTAAAACCTTGCACGTTATAGCCGTTCGACGTAACCAGATAAGTTGTTCCGTCCACGGTTCTGGTTTCAAAGTTTCCGGCTCTGGTGTAATAAGAATAGCCACCGGAATCCTGTACCAGAAAAAAAGCATTTCCAGTATTTTGGATTGCCACGTCAAACGTCTGTCCCGTAGATTGGATAGTTCCCATTGAGGTTACATAAGTCCGGTCATAAGCCGTTACGCCGGAAATATCCGTACGGGAAGAAGACAGGCCTGTATTCCCGCCGCCTTTAACCACAGGTTGCGACCCGAGCATCGTCTGAAATAAAGTTTCCTGCTTTTTATAGCCGACAGTATTTATATTGGCAATGTTAGTACTTACGGTCGACATGGCATGAGAATGGGCTTCCATACCGGTAACCGAAGGGTAAAACATACTTAATGCCATTTTTTTATCCTCCGAAAATTCATTCTGAATTGTTATATGCAATCTTTGTGCCAGAGAAGGAATAACGCTGTGAAAAGTAGAAAGGATAATACTTGGCACGGTGATTGCATTAAACAAATCAGAGTTAATTTTTTTTGCAAAGGTCAGAACGATGGAAGTAAAAGATGTTAATAATGCAACGGCTCTCGCAATGCTGACACGCGGTAACGGAGCGGCGGCCAATAGCGGCTTTACCGGCGGTGCGTTTTCGAGCTTGTTGGAGATGCAGGTGCAAATACCCGATTTTTCCAAAGAAATCAAATTTGCGTCTCAAGGAAACATAAATACGGAGAAACTTGCTTCATCGGAAAATGTTAAAAAAGATAATGTATCTGAAAAAGATATAAATAATAAAAGTGATAAAGACCGTGTCCAAAACAATGAAAAGGACAAGGTTGAAAAAACAGAACAAAAAGAAACTTCCCGTTCGGAAGATGACAAGCGCGTGGAAAATAAGGAGAGTAGTCCGGCGGAAGATGAAAATAATATTTCGGAAGATGTTGAAGAAAACGCCGACGAAGGAGAAGACAATAAAACAGACGCGGTTGTTCTTCCTGACTTATCTTTGTTGCTTATGGGCGGAGCTCAGGCGCCGACAAATATTTCTGAAACAATGCCGTCTTCTGAGGGTGTAGCTTTACAGTCTGTTCAGTCTGCACCGGCTGCGGAGGTTCTTCCGGAAACTCTCGGAACAGAGGCGCCGGCCATGGTTTTCTCACCGGCCGAAACAGTTTCCGGTGCGGCTGAGCAAAAGAGTTCCGGAACTATTGATGTCTCCTCTTTACAAATGATGCCGGAAGAAACGGTTGTTGAATTTTCTCCGGTTGTGCAGGAAATGGCCGGGGTAGATAAAACCGCCGGAAAAGGAAAAGCGACGTCGACATTAACATCAGCAGCTTTACCGACGGATTCCGAACTTCCTGCTGTGTCAGACGATTTATTCGAGCCGGTTGCCAAATTGGCAGATTTGACTTTGGATGGGGAAGAAATAAAGTTAGAGGTTAAAATAAAAGATGCCGGGGAAAATTTTTCCTATCGGAAAACTTCTGACCTGACGGCAATGGCAACAGCCGATATGGAAATAAAAGCAGATGATGTAAAGCCGGAGGAAGGGCGTTTCCGTCTTTTCGGTCAGTCGTCTGCTGAAGGAAAAGGTTCTGTGCAGAACTTTGTGCAAACCCCGAATATATCTGCTCAGCAGTCGGCTGGTGCTCAACCGGTCCAAACTCCGGCGCTCAATGCTGTTGCTGCGGCCTCAGTCGGTAATAATACAGATACCGCAGCAGAGGTAGTCAAAAATGCAACGACGGAAGTCAAGGGTGTTCAAATGGCTCAAGCTGCCGGCGGCAGCGAATTTGTCAATGCGGCCAAGGCCAGAACGGCAGAACAATTAAAATCCCCGGTTAATGATACATATAAAGGAATGAGCCGCGAAACCATAGAACAGGTTAAGGTCAATATTACCAAATCGGCGGTTAAAGGTGTTGACAAGATTGATATTTCGTTAAAGCCGGAAGAACTTGGGCATATTGAAATTAAAATGCACTTGGCCAAAAACGGCAAATTGCAGGCCGAAATCATTGCCAGCCGTCCGGAAACAATGGAGATGCTTCAAAAAGAGGCACAGAATTTGCAAAAATCTTTTGAAGATGCCGGTTTCCAGACGGATGAAAACAGCCTGAGTTTCAGTTGCCGGGAAGATAATGCCCAGACCGGGCAGCAGGAACGCAACTATGAAATGCGCCGCTTTATCGGTGAGGCTCTGGACGGCGATTTTAGTAACGACAATTTGTCCGGCTATGCAGAAAGCAGCTGGGACGGTCAATCCGGATTGAACATTCGGGTCTAGGTTAAAAGGAGAAAGAAAATGACAACAGATATCAGCTCGATTACAGGCTATGCAACAAGTAATGCGACGACAAATTCTGCAAGCCAGCAGCTCTCTGCTGATATGAACACTTTTTTGCAGCTTTTGACCACGCAGTTACAGTATCAGGATCCTCTTGATCCGATGGATACGGCAGAATTTACCAACCAGCTGGTTCAATATTCCAGCGTTGAACAAGCCATCCAGACCAATAGCAAATTAGACACGCTGCTGCAGTTAAATGTTTCCAACCTGGGGGCTCAGGCCGTATCGTATATCGGCAAAACCGTTCAGGTTTTGGGTGATGTTATGCCTTTGGAAAACGGTAAAGCCAAAGCAGCCTATACCTTGGACAAAGATGTTCAAAGCGTAACGATTACCGTCAAAGATATGAGTGGCAATGTCGTCTATTCCGAAACCGGAGAAACCAGCAGCGGAACACACGAATTTACTTGGGACGGCAAAGATTCTAATGGTAATCAGCTGCCGGACGGAGCTTATCAGATTGTTGTTGGCACGAAAGTTGCAAGTGGAGAAACAAGCGCTAATGTAACGACGACGGTCTTCGGACGCGTAACAGGTATCGCCAGTGATTCTTCAAATGTTTATGTTGGTCTTGGCGATGCGGTAACAGCGACATTGGGCGATATTCTCACAATCCGGGAAGATGATTATTTTGATAAAGATTCGTCGACTCCGGAAACGCCGGACGATGGTACGGGTGAGGGGGCGAACGATGAGGAAGAACCGGTACAGTTGCCGAGCGAATAATTATTAAAAAGATGCTTTAGGAGAAAAGAAATGAGTTTATTTGGTGCATTACAGTCTGGTATTTCGGGATTAGCCGCCCAGTCTAACGCGATGGGTGCAATCTCTGACAATATCGTCAATGTAAACACGGTAGGGTACAAAAATAACAATACCTCCTTTCAGACCCTCGTAACCAAGCAGACTTCAAGTTCATATTATTCCCCGGGCGGTGTACAGCCGGTTTCCAAACAAGGGATTAATGTTCAGGGGTTGTTGTCGTCTGTATCTTCTTCCACGGCTGTGGCCATCAGCGGCAATGGTTATTTTGTCGTCAATCAGGCTGCCAATCCGGGAGAAGGCGATTTGTGGGCTTATACCCGTGCCGGTGACTTTGATATCGATGAGTACGGCTATCTGGTAAATACCGGTGGTTTTTATGCTCAGGGATGGTCTTTGTTGCCGTGGGACGGCAACGCTCAGGCCAGCACGGTCGAAATCAACGGTATCACCTATATGAAAGCCTACTATGACAGCAACGGGGATACGGTATATATCAATGACAACATTATCGATTCCCGCAACCTGCGCCCGATTAACCTGGCCACAATCGGCGGTACGGCGACGGCTACCACACAAATCAGTTTTGGTGCCAATCTTCCGTCCGGCGATGAAATTTATGATTCAGTAACCGGAACCGGCGGCCATCATAAAATTTCCGCTCTGATTTATGACAGCTTGGGCAATGCCAGCAATATGAGCCTGAACTATTACAAGACCAGTGCCAACGGCTGGAGTATGAGTACATCCGTTCCGAGTGGGGCTTCCAATGTTAGCTTGCACACGCAAATCCGCGGTCAGGATCAGGTATATGCTGCTGCCGGCCAGCTTGAGTTTACCTCCATTCCGGAGACTGGTTCGGTTATCAGTATTACCACCAACGGAACAACTTATAACTTCCAGTTCGGTAATGGCACAATTACAGATCCGACAATGCAGGGAACAAATGTTGGCGTTGATATTACTTCTGCCGTATCTGTTGCCGAATTTTCAGAGATTTTTGTTAATGCATTGAAAAATACACTGCCGGAAGGAGACAGGTTTGCTGTTCAGACTAACGGTATCAGCATTACCCAGTCTTCTACCGGTGACGCTCTGCGTATTGATGCCAGCCGGGCCTTGTCCTGCGTCCAGAGTTCTTCCAATCCGAACGAACTGACGGGCATTCCGACCGGTATCTTTACAATTGATAAAGTTTCAGAAATGCTGACCAATGGTGCGGTTATTAACTTTACCTCCACAACACCGGGCAATTATGTCGGCAAAACCATAGAGATTAATGGCGTTACCTTTGAATTTGTCAATGGCGGCGCGGCGACGGGTGGCAATGTTGCTGTCGATATCAGCGGCCTGATAGATGGCGGAAATGTTTCTCCGAATGATGTTGTTAATAAACTTGTTTCAGAGATTCAAGACGCAGACAACGGCATTATTGAGCCGGGACGTTTTGTCGCCAGTGGTTCTTCTTTGCAAATCCTGCCGACGTCGACCGGCCCTGATATTGAACTGACGGCCAACCTTACCGGTATTGCCAACGGCAGAGTTCGTAATGATGGCGGCGTATGGGAAAATTTAGGCACGGGAGCGGTAACCATTGCCAATGAGTTTGTCGTTGACGAACAAGTCGAGCAAGGATCGATAGTTCCGGCTGTCCGCTTTGACTCACAAGGTACGCCGAAACAATATTATGTTTCCGAAATGTCAATCGAATGGGCAAACGGAGCCTTGGATATGACCGGTGCTCAGAATGAAGGCGTAAGAATTACGTTGGATATGGGCAACTTGGGAACCAACGACGGTTTAACCAACTTATCCGGAGATTTCACAACTAACTATATCAACCAGGACGGTGCCAAATTCGGAAGCTATTCCGGCGTCAGTATTGATGAATCCGGCGTTGTAACGGCTTTGTTTGATAACGGTGAAACCCGTCCGATTGCAATCCTGCCGCTGGCAACTTTTGCCAATCCGAACGGCATGGAGTCTCTGACCGGTAATGCCTGGATTGAAACGGATTATTCCGGACAGGCCTTGCTGAAGAGAGCCGGTAGCGACGGTGCCGGAGAGATTTCTTCCAATGCCTTGGAAAGCTCGACCGTTGACCTGGCAACCGAGTTTTCCAATATGATTGTAACCCAGCGGGCATATTCGGCCGCCACCAAAATCATTACGACAGCCGATGAAATGCTCGATGAATTAACCAGATTGACTTAGTCTGATTAATCAAAATTTTCCCCTGAAGTCAGCCCCGTTTCCCCGCGGGGCTTTTTTATTTGTCAGTTTTTCTTAAAGACGGAAAAAGAAACACAAGGCGTTAAAAAACTTGCAATAAAAAAAATATCCTGTATTGTAAGACCCGGGCAATCGGATAGCTGCGCCGCGGAATGTAAGATCCGCCGGTGAGGAAAGTCCGGGCTTCACGGAGGCAGGGCACCAGATAACGTCTGGCTGGAGAAATCCAAGGGAAAGTGCCACAGAAAATTACCGCCCTCTATACGGGGGTAAGGTTGAAAAGGCGAGGTAAGAGCTCACCGCGGTTTTGGTAACAAAACCGGCCAGGAAAACCCTGCTCGATGTAAGACCAAGTTAGGACGGTTTTCTTTATGAAAATCAGCATGAAGCGCCTCCGCTTCTTCCAGAGGTAGGTCGCGATGAGCCGGACAGTGATGTTCGGCCGAGATGAATAGCTATCGTCATGATATTTCGGTAGCAGGAATATTAATGATACAGAACCCGGCTTACAGATTGCCCTATTTTCTTGTTTGACTTCTTGATATTTGATTTGCAAATTCCGACTCTTTAGTGTAAAACTAAAAACATTAAAAATAAGTGGGAAAATAAAACAAATGCAGCAAACGCTCAAAAATTCTTTGCAAATTAACGGTATCGGCCTGCATTCCGGCCTGCCTGTTCAGCTGGCAATACACCCTGCGCCGGCAGACAGCGGTATTGTCTTTTGCCGGACGGACCTGCCGGAAAAGCCGTTGATTCCTGCCCGCTATGATTACGTTGTCGATACCCGCAACTGCACTTGCCTGGGAGATAAAAAGGGCAATGTCGTTTCAACAATCGAGCATATTATGGCAGCTCTGTCCGTTGCCGGGATAGACAATGCCGTTATCGACGTTGACGGACCCGAAGTTCCGATTATGGACGGCAGCGGCAAAATTTTTTATGACGCTTTGTCTGCCGCTGAAAAAGAAAAACAGGCTTCTCCCCGCAAATATGTCAAGGTGCTGAAAACGGTCAGCTTTACCGATGAAAAAGGCAATACGGCAGAACTGTCTCCGGCAGAAGAGGGACTGAGAGTTTGCTTTGAAATAGACTTCCCGTCCAAAATTGTCGGGCATCAGTGCTTTAACGATGCTATAACGCCGCAGATTTTTGCAGAAAAAATCGCACCCTGTCGGACGTTTACCGAAAAAGCCGCCGTCGATTATCTGCAGTCTCTGGGGTTGATTAAAGGCGGAAGTTTGGATAATGCCGTTGTTTTGGACGGTGAGCAAATCTTAAATCCGGGAGGTTTCCGGGTAGAAAACGAATGCGTCAATCACAAGGTTTTGGATGCTGTCGGCGATATGTTCAGCGCCGGGCATCAGATAATCGGTCAGCTGCATGCCAGCCGTACCGGACATTTTCATAACAATCAGCTGTTAAGAAAGCTGTTTTCCGACAGTTCCAACTATAAAATCATTTAAGGAATGAACCCATGAAAAAACTTTTCGGACTTTTTGCAGTTTTATTTGGTTTGAGTTTGATAAGCGCTTGTGCAAGCACGCCCGAGGTCAACGAGAACGCCTCGGCGGAAGATCTTTACACGCAGGCACACCGGCTTTTGGAGAAAACATCTTATGCCAAAGCTGCGGAAACTTTTGAAAAAGTCGAACTGGAACATCCTTATTCCAAATGGGCAACCAAAGCCAAGCTGATGGGCGCTTATGCTTATTATAAAGACCAGAAATACGATGATGCCATTCTGAGTCTGGATCGCTTTATTAAATATCACCCGGGCAACCAGGATACGCCCTATGCTTATTATCTGAAAGCCCTGTGCTACTATGAACAGATTGTAACGGTAGACAAAGACCAGAGCAATACCGCAAAAGCCAAAGAGGCGTTTGAACAGGTCATTAATCGTTTTCCTGACAGTGAATACGCCCAGGATGCCAAGCTGAAAATTGACCTGACTAATGACCACCTGGCCGGAAAAGAAATGGAAGTCGGACGTTACTACCTCAAGCAGAAAAACTATCTTTCGGCGCTGAACCGCTTTTCGGTTGTTGTAAATGAATATCAGACCACCAGCCATATTGAAGAAGCTCTTTACCGCCAGGTAGAAATTTATACCATTCTCGGTTTGAATTCTGAGGCTCGCACGGCTGCCAAGGTTTTGGCCTACAACTATCCTGACGGCAAATGGACAAAGAAAGCCAAGGGGATTATCGGGAGCAAATAAACAAAATGCTGCAGTCTCTGTCTATCCGCAATGTTGTGCTTATTGACAAGCTGGATTTGGATTTCAAATCCGGGCTGAGCGTGCTGACCGGTGAAACCGGCGCCGGAAAGTCGATTCTGCTGGATTCCGTCGGACTGGTGCTCGGCAATCGGGCCGAAACCTCGCTCATCCGCCACGGCGAAGACAAACTGGCCGTTGCTGCATCTTTTTCTCTGCCCAAAGCAGAAAGCCCGCTGTGGTCGCTTTTTAAAGAAAACGAGCTGGAAGTTGAAGACGAGCTGATTATCAAACGTGTTTTGTCGCGCGACGGCAAAGGAAAAATTTTTGTAAACGATCAGCCCGTTAGCGCCAAATTATTAAAAGAGATTGGCAAATATCTGGTAGAAATCCACGGACAGTTTGATAATCAGGGACTGTTAAATCCGGCCAATCACCGCGATGTTCTGGACGCCTTCGGTGCTTATCCGTTTTTGCTTGAGAATGCCAAAAACAAATTCATGGCTTACCGTTCGGCCAAAAAGGCGCGGCAGGAGGCGGAAGAAAATATTTTGCATGCCAAAGACGAGGAGGAAAATCTGCGTCACTGGATTGCGGAACTGGAAAAAATAAATCCGGTTGCCGGTGAGGAAGACGAGCTTGGCAAACGCCGTCTGGAACTGATGAATGCCGAAAAAATTATTGAAAATCTGAATTATGCTTACGGAGCCTTAACCCAGGGCGCCGATGTTTTATCGACTCTGCGTCAGGCACAATCGGCCATTTATAAGGCCAACGATATGGTAGACGGCAAATATTCCGATATCATAGATGCCTTGGAACAGGCAATGATTGAGGCGGATGAAGCCGTTAATCAGATTGAAAATGCTTCTTCTAACGTGGCGGTAGATACCGATGAACTGGAAGAAATTGAAAGCCGTTTGTTTGCTTTGCGCGGTTTGGCACGCAAACATCAGGTCGAAATAGATGCTTTGCCGCAGGTCTTGGCGGATTTTAAGCAAAAACTCAATAACATCGAATTTGGCGAAGAAGGACTGATTAAACTGCGTAAGGAAGAAGACGCCGCCAAGCTTGAATATGTCAAAGCGGCCAACGAACTGTCACAGGCCAGACAACAAGCTGCAGCCAAACTGGACGCTGCCGTTATGCAGGAACTGCCGCCGCTGAAAATGGAAAAAGCCAAATTTGTTACTCAGTTCGGAAAGCTGGAAGAAGGAAGCTGGGGCGAAAACGGATTTGACACGGTTACATTTACGGTTGCAACAAACCCGAACTCGCCGCAAGGGCCGATCAATAAAATTGCTTCCGGCGGAGAGCTGGCGCGTTTTATGCTGGCCTTAAAAGTTAACCTGGCTCAAAGCTCCAGCGTAGAAACAATGATTTTTGACGAGGTTGATGCCGGAGTAGGCGGTGCAACGGCACAAGCCGTGGGAGAAAGACTGGCGCGCCTGGCACAGGGAGTTCAGGTTTTGGTGGTTACTCACTCGCCGCAAGTCGCTGCCAGAGGAAATAATCATTTCAAAGTCGAAAAAAATACTGTCGACAATATTACGACAACCCGCGTCCGCGAATTGAGTAATGACGAAAAATGCGAAGAAATCGCCCGGATGCTGGCCGGCGAAACAGTCTCCGACGAAGCGCGGGCAGCAGCGAAAGTTCTGCTCAGTGCATAAAAAAGGCTCCTGAAAAGGAGCCTTTTTTATGCTTTTTTTTTATTCATCAAACAAAATGCCGCCGGGCAAAAGGAATTTGTTTCCTATGGCGCAATTCTTCAGCTTTTCGGCCAAACGTTCGGAGCTAACCTCATTTAACGGAATAATCATATCGCCGAGCTCCGGAGAGTTCAGGATAACATTGTCTCTGCTGATATAGGCAACGTCAAATTCATATGATTTATCCATCAGTATATGTCCGTGAAAAGCCCGAAAATCAGATAAAGGCAATTCTATTTGATAAGGAATGTATCGGGCGGCAAAGCAGTTTTCCAACTCATCATCCCAATAAAGATCCGACAATCCCGGAATATCTTTTTTATCGGCGTCTACAAATTTTTCAAAACCGACGTCTACAAAACCGATCAGGTGTTCTTTGAACTGTTTTTCCAAAGCCTCCGATTGTATTTTTATTTTTCTGCGATTCATGTATTTCATGATAATCACATAAGTGACAAAAAAGACAAGAGCCGTCACAACCAAAATAATATCTGCATTCTTTTCCATAACACAAATTTTTAGTTAATAATCTTTTTTAATAATATCTTTTGTTCTGTTTTTATAGCGAATTTTATAAATTTTGTCAATCAATATTGCGTGCTGAAATCTGATTTTCCGCCCGCCTGAAGTTTATCCCCATTCTTTTGCACAGAAAAAATTAAAAATTTTTATTTTATTTCTATATGTAGTCATCTTTTAATGTTGCTATACTATATATTGTATATGTTATAAATTTTTCATAAAATACCATAATTTCCCATTGCATACCATATTTTCCCATGTTATATAATTACTTGTTAACGGTAACAAGGGGTATGGCATTGAGAAAAACGTTTCTCTTTATGGATACGATTATCAACAAGGTCGACGCAAAAGGCCGCGTTTCCTTGCCCTCAGATTACCGCGCAATCGTTAAAGAATTATCAACCGAAATTGTCTGTTACCGCAGCCTCACATCCCCTTGTATAGAAGGCTGTCTGGAAGATTTGCTTGATAAGCTGGCAACAGACATGGAAAATTCACTCGACTTTTTCTCTCAAACCCAGGATGATTTAACGAATCTGATTTTCGGCGATGCCAAGCGTTTTGCTTTTGATAGCACCGGCCGCATTGTTCTGACCGAAAAACTGCTGAAACACGCACAGATTACCGATACTGCCGTCTTTGTCGGAAAAGGGCGCAAATTCCAAATCTGGAACCCTGAAAACTGGGAAAAAGAAGAAGCGCGTATTCGTGCCGAAGTGCTGAAGAAACGGCCGTCTCTGGCGCCAAAGGAGAATGTGCAATGATTCCCGGCGGTTATGAGAAACATTTTCCGGTAATGTTGAACGAGGTTTTGCAAAGCCTTGCACCGCAAGACGGCAAAGTTTATATCGATGCGACTTTCGGCAACGGCGGATACACCGAGGCTATTTTGAAAGCGGCGGACTGCAAAGTTATTGCTCTTGACCGTGATCCGAATGTTATCCCGCGCGCCGAAGAGCTGAAGTCTCTTTATGGTTCCCGTTTTGAGTTTCGTCCCGGACAATTCGGCAATTTTGAAAATTTGGTTACCGAACCGGTTGACGGAGCCGTTTTTGATATTGGCGTTTCCTCCATGCAGCTGGATGAAGCCGGGCGCGGATTTTCTTTTTCCAAAGATGCCCCGCTGGATATGCGAATGTCTTGTTCCGGAACGAGCGCTGCCGATATTGTCAATAATACGGCAGAAAAAGACCTCGCGGATTTGATTTTTAAGTATGGCGAAGAAAAAAAATCACGCCGGATTGCTGCCCGGATTGTCGAGGCGCGTCAAAATAAACCCATTCAAACAACCAAAGAATTGGCCGAAATCATTTATTCGGTCATTCATAAAACCCCAAATGCCATTGACCCGGCAACCCGGACATTTCAGGCGCTCCGGATTGCCGTCAACAATGAGTTGGAAGAACTTGAAAACGGCCTTGAAGGTGCGGCCCGCCGGCTCAATCCGGACGGGAGGCTTGTGGTTGTGAGTTTTCATTCTTTGGAAGACCGCATCGTAAAGACCTTTTTCAAAAATAATGCCGGCCCCCGGCGCCATATTTCGCGCTACCGGCCGCAAACAGAAACAATGGATAGCGATTCGTTGTTTGTCGAATGCTCAAAAGCGATTGTTCCGTCCCGGCAGGAAACTGAGATAAACAAACGTTCACGTTCGGCCAAACTTCGTTTTGCCGTAAAAAGATAATAAGAACGCATAACCCAGAAAGGAAAAGCGACATGAATAGCACAAGATCTGCAACCTTTGCACTTTGGGTAACTCTTACCTTCTTGCTTGGTTCAGGCATTTTGGTGATGAAAAATCAGGTTCAGGATCTCGAAGACCAGCTGATCGGCATCAACAAAAATATTCAGGAGGATATCAAGACTATTCATATTCTCAAAGCAGAATGGAGCCATCTCAACTCTCCGAAACGTCTGCGTCAGCTTGCAGAAAAACATATTTCGTTAAATCCGGTTCGTGCTGAACAAATTATTAACTATTCTCAGGTACCATTCGATTATGAGGGGGGAGAAGCCGACAAGCGGATGCTTGCACAACGCAATATTTCGACTTACGCCGCCCGCAACAAAGAATTGAAAAAACTGGCGAAATTTGAACAGTAAGCAGCGCAGAAGCAAAGGATATGTGGGGAAAATATTTATCCAGAGGCCGGCGGGGAAATTTTTACCTTCCGGGACAGGAAATCAAAATCAACAAGAGTATGGCTTTTAACATACTTTCTTGCGAGAAAGATTCGCTCTCTACCTGCAAAGCCCGTATGCTTCTGGCAATTGCCGTTTTTGCCTTTGTATATATTGTCATCGCTGTCCGGTTGTTCACTGTCTGCATTAGCGGAGAAGCCGAAAAAACTTTTGCCGCGGAAGACAATCCTTATCTTCATGCCTATATGCCCAACCCGATAAAACGTGCCGATATTTTGGACCGCAACGGAATTATTATCGCCACCTCTTTGCCGACGGTCAATTTGTTTGCCAACCCCAAAAAGATTTTAAATGCCAAAAGCGCAGCCGTCAAACTCAACCGGATTCTGCCGGAACTGCGTTATGAAGATATTTTGCAAAAACTGACCCGCAGAGGCAGTTTCGTTTATATCAAGCGCAACCTGACGCCGTCGCAGCAATATCAGATTAATGCTCTGGGTATTCCCGGTCTGGAATTTGAAAACGGAGAAAAACGCGTCTATCCGCACAAAGGGTTGTTTGCGCATGTTCTGGGCAATACCAATATTGACAATCTCGGCATTTCCGGCGTGGAAAAAAAGTTAAATTCCCGTTTGACCGAATCGGATATCCCGCTGCAGATGACAATTGACGCCGGCATCCAGGATACGATTCGCGAACACCTGAAAGCCGCGGTTGAAAAATATAATGCCCTGGGTGCAACCGCAATTTTAATGGATGTTAATACCTCAGAAATTCTTTCCATGATTTCTCTGCCGGACTTTGATCCCAATGATACAAGCCGCCTGAAACCGCAGCAAATGTTCAATATGGCGACTAAAGGTGTTTATGAACCGGGATCCGTGCTGAAAGTTTTTAATACGGCAATGTCTTTGGACAGCGGCAAGGTTAAGGTTTCGGATAAATTTGATGCCACTCAGCCGCTCAAACTGCGTTATAACGTCATCAAAGACTATCGTGGAGAAAACCGCTGGCTTTCCGTTCCGGAGGTTTTGATTTATTCTTCCAACATCGGTTCGGCCAGAATGGCTTTTGCTGCCGGCGGTAAAGAAGAGCAAACGGAGTTTATGAAGAAAATCGGTTTTCTTGATGAACTGCCGATAGAAGTCCCCGAGAGAGGAAAACCGCTGGTGCCGCGGCGCTGGGATGAGGGAACGATTGCCACGGTCGCGTTCGGCTATGGGCTGGCCGTAACGCCTTTGCATGTGATTACCGGATTTTCCGCCATGATAAACGGCGGGATTTATCATGCGCCGACCTTGTTAAAACAAGACCATAAAGATCCCGGCAAACGCGTTATTTCTTATCAGACTTCCAAGTCGATGCGGGAGCTTTTGCGCCTGGTCGTTGTTGAAGGGTCTGGCAAAAGGGCAAATGTCAAAGGCTATGAAGTTGCCGGAAAGACCGGAACGGCCAATAAACTCTCGGAAAAAGGAAAATATGTCGACAAGAAAGTCCGGACGACGTTTGTTGCCGCTTTTCCGATCTCTAATCCTAAATATGCATTACTGGTGATGATGGATGAGCCGAAAGCCACGCCGGAAAGCTGGGGATTCGTAACATCCGGCTGGAATACCGTGCCGACCGCCGGAAAAATCATTGAGGCCATTGCGCCGCAGCTTAATATTAAGGCCAATTATGACCTTGACGAACTGCGCAATACCCGGATTATCGAAGCCTCTTATTCCAGATAAGATCTTATTGCATTCTGCAAAATTTTTTTGACAACAAAAGTATCGGAACAAAAAAATTCCGAAAATGTAACATTGACCATTTCCCGGCTCTGCAGTACAAGTGTTAGAGATTTATAAAGAATTTTGATGTAAAGTAAGGCACAAAAAGAAAGGATAAAAAAATGACAAAGATTGCTGTTGCCGGTGCCCAGGACAGTCTGGGACGTGAGGTCTTAAGTTTCTTGGAAGAAGACGGTATTCCGGCCGCCGATGTTACGGCACTCGATTCTAAAGCACCGCTCGGAACAATGGTTTCTTATGGCGAAGATGATGAATTGGATGTCTTTAATCTTGACGATTATGATTTCAAAGGCATTGATATTGCCATATTCGCGACGCCTTCCGCCGTATCAAAACGCTTTATCCCAAAAGCCTTGAACCGGGGTGTAAAAGTAGTTGACTGCTCGGATGCTTTTTTTTCCGAAGCCGATGTTCCGCTGGTTATTGCCGGTGTAAATGATGAAAAAGTCACGGAAACGGCGCGCGGTTTGGTCGCGATTCCTTCAGCGCCGGTAGCTCAAATGCTTTTGCCTTTGTCGGAAGTCCACAAAAATTATTCAATAAAACGGATTATCGCGTCTACTTATTCTTCCACTTCCATTTACGGTAAAGACGCCATGGATGAGCTTTTCAACCAAACCCGCAAAATTTTTATGAACGATACGCTCGCCGATGATCAAAAAGTTTTTCACAAACAGATTGCTTTTAATGTCATTCCTCAGGTAGAAGAATTTATCGGTGATGAAACGGCCTGCGAATGGGCAATAAATGCGCAAACCAAGAAGATATGGGGCGGAGATATCAAAATCCATGCCAATTGTGCGGTTATTCCGGCTTTTATCGGCTCAGCGCAATATGTAAACGTAGAATGCGCCTCGGAAGTCGATGTTGATGAAGTCAGAAAACTGATGAAAGCAACCAAAGGCGTTGTTGTTTTTGACAAGAATGTTGACGGCGGATATGTAACGATTAACGACGTCCAGGGTGAGAGTGAGATTTATGTCAGCCGCCTGCGTCAGGATGTTTCGGTCGACAACGGCTTTAGTTTTTGGTGTGTCGCCGACAATCTGCGCGCCGGCATTGCCAAAAATGCCTTTGAGGTTATGAAACTGATGCTGGCAGTGGTAAAACATTAGTAAAAGAGAGGACATTCGGGCATGAAAAAGCTTTGGAGCGTTTTTCTGGCAATATCCGTTCTGTTTGCATTTTCAGCAGCAGCCAAAACGGAAAAAGAGGCCAAAACAGAAGTCGATGCCGTTACGCGCGTTGTTGAATCCATCACATCGCCGGAGGTCAATTATCGGGAAGTCAGCAAATCCCTGGCTCGTACGGAAGAAACGCTCAAAAGCAATAAAATTACCGTCAGCGAAATTTCCGATACCGTCAAATTTTTAAGCGAAACCAGAACGCAGCTGTCCGACAGCAAAAAACAAGTCGAAAAAGAGTTGAATTTTGTGCAAAAAAGGATAGATGCCCTTGGCGAAGCGCCTAAAGACGGTTCGGAACCGCCGCTGATTGCCAATAAACGGAAAGAGTTTAACGAAGAAGCTTCGTCGCTGAAAAGCAAGATTGCCGAAATCGATTTGATGTTAACCAAAATCGATGAACTGGACAGTCTGATTGTAAACGTCCGTAATCAAAAATTGTTGGGCAATCTTTTGGAACGCCAGCTTCCTCTTGTTTATCCGGCAGTATTTTTCAATGATGCCCGCTTGTTTGTGGAATTTGGAATAGATGCTGTTCGTTCGCCGGTAGACTGGTTTCAGGAACTCAATAATGAAGGCCGCGATTTTGTAAAATCCAATCTGTTGCCGGTAACAGTTGTCTTTCTTCTGTGTTTGTGGCTGGGTGTCTATCTGCGTTTCTTTATTATGCGGCATTTTGGCTATGACAATAGCTTGGAGCATATTTCTTACGGGCGTAAGGTTGCAGCAGCAATAGCCGTCGCGGTCGGTTACGGCGTTATTCCGGCATTTTTGATTGGCGGTTTGCTGCTCTGGATGATAAATACCCAAGTAATGACGCTGGGCTTTTTCGGCATCCTGATAAACAGCTTTTTGTATTTTACCTTGATAATGATCTTGTGCAAGGCTGTTGCACGGGTAATTTTTGCACCCTACAATGAGCGTTGGCGGCTGATAAGTTATTCAACAGATAAGGCCATAAAGGTAACGCACGCCGTATATATCAGCATTTTGCTGATCGGTGTAACGGCCTGGTTGGAGCATGTTGCTGAAAAAGCCGGCTATTCTCTTGAACTGATAGGTTTTCTGACATCCGTCTCCAATGCGGCCAAGGCCTTTTCCATCGCATGGATTGTCAAGCATTTGGTTTGGGAAGATATTCCGGAAGAAAAAACAGAAAGCGGGGAAGAAGATATTTCTTATGATGAAACCGAAGACGAAACTTTAAGCCGTTCAATCAAAATTACTTTTCTGACCTCAATATTTGCCTTTGGCGTATTTTCTCTTTCGGTATTTGGCTATCCGTACCTTTCTGCTTTTATCTTTAACAAGCTTATCGTTTCTGTGTTGATTATCGGAGCGATTGTTATTTTCCGTAAAGCTGTAAATGAAGCTTTGCACCGAATGTTGTTATGGCGTTTCTGGGTACATACTTTTCGGATGCGCCGCAAGATAATCCGCAAGATTAATTTTTGGTCCGGATTGATACTTGATCCGATTTTTATCATTTTTGGCGGATTGGCATTATTGAGCCTCTGGGGCGTTTCAACAGATATTCTGATCCAAACCACAATCAAAGTAATGACGGGGTTTAACGTTGGCGGAATAGAAATATCACCGCTGGCGATTATAATCGGGCTGATAGTTTTTTTCTTTTCCATTGCGGCAGTCCGTTCAATGAAAGCCAGATTGCTGAATAACGTTCTTGGTAAAATGGATATAGAAGACGGCTTAAAACATTCCTTGGCCTCCGGATTTGGATTTTTGGGTTTTACGATAGCCGCGCTTTTGTCTTTTGCCATAATGGGCGGAAACTTAAGAAACTTTGCCCTGGTTGCCGGTGCCTTATCAGTTGGTATCGGTTTGGGTTTGCAGAATGTGGTAAACAACTTTGTATCGGGAATTATTTTGCTTTTTGAGCGTCCGATAAAAGTCGGTGATTGGGTTATAATCAACGGCGAGGAAGGAAAAGTAAAACAGATTAATATCCGCTCGACGGAAGTTGAAACATTCAAACGTTCCAGCGTGATTATTCCGAACGCTTCGCTGCTTTCCGGAACGGTAACCAACCTGACCCACAGCAACAACTGGGCGCGCTATTCGGTAAACGTCGGTGTTGCTTATGGTTCGGATACTGACCAGGTAAAAGCTATTTTGATGGAAACGGCGCAAAATCATAGAAAAGTACTGAAAAAGCCGGCTCCTTATGTTTTGTTTCAGGATTTCGGCGCCAGCAGTCTGGAGTTTGAACTACGGTTTTATGTCAATGATATTTGGGAGGGATGGACGGTTCCGAGCGATTTGCGTTATGAAATAAACCGCCGTTTCCGGGAAGAAGGAATAGAAATACCGTTCAGTCAGCTGGTTGTTCACCATGGTAGTGAAGTTTCCAAAGAAACAGACAGCCAGTTCTATGCCTCCAGCAAGAAGAAAGGAAAAGCGGATGCTGCTGAAAAATCTTCAAAATAAAAATATTCTGCTCTGGGGTTTGGGAACGGAAGGAACATCTGTACTGGATTATCTGCAAAAACATAAGCTTGCCGGACAAATTTTTGTTTACGGAGACAAAGCTTTTGACCTTCCAGAAAAATATAAAAATATGAAAATCTTTGTCGGGGATGAATTAAAAGATATTTTGCCTCAGACGAATATAATTATCAAATCTCCCGGCGTCAGTATGTATCGCGATGAACTGGTACGTGCCAAATCGGACGGGGTAGAAATAACATCTTCTTCGGACATTTTTTTGGATGAAGTTCGCACGAACCAGCCGCAATGCAAAATCATCGGTGTCAGCGGCTCCAAAGGAAAAAGCACCAGCGTTTCGGCCATGTACCATATGATGAAAGCACAGGGGCTGAATGTCGGACTGGGCGGAAATATCGGCAGGCCGATGATTGAATTGATTGACGGAAAATATGATTATGCCGTTTGTGAATTTTCAAGTTATCAGGCCGCTGATTTGCACAATTCGCCGCATCTGGCCATGTTTACCAACTTGTACTACGTTCATAGTGATTGGCATCACGGGCACGAGAACTACTGCCGGGACAAAATCCACCTGATTGCCAACCAGAGGGAAGGAGATTCATTTTTTGTAAACGATCGTAATGAGCAGTTAAAGCAATATTGTGCGCCTTATACCGGCAAAAATAAAAAATTCTATAACCAGCCGCAAAATTTTCATGCCGAGGGCAGGGAGCTTTATTGGCAGGATAAACGGCTGCTCAATATTAATGAGCTCAAAATCAGCGGCAATCACAATCTTGATAATCTTGCCGGCGTTTTTTCAATCCTCAACGAGCTCGGCCTGGATATTTATGCTGCGGTTGAAGCGCTGAAAAGTTTTGAGCCGCTGGAACACCGCCTGCAAAAGATAGCAAGACACAATGGTGTATTGTTTATTAATGACAGCATTTCGACGGCGCCGGAAGCTGCTATCGGCGGAATGAAAAGCTTTGACGAAGATTTGGTGCTGATTTCCGGAGGGCAGTATCTGGAACAAAATTATGATGATTACGCCCGCTATGTGCAGGAAAATCCAAAAGTCAAAATGGTCTGCGCCTTATATCAAAGCGGCCCGTATCTGGCTGACGCCATAAGAAAGTTCGTAACGCGCAAAGACTTTGTTTTGTTGCAGCCCAAAACCTTGGAAGAATCCGTTTCGGAGGCCTATAAAACTTTAACGGCCGGCAAAGGGGGAATAGTGCTGTTTTCCCCGACGGCACCAAGTTTCGGCGTTTATAAAAATTTTATGGAGCGCGGCAGACATTTTATTGATACCGTAAACGAACTGATAAAAAAAGCTTAGCCCGGGATTTTTTCCAGATTATCTTTAAGCTCATATAAATGTTTCAGGTTATTGGAAGAAACAACCGGCGTATCTCTTAATGCAAAATCAAGACTGCCGTTCAATGAAGTTGTAACCAGCTGCGTCAGATTAATTTCCCGGCAAAAAAGTTTCTGTCCGTTTTGCCGCAGGAAATTTTCTATGGCTCGGACAAGGTCAATATAAAGGCCGGGATCTTCTTCAAAAAGCCTGTCCAGGTTTTCTTGCAAAAGCATTTTTTTCGACAGCCCCCAGAGTTGTGCAACAGCGGCCGGAAAATTTGATTTCATATCATCACAAAGTTTTTCCGGATTAAAATAGGCTTTCAGATAAAGAATACCGACCAGGGTTTTTTTAATGCGTTTGCCGTATTTTTTCAGAATATTCCAATGTTCTGCGTCAACAAAATAAGTTCCGACAGCCTCTCTGTTCCAGATTTCGGCGGCAAGGGCTTCTATTGCGCTGTTGGAAAACTTGTCGAACTCTTTAATTGTCCGGTTAAGAAAAATATCAAGCTTTTTCTTAACGTCTTCCGGATACAAAAGAAAAACGGCATAACTGTAACGGTTGAACGTTTGTATAAAGTTAGACGGCCGGGAAAACAAATTTTCATCCTGATTTTTGAGCATATCTTCGGCCATAAGCAGACGTTTTTCAATTTTGTTTTTTTGGCCGTTGCAAATTTCTCTGATGTCAAAAGAAAAAATTGTTTCTTCAAAATCGGTCAGGTCTTCCTGCTCTTCCGGATAAAGCTCGTCTTTTAGTTTTTTGCGCTCAAAATGTTTTCTTAAAATAAATTTTTCCAATTCCGGAAAATAAGCAAGATGATGCCGGTTGTCATCAAAAGCCAGCATTTCGATAAAATCTTCGGGAGACAGTCCGGCCGGATTGTTCCGGTCTATATTATAATAACGGCTGTTCTCAATCAGGGCACTGCAGCCGAGTTCATTTAAAAAACCGGTTCTTATGACATAACGGATTGCCATACAATAATCATCGGGCCGTCTTCCGAATTTATTGATTTCTCTGCAAAAACGTTTAACGTTACGCACAACCTTTTTGCAGATTTTGAAGTTTTGGGTAAGGGCAAAAAAGCAGGGCTCATCGGCAAAAGCGGTATAAAATCTCAGAAAAATTTCTTTGGCCTCGGGATAATCTTTCAGCTTCCGTTTTATCTCGCTGATAAAATCATATCCTTCCGTTTTTTGAAAACAGTAATCAAAAATTTTGCCTTGTTTGAAGAAAAGCTCAGAATTTTCTTGAGTTTTTGAGGCTGTCGGATTGCCTGAAATAACCAGGATTTTTATGCCGTAACCTTTGGACAGTTCCAAAAAATAGTTCAAAACTTCTTGGCTTGCCGCTTTTCCGGAAAGTTGTTCAAAATCGTCAAAGCATATGACGGATGCTGTTGTGATGACAGATTTTAACAGAATATCCTGAGACCGCCGCCCGCAATATTTGTAAATAAAAGAGCTCAAAAATGAAGAAAATTTCCAGGCTGCCAGAGAAAGCCCGAAAACCAGCCCGCCGAGAATAAGAAGGTTTCCGATAAAATTATATGTTTCTGAGGTCGTCAGGTTAAAAATCTTCTCCTGATACGGCCAAATAATTGCTGACGATATAATCAGAAACAGCAGAAACAATAAGGCTCGGGCAACCGGATGCGTATTCTGCCGGAAATAATCGCCGAGCAAAGCGTTTCTGATGCCGGCGGTGTCGGAGATTCCCGACAAGGAAACATAATATTTTTTGTCCGCCTTAAGAGCCGGAGAAATAAAATGAAACCAGTCATATGTTTTGCCGATGCCGGTTGTTCCGCTATATAAAACGGCAACCCCGTCCGGAGCGTTATTTAAAATATCAGAAATAACTTTAGTTGTTTGTTTTGCCGACATCATACTCACTTTTGCATTTTTTCAAATGGAGGAATATTCCAATAGTACCTAAAAGTCAATATTACAATTAACTAATTTTGTTCAAAAAAATCGGATAAGGCCGATAAATCGCCGGAACACAAAACATTATGTTTTGCCTCAATTTCCTCTTCCTCCCGGTCATAAATTTTTAAGGCGAGGATTTTTGCAATAACATCCAGAGAAAAACGATATTTTATGATTTTTGCCGGATTCCCGCCGACAATCGCATAAGGCGGCACGTCTTTTGTAACAATGCTTCCGGCGGCAATAACGGCGCCTTCGCCGAGCCGGACACCCGGCATAATCATTGAGCACATACCAATCCACACCGCGTCTTCAATAACTGTATCGCCTTTTTTCCGGTAAGCGTCAACGATCTTGTCCATAAAAGGATAATTTGAAAACCAGTCGTTGCGATGCGTATTGTTGCCGCCCATCAAAATAATGCTTTCCGCGCCGATGCAGACATAATTGCCGATATAAAGCTTGTCAATTTCCCATTGCGGCTCCCAGTGTTTGAGGCTGTACGCGTCTCCGTACAAATACCGCACGACATATTCTTCAAAATCCCCGCTCCAGGCATTGCTGTAATAACTTTTTGTACCTTTGATGATGATATTGGGATTTTTTACCGTCTGATGAAGATATTGAACTTTTGACCAGTGCTTTTCCATTTGAGAATTCTGTAAATAAAAATGGTGCCGATTGCGTGACTCGAACACGCGACCCACGCATTACGAATGCGCTGAGGATAAAAAAGTTGACTTAACGTCAATTTTTTTACCGCAAGAAACTTTTTTGTTAATCAGCCGGAGCCGAATAGGCAACGGCGGATGTTACAAGAAAGCTGACCGCAGCGAGTTAATGTTTAAAACATTTACGAGCCAGAGCTAGCAACGCAAAAACTTCGGCAATTTTAATGGCCGGAGTTTTTAAACACCGCAAATAAAAATGGTGCCGATTGCGTGACTCGAACACGCGACCCACGCATTACGAATGCG
>CALXUP010000011.1 GCA_944391715.1 uncultured Alphaproteobacteria bacterium
GTAAACTAAGGCTTTCCGCCAGTCCGATTTTTGAGGTTTTTATAATGATGATTTTGAAGGAATTATCGGACTTTTTGATAAAAAGATAAGAAAATCAAGCTTTTCATTAAATAGAATCCCAGTCTGATTATTTTCAATTAGCAATAGTCATCGAAAACATCTCCGCCAGTCCACTCTTCACCCAAAGCAAGTGTATAATATTTTTCAGCTCCTTCTTCTGTAAAACAACTAGTATATGCTGTATGTACAAATAAATCATTCTCAAAGGTTATTTTAGCAATATACCAAGATTTAACAGGATTTTCTGCATCAAAACACTGTACCACAATGGATTTTTTATCTTTGGATAAACCAAATTTAATAATTTCAGATTGTCCATACTGATGTTTACAAAATATTTTGCCAATTTGTAAATTTTTTAAATAATCCTCTAGGGGGGTATTGCTAATTTTTTGAGGACAATAAGGAAACTCAGTAGGCGTTCGCCAATTTCTTTGCGCCGCCCCTCTTGTTAAAGATTCTATATAATCAGGGATTTCTTCTTCATTATCGTTTTCCTGATAATTGGTTTTAAAAAAATCATCTGGTAAAGAGCTTTTCTTTTCGTTTTTCCAAAATTTTTTCCACTTGTCTGGCTTATTCATAAGTAAATCCTTAAATTATTTAATGATTGGAGATTATTATTTATTACATAAATTTAAGAGCGTTTTTTCCAAGGCTGTACCGGTAAATTCTCCAACGTTAAATACATTGCGTCTGTATAATATTTCAAAACGATTGCGGATAATTCCAGCATTAAGATCTAATAAACATTTCGTTTGTTCAACAACTTTGGAAGACGTTTTAGAATTTGTATTTGCAACCGTTGCATTTATGTAACCATGCCAATAGCCTCGGATAAACGAAACTGTATACAAAGATTCTACAGTATCATTGGATACAACCATCTTATAAAAATAATCTACATCATCTTGATTTTGTACATTGTTAATATATTTATCGGAGAATTGATTTGCGATATTATTAAAATCGCTTTGTAGTTGAGTGCAACCAAATAACATCAAAACAGTAGCTAATATAAATTTTTTCATAGTAACCTCTCTTTTTAAGTATACTACAAAAATAAATTTTGATTTTCAAATATATTTGAAAATAGGACGATTACTTTTTTAACCTTTAGTTTCCATAGCTGTTAGATAGATACTTAGTTATATTAACAGCAAGAACTTACAACAGCTTGTGAATATCGTATTCATCATAGCCTTCATAATAATAACTGACATTAATGCCTTTCATAAAGATTTCTCTTTCATCAATTTTATCTGTCAGAGCATTTTTTAGGAGATGTTTTATTTCAACATCTTTAACAGGGCTTCTTTCCATTGCGGATAAATAATCTTCTTTGTCGATTTTATTCCAATCAACAACTTTTTTAATTTCTTTCTTAAAGATTAAATCCAGCCAAATTCTTGTTGCGCGGCCGTTTCCTTCCCGGAAAGGATGGGCAATATTCATTTCAACATATTTTTCAACAATTTCATCAAAAGTTGATTGAGGCATTTTATCTATATGTTTTAGGGCTTGCTCCAAATACATCACCGGAGCAAATCTGAAGTTGCCTTTTGATATGTTAACATCACGCATTTTTCCGGCAAAATCATAAATGTCTTCAAACAAATACTTATGAATCTGTTTTAATCCGGCAAATGTGCCTACTTTTATCTGATTGATTTTGCCACTATCAAAAAACTTTTTAGCCTTTTCTTTACTGAGTTTTTCTTCAATCTTATTCAATTCAATTTGATTGGTAATATTCAATTTATTTTCTAAAACCATTATAAAAATCATCTTTCATAAAAAATGCATTATATTTTTATAATAATATAAAATTGCTAAAATTTACATAATAAAATCAAATTGCCAACACTTCAGATTGTTGTTCCAAGCTATCTTCCAATGCCTCCATTTTCTTGTTAATTGTTTAAGTTCATCATAAAATTCAGTTCGATAATTGTGCAATATCGTGCACTATTTTACTATCGCTAAATTGTTATCGGTTTTGGGGCAGGCTTTACAATTTTCCAAATGCTGCCGCCGGATTAATGTTTTATTAACAAGGGGAGGATTATTATGCTTTCATCAATAAATTTAGTATTCAAAATGTCTTGCAAGCAAAAAGGATTAAATATGGAAATAATTTTTGATGAAAATGAAGGCAATATTTTTTGCGGGGAAAGTTATCCTATTTATTCCCTCAAAACCCCGGATAAAATAGATTTTAAAAGCGTTCTGCAAGATGTCAGAAAACTGATTAAGGCCAACAGCAAAAATAAAGTCGTTCTGATCAAACCGGAAAAAGAAAATAAATATTTTCTATTATTTGCCGCTCTTATGGGAGTTGAGGGGCGTGATGATACCGGTTATCCGCTGCAAGCCGTTTTTAAAGTTCACGATTTTAAACAAGCCACGATTTCTTATCGTCCTTATTTTTTCTTCGGTACTGCTGCGATTTATGTTTTACGTTTGCTGCAAATGAATAGCGATACCATGTATAAAGACATTCGGACTTTAGGATATCTGGGGTTGGATATTCAAACAGATTATCTCAACAACACCATTTCTTTGCATTTGCCGAATCCGGGAAAAAAATATCAATTTCAGGTTGCCAGCCTTCATAATACCGTTATCTTGTCCAGTTTTATTAAGATGCTGTCGCTCTTAAAATCAGATATTCATATTGATATATCCATTGTTTTAAAAATGCAGGATTTTAATCCAAAGCACAAAATCGATACAGATAATCTTTTAAGCAAGCTCTATTGGTGCGCTTCATTTTTCTTAAACAGCGCAAACAAATAGGAAAAAACAGATGACGGCAAAACGGATAAAGTCTAATGTTATCGCTTTTGCATTTGATACTTCCGATATCGGATATCGCAACCAATTAATCGGGGCAATTAACGCTGTTCATCAAAAAGCGGGTTCCGATTGTTCTGCTGATAAGTGTTTGCTGCTGCCACGAGGCATTAGCGATGCCAAAGATCTGCCACAGGCTTTATGTTATACCAATTTTAACAGTTATAAAAAATTTCGGGCACAGATATTTTCCATATTAGATGCCTGGTTTGAGCAAACGCCTTCGGTTCCCCGCGTTTTTTTAACCCCTTACAATTTTACCGAAAGTTCTTCTCCTGATATCAATGCGGATACAATTTGCCGTATTGTCAAAGAATATTATAAACAACATCAGTTGGGAAACGTTTTAACTGTTGTCCTGAGTAGCAAACTGCATAATTATAAGTATATTGACTTTATTAATGTTCCAAAGCATATGCTAAGCTTTCCCATACGCATCCGGCTGCTGCAAAACAAAAAGCTGCGCAAAAAGGTTTTAATTACGGTCGGCATTATTCATTCTTTCAGCAAAGAAAATGTGGCGAAAAAGAAAAAAGAACTTGAGGACACGCTTTTCCGTCTGTCGAATGAGGCTTATGCTGCGGCTCACATAAATAAATTGCAGAACATATTAAAGAAAAAGAAGAAAGCTGTTATTTGTCTGGGAGGCCGTACCGAAGGAAGCGAAATTATTTTTGATGTTAATTATGCCCAGACCTTGTTTGAAAAATGCATTTCTCTTGCACGCCATCAATACGGCATTATCATCGTCAACGGTCCGCGCACTCCGAATAACGTAACCGATTATCTGTATGAAAAGACCAAAGAACATTCGGACATTATTTTTCATAATTGCAAGCATATTGCCCAAACGGACGCAGAAAAAGCAAAATGGCGTATTTACTCCGGAAAATTTGAATCCGAATTTTCCATCCACCGGAAAATCGGCAATATTTATCCGGCAGTTTTAGGTTTCGGCAATAGTTTGGCTGTTCATACGGTCGACAGTTTTTCCTGCTGCGAGACTTTAAGCGCCGGCATTCCGACGGCAATCAGCGCCAACGGTATTCATATTAACAAAAGTATCCGGCCGGATACCCTGAATATGTTTCAGTTGATGACGCCGAAATATGCTTTGGATTTTGAAGAATTTGTAAAACTTGCCTGTTATATGGAACTTGAACCGCAAAACCTTCGGCCGGCCGTTTTATCAAACCCGTTAAAAGTTTTTGCCGAAGCCATAATGAACCGGATCTCTTTATAAAAAAAGAGCCGTCAAAAAATGGCGGCTCTTCTAAAGACGGCTTAAAAAATTTTATAAGGCCTCTTCTATTGTTTCTGCAAGTTCAGCCAGGTTAGTTTCTTCATCGAAACCAATTGCGGTGATTTTCTTGCCATTTTTCCGGTAGGCTTCTGCGATAGCATCCCAATGTTCAACACCCTTTTTGTTATAAAGGATGATTTGCGGTGTATCCGGGAACATTGTCAGCAGAATCCAGGTATGCGTTCCGGCAATTCCGACTGAAGCGCCAAGAGCTTTATACATATTGTAATATTTCTCATGGGCAACGCCGCGGATACCGAAAACTTCACTATTCTCAGTCATTCCGGGAACGTAAAGATTGAAATCCTTTGCCAGATTTTGAACAGCCGACAAGTCATTGATCTTATGGAAGTGCTGGCCTAAAACCAACGGTACATTAACTTCCTTCAGGAAAGAGAATACCTGAGGATTAATGGACTGTTGCGCAGCCGTAACACCACATTCGCCATCACTGACAAGTTTTTGCGGTATAAACAGGACACTCCCTTGCGCCATTCCTTTGTATTCGGGCAATCCCTCAGTAAACTGCGGGATTAATTGCGAGGCTGCAAATTTTTTCCAAACCTCATCAGGCAAGGTTCCAGCTTTCAAATCGGCAATGACATCCCAACCTTCCGCTTCGGCTTTTTCGCGGTTTTCAAAAGAAACTGTTTCCAGTTCCCCTGAAAAGAATGACAGGATATCAAAAATTTTGGAAGCCTCAGCTTCAAAATCTTCCTTATTGTCTTTTTTCGGAATAATGACACCCTTTACACCAAAAGCTTTAGCAAAATTTACTGCCGCAATACCGTGACCAAACTGATCTCTCACAATAATCATTTTTTTCATAATTTTGTTTGTTTAAATTAATAATATGGTTTACAGTTTTTAATATATCATATTTTTGGGAGAAGTGCAATAGACAAAACACACAAAAAAATATGATTTCAACCGTATTCGCTCTATTCTAAAAAACGCTTCTCTAAACAGAGAAGCGTTTTTACTTTAGGCCGATTTTGTCCAGAATAACATTTTCTTAACGGACAAAATCTTATTAACAAATTTCATGTTTTTTTCTTCACGTTCTTCAGGAGACAATTTTGCAGCTTTTTTTCTTGCCGCTATCTCTTCAGCCTCAAGTTCTGCCCGTGTTTTGCCGCCGAAAGCCCGCAAAAGTTTGTTCATCGCCTCACTTCTGGAGCTACCCAGCATTGTTCGGCCGTACCAATCGTTGGTATCATTGGGATCAGCACCCCGTATCAGAAGTATCGCTGCCCTCCGAACATTATCTGCTTCACAAGCTCTGCGTAATTCACTGTTTAACATTTTTTGTCTTCGTTCCCGTTCAGTATCCATTCCATAATATCGGTCATATTCATCTGAAAACCGCTCCGCAATACGCAAAACAAGGAGAACAAAGAAGACAACTACTGAAACACAAAGAATGATTGTTAATAAAATACCTGTTGCTGTACCCAGCTCATTAAAAATAGTTTCCATAATTTTTATTTTTTTAAATTAAACATAATAGTTTTTTCGTCAGTTTATTTATATCATACAATTTTAATTTATGCAAGCACTTTTTGACAAAATTTTTCCAAAAATTATTTCCTTCACTAATTTTTATTTGAACATACAAATGTATTCGTAATATCTTCATCATAGAACAAACGGATACAGACCGGCAAAAATTTCGATTCCCTTAACGGAATGCATGATTGAGGAAATTGTCATTTATCTATTTTTTATTTTTGCCCAATATGTTTTTTTTGCTTTTAATTTTTGCATAAAATCTTTATGCTGTCGGTATAACGCTAACAATTACGGAGGATAATTATGACCAAAAGCGTAAAGAATGACGGACTTTATACAGCCTCGCTGATTGACAGATTTTTCAGCTGGCTGAAAAAGACCGCTTATAATAATTTTTTGGAACAGAATGAAAAGTGGTTTGCTAAAACCGGTTTGGTACTGATGTATTTTATTGCCGTGATGTCCTTGCTGGTTGCGATTGTTTTTGTATTGAAATACAACGCGTTGAGCACATTTTATGTTTTGGCAGCCGGAATTGGCGGCTTGTTTGTAACGATTGTTTTTCAATATATTGCAGCCAAAACCATCCCCTGCCTTAATACTTTGATTCACAACACGCCGGCAAAGTTGTCTTCAACCGCTATTTTAGAAGTTCTGGCTTTTGCGGCCGGTATCTTCGGTATTATCGCCCTAATCGGCGGCTTGATTATTTCAATAAAAGCCAGCAGCCTTCACTTCTTTATTTCCGGCATTGCCATTTTTGTCATTTGTGAATATTGGATGGCAATGGCGATGAAACCGGAATCACTTAATATCGAAATTGTAAAAAACATTTCTGCCGGTGAAGAATTTATCGGCCTGCTGACCTTTTTGGCCAAAGGTTCGCTGAAAATCATTCCGCTCATTTTCTGCGGCTGCATGATTTTTGCCGCATATGATTTGATTGCCATGATGTTTGTAAAATATCATTATATCGGCGAGATTAACCTGGAAGCCGGAATTGTTGCTTATGCCGTTTGCGGCGCACTGCTTCCGCTGTTTGGTTATGTCTCATTTATCGGCTATTATTTTACCATTGATATTGCCCGGGCAATTCTTTCTATCCCGGCTAAACTTGATAAAAAATAAAGCCGCCGGATGCCGGTAAAAAAATAAACTGTCTCCTTTAACGGGGACAGTTTATTTTTGTGCTTTTCTTAATAAGCCGGGGCTTCTGCCTGCGCGATGGCGTCATATATGTTTTTCACATCCTGCAGGTTCATTCCCTCTTCACATCGGGCCGAAAAATATCCGGATTCCGCGCCAAAATACATAACATAAATTTTGTTATTATCCCGCTTTAGCGTAACAGGCACGCATTCATACAGAAGAATTTCTTCGCAAATCGGATAACTTCCGTAATCTCCGCTGACATCTCCACCGTTAATTTCACTTCCGCATTTCCGGACGGTTACCCTTCTTTTGTCATCCAGCGGATAAGTAACCTCAATCATATTGTTCATTGCCCGGACGGAATATTCCGACATCTTGAGCGGAAAAGTAAAACCGGCCTTTTCAGCCGCGCAATCCAAATCTTTTCCGCAGTCGATCCACGGATTGGACATTCCCTGCGAGGTGCTGAAGTCTTTTCCGGAACCGCAACAAACAAATGTCAGACAGGCTGCGGCCAACAGCAAATTTTTTCCGGCCTTGAAAATAATTTTTTTCATATGAATCTGTTTTTATAATGTTAATAAAAAATACCGTTAAAAATCCTTATGAAAAACGGACATAATGTTTCCATAATCATATTTTTCCGGATTTATCGTTATCACCAAAAAATATTTTTTCAAGCAAAATCATCATCTGTTTCTGATTTTACATCTGATAATCATAAAATGACGGATTTTTATTTACGGTATAAATCTTTCCGGGGTTCGGACGGTTATAGTAAACATAAATCACATTGCCGCGGGTTCCCTGCTTCCAGGCATTAAAATTTCTGACAACCTGGGAGCGCAGGTTGTTTTTGAAAACGGAACGCAGCGTATTATCCAAATTCATGGCAAAATCATCGCCGAAATTCGGAGAAACAATCGCGTTCAACAGCAAGATGCCGCCTTCTTTCAAATTATTTTTGGCCCGTTCAAAATATTCTCTCGTTACAAGTTCCATCGGAATATATTGGAGAGAAGAATAGGTATCGAGCACGATTATATCATACTTATTCCGGCTTTCTTTTAAAAACTGATTAGCATCCTGAACAACAAACTTTTTGTTCGGGCTGAGCTTTTTCTTTAAGAAATTTTCTTCGGTAATCCTTTTCAGATTTTTATCGACATCAACATAAATATAATTATTGCGGGTATCGTCAATACCGACAGTAAACCCACCGGCGCCGATAACCAGGATATCTTTTGTTTCATTTTCGGGAAGCGTCCGGATAAAATTGTCATTTATAAAATTGATGTACGAAAAATTCAGATTATGCTCTTTTGAGATTTTTGACGACATAGAACCGTTGATAACCAAGAGCCTGGACTTTCCGTTGTCCGTTTCATGAACGCCGACGGTAGCAACGGCATTATTCTCAATAATCCCGTAGGTATCTTTTAACAATTTGTCCTGATTAAACAATACCGCGGCCAGAAGGATTGTCAAAATTGCAACATAATTGCGGCGGCGCGTTAAAAAGCAGGCAGCGGACAATGTGATTACCTCCACAACAACTATAGTATAATTGACGCCGACGAAAGGCATAATTATCAAAGTGGTCAACAACGACCCCAGAACGGAACCAATCGTATCCACGGCCATAATCTTGCCGGTAAAGTTCGGATCCCGATAGTGCAGATAACGGCTCAGCATTGCGGTTATTTTGCCAAAGAGATAAGGCCCGTAGGACAAAAACAGCAAAGAATATAATGCCGTTTGGATGATGTTTGATGTGATGCCGGCTTCATTGAACGCGATAAAATAAATATCTATCAGAATATAAGAAGACGCCAAAACGACCAGCAGCGCAATAAGCAGAAAATCATTGGCGGCCTGGCGGCGCAGGCTGGACCAGACAACACTTTCAACCGACCCTTTATAATATCCCCAGGACATAAAAGCCAGAAAAGAACCCATAACAATAGAAACGGTAATGGTCGTGGTACCGACAAAGCTGCTCAGCTGGCGCAGAACAATCAGTTCCAATGACAAACTGGAATAACCGCCGATAAAAACCGCCAATAACAAAATAAGCACTGCTTTTTGACTGATTAATTTATGCATTTTTCTCTCTCTAACAAACCCTTGCTACCGTCAACGCATCAACCGAAGACGCTCCGGCCTTTTGCAAAACCAGCGCACATTCCTTGAGTGTCGAACCGGTTGTCATAACATCGTCAATCAGGACAATTTTTTTACCGCGTATTTGTTCCGGATGGCGGACAAGAAATGCGCCTTTAACATTTTTGACCCGCTCATGCCCGGAAAATTCTACCTGCGGACGGGTCTTTTTGTGTCTGACGACGGAATTGTAATCAACCGGCACCAGCACCAGTTTTTCCAGTTCTCCGGCCAACAGAGCCGACTGGTTATACCGGCGTTTTATCAACCGGGTATAATGCAGCGGAACAGGAAGCAGTAAATCTGCCCCTGCCGCCCAAATATCGCGGCCGGCCTGAAACAAAAAACGCGCTAAGATACCGGCGTTTTCCGTCTTGTCCATAAACTTGAGCCCCAATATCAGATTCTTGGAGGCATCGTCATAATGAAAAGCCGACCGGCACATACGAAAGGGCATTCCATCGCTTTTCAGGCAGGACGGGCAAAGCAGCTTTCCATCAGACGGCGCCTCGGCAAACGGGCGGCCGCATCTGGCACAGTAAGGACGGGAAATAAAGTTTATCCCGTTAAAACATTCCGGGCAAAGCCCTTCTTCTTCATTTAATATCTTTCCGCACAAGATACAACGCGGCGGCAAAACGGAATTTAAAATTTTCTGCCAAATATTCATTTTAAAACCGCAGTTTCTGCCAGTTCCGACAATTTTTCGTGAATAGCGTTAATATGATTGACAACCGTAATCCCGGCGGCATTCATGGCGTCTTTTTTATCCTGAACCGAGATGCGCCCTTTGGTAATGATATCGCCGGCATATCCCATTTTATGCCCGAAAGGTACGGCTTCTCCGGCCACAAAACCGATTATCGGCTTTTTATGTTTTAAAGACCGGTAATATTCCGCGGCATTTTCTTCAAACGTTCCGCCCAAGGCGCCAATCATCACCACGGCATCCGTTCCGTCATCTTCCATAAATAGCTTTAAAACATCAACGAAGTCTATGCCGAAAATCATATCATCGCCCAAACCGATAACCGTTGACTGGCCCATACCGGCGCGTTTGGTTTCTACCACAGCCTCATAAGTCAGGGTTGATGACCGCGATACAATGCCGATACGGCCGGGACGATGAATATTTTCCGGAAAAATTCCCAGTCTTGCGGCTCCCGGCGTAATGATTCCCGGCGTGTTCGGGCCGATTAACTTTGTCCGGCTGCCTTTTAAGATATTTTTTATCTCTATCATATCGCGAATCGGAACACCGTCGGCAATGCAGACAACCAGTTCCAATTCTGCTTCCGCCGCCTCCCGCACGGCATCTTTGACCGAACGGGCCGGAACGTACATAACACTTGAGTTCACGCCGGTTTCGGCCACGGCTTCTTTGACCGTATTGAAGACCGGCAGCCCCAGGTGGGTATTTCCGCCTTTTCCGGGAGTTACGCCGGCGACGACATTTGTTCCGTAATCCAATGAGCGCCGAATGTGAAAGGTGGCCTGGGTACCGGTAATGCCCTGACAAAGAACCCGGGAATTTTTATCAACCAGAATCGACATTTAATCGCTCTCCTCTACGGCTTTTATCAGCGTATCTACCGCTTCCTGCATATCATTGGCAATTACCAGCGGCAATTTTGAATGTTCCAGAATCTCTTTGGCCTCGTCTTTGTTTGTCCCCTCAAAACGAACAACCAACGGCACATTCAGCCCGACATCGTGTGCGGCAGAAATAATGCCCTCAGCAATCAGGTTGCACCGCAGAAACCCGCCGAGAATGTTAATCAATATTCCTTCAACGCGCGGGTTGGTCATAATTATTTTTATGCCGGAAGCAATTTTTTCTTTATCGACGCCGCCCTTGACGTTCAAAAAGCAAGCCGTTCCGAACCCCTTGGAACGCAGCAAATCCATAGCGGCCAGCGCAATACCGTCACCGTTGACAATACAGCCGATATTGCCGTCAAATTCACTGTAATTAAAGCCGAATTTTTTGGCCTGGATTTCATAATCGTCTTCTTCATATTCGTCTTCCAGCAGGCGAATTTCCGGATGGCGGTAAAGGCCGTTTTTATCAAAAGACATTTTGGCGTCCAAAGCAATCAGTTCGCCGTTGCGCAAAACGCCGACCGGCGTTACCTCAATCATCGTTGCGTCATAATCCTTAAAAGCCTTGTGCATTCCGTTGATAAAGTTTTCCAAACTGCGGGCGCTGCGGGGTTTCAGGTTCAGAAAAGACATCACTTTATGAATTTGGGACGGAGAAGCTCCTTTATCCAAATCAAGCTGAATTTTTAAGATTTTTTCAGGATGTTCAAGCGCCACGCCGGTTATGTTTTCCGGGCTGACTTCTGCAATCAGCAGCGTTACGGCCGGGATCATCCGGTCAATAACCAGTCCGGCATAAAAAATGCGGCTGACTTTGCAATAGGCTTCAACATACAGGCGACTGACCAATTTTCCTTTCGGGCCGGTTTGTTCGGTAACCAGCGTAGCCCCCAGCATTTTTTCCGCTTCACGGGCGATTTCACGCCGATGTTTTATCAGCCTTATTCCGCCGCCTTTGCCGGCTTTTTTCTCCAGAAAATGTCCGCGGTTGCGCGCACCGGACTGGATTTGGGATTTGAGCATCCACGGCCCGCGAAACGAGACTTTGGCAGCCACGTTTCTGGCTTCCGACGGCGTATAGGCTATTCCGCCTTTCGGAATGTTGATTCCGTACTGGCTTAAGATTTTTTTGGCCTGATACTCGTGAATGTTCATTTTTAACCCTTATAATGTCGCGGCATACCAGCGGATTTTTTCGGCCATTGACGCCAGACCGTTACGGCGGCTGGGGCTTAAATGGTCTTGCAATCCCAGTTTAGCAAAAATATTTTCAACTGCAATTTCTTTAATTTCCTGCGGCGTTTTATGTGCAAAAATTATCAGGATTATCGCCACAATTCCCCTTACAATCGCCGCATCGCTGTCGCCCTGAAAATCCAGATACTTCTGTCCGTTTTCCATTGTAACAGACGGTACCAGCCAGACCTGCGACTGACAGCCGTGGACTTTCCAGTCATCGGTTTTCAGATTTTCCGGCAGAGGCTCCATCCGGGCGCCCAAGTCAATGATATAACGGTATTTATCCTCCCAGTCGTCCAGTAAATCAAAATTTTCAATCAACTCATCTATTGTCATCTTTTTTCTCTTTATAATTTTTGGCCGCTTTTACAAATTCTTCAAATATTGCGGCGGCGGTTTTATCTTTTTGATACAAATATTCAGGATGCCACTGTACGCCGAGCACAAAACGTTCTCCCGGATCTTCAACCGCTTCGGCCAGATTGTCGGGGGAAACCGCAACTATCCGCAGCCCCTCAAGCGCCGACGAATCGTTAACGACACCTTCGCCGTGCACGGAATTGACACTCAGTTTTTCCATTCCTGTCCACTTATGCAGCCGGCTGTCCGGAGCAACGGCAACATCATGGGCTATTTTGTCTTTTGGTTCTTTATGCGGCAGCGCGCCCGGCAGTTCATCTTTCAGGCAGGCATACATTTTGGCACCGGCCATTCCGGCAAGCATCTGAAATCCGGCGCAAATTCCCAATACCGGCGTTTGGTTCTCATTTGCATAATCAATGGCATAAATATAAGCCAGCGAGCGCGGGCTGAGGCTGTGTTCCGGCGGCAGGCGTTCCGGCTCCCGATAAAATTCGGCAGGAGAATCGAAACATCCGCCCGGCAGCAGAAAAGCATCGGGCTTTAAATATTCCAATTGGGAATCGACATCTTCATAATGAATGAACGTCAGATCAGCACCGGCGAAAAGCAAGGCTTCAACGTAATTTTTATCAATCGCATAATCTTCTTTTTCCAGCCCGAGAATCACGGCGACCAAAGGCTTATCTTTATCTCTCCGGCTGTGCGGCAGGCGGATGCAAAAAGCCTCGTCTTCCGCCAATGCCCGGTCTACTTCTTGCGGCGAAAGGAGATAGTAAACGCTGCCGGGTTCAGGGTCTTTAAGATATAAAACCTTTTCTGCCATAGCCTTCTCCTAAAACATTTCAAACATCATTTTCGCTTCGTCGCTCATCCGCTCAAAAGTCCAAGCCGGCTCCCAAACCAACTTGACCTCAACCTCTCCGACGCCTTTGACTGCGGCAACGGCTTCCGCCGCCTGTCCGGGCAAAACGCCGGCAACCGGACAAGTCGGCGCGGTTACCGTCATTTCGATAAAAACATTGCCGTTTTCTTTGATATCAATATTGTAAATCAGCCCCATGTCCCAGACGTTTATCATAATTTCCGGATCAGACACGGTTTTTAACGCTGCGATTATATCTTCGCGAGAGGCAGGCTTTTCCCCTTCGGGCAGCGGTTTTCCTGCTTTTGCCACATAATCAAGAAGTTTCATCTGTTCCGCCATTGCGGCCAACAGCTGTTTTTCCGTATCTTCCGCCGTCAGGGCGTTTTCTTTTTCTTCAGACATACTTATCCCTTTACTAAACCTGCTTCTTTTATAAGACAAGTTTATTAATAAAACAAGCCGGAGCGCAATAATTATTCACGTTAAAAGAAAGTCTTTGCCTTTTGCAGGGCGTTGATGAAAATATCAATGTCTTCCCGGGTAGAATAAAGCCCCAAAGAAGCACGGGCCAGCGACGTGTATCCCATTCTTTCCACCAGCGGCTGGGCGCAATGGTGCCCGGTGCGGACAGATACCCCCTTTTTATCCAGAATAAAAGCCACATCCTGCGGATGAATCCCTTCCAAAACAAAAGAAAAAACACCGCCTTTGCCTTCTGCCGTGCCGATTTCCTTAAATCCGCCGACTTCCGAAAAACGGCCGCGAGCATAAGCCGTCAGCTCCGTTTCATGCGCCGTAATGTTTTCCATTCCCAAATCTGCCATATATTGCAAGGCACGTCCCAGGCCGACGGCCTGAACCATAGCCGGCGTTCCGGCTTCAAAACGGGCGGGAACTTCGTCAAAAGTTGTTTTTTCATAAGTTACTTTTTCGACCATATCGCCGCCAAACTGATAAGGAGGCATCGAATCGAGCAGAGCATATTTGCCGTACAAAACGCCAATGCCGCTGGGGCCGTAAGTTTTGTGTCCGGAAAAAGCAAGAAAATCGCAGTCCATGGCCTGAACATCCAATGCCTGATGGACAATCGCCTGGCAGGCATCGACCAGAATTACGGCACCGGCCTTATGCGCCTGCTCCGCCATTTTGCGCACCGGAAAGATTGTTCCCAACACGTTGGACATTGCGGTTACGGCAACTATTTTGGTTTGAGGGCCAAGCAGCTTTAAATATTCTTCTTCCAGATAGCCGCCGTCATCGCCGATTTTAAAAATTTTCAAGACAGCGCCGGTTTCGGCCGCAATCATTTGCCACGGGATCAGATTGGCATGATGCTCGGCCTGGGAGATTAAGATTTCATCTCCCGGTTTTAAGAATTTTCGTCCCCAGCAGGCGGCAACCAGATTGATTGATTCCGTGGCGTTGCGGGTAAAAATAATTTCCCGGTTGTCAGCGGCATTAATAAAATTTTGCACAATTTTACGGGCGTTTTCATATTCCTGCGTCATATGCTCGGACAGATAATAAGCGCCGCGGTGGACATTGGCATAACAAGTCGAGTAAAGGCGGGTTATGGTATCAATAACGCATTGGGGCTTTTGCGCCGAAGCGGCAGAATCGAGAAATGTATTCGGCTTGCCGTTTATTTTTTGTGCTAATACCGGAAAATCCTGACGAATTTTATATACATCGTACATAATTTTTTCCTTATCTCTAAAATTAAATTTTTAAGAAATCGTTCGGCAATCAGGCTCATCAACCCTTTCGGCCATTACCCCTTTACTAAAGAGAAAACTTAAATTTTTCCTTAGGCGTAAAATCAGAGCTTGGATTTCAGCCAGCTTCGGACAGATTCCGAATCCACTTTCAGCAAAACGTCGTCCAGAAAAGCCTCAACCAAAATCTGTCTGGCCTCGTCTTCGTCTATTCCGCGGGAGCGCATATAAAACAGCTGCTCTTCATCCAGTTCTCCGCTGGCCGCGCCATGCGAACACTTTACATCATCGGCAAAAATTTCCAGCTCAGGCTTACAATCGATTTCTGCCGTATCCGACAGCAACAGCGCCTTATGCAGCTGTCTTCCTTCCGTATGAACCGCGTTCGGCGCAATATGGATTTTGCCTTGGAATACGCCTTTTGCCTCACCGTCCACAACGCCTTTTACCAATTGTTCCGAATAAGTTTCCGGAGAAATGTGCTCAATCAGCGTCGTCGTATCGAGCGTTGCCCAGCCGGACATTTTGTAAGCGGCATCGACGCGGGTTTCCGCCCCTTTATCCAACAATTTTACCCGGACTTCGTCCCGTCCCAAATCGGCGCCTTTTTGCAGGCAGAAATGATGATACTTTCCGTCAGCCTTCACCTGCACGGTAGACAAAGACACATGCGCGGCCTTAAAAGCCTCATCCTGCAGTTTGTAATGCCGCAGTTGAGCGTTCTTCCCAACCATAACTTCATTTACGATATTGGCAAAATAACGGGATTTTTCAATGCCGGAATAATGAAAATATTCAACAATTTCTGCCTCGGCGCCGTTTTCCAAAACAATCAGATTGCGCAGGTTATAAAACAGATTGCTCTCTCCGGCGCAGGTATGGCTGATTATGGCCAGAGGCTTGTCCAGCTTTACGCCGCGCTCAATGCAGATAAAGACGCCGTTTTCCAAATAAGCCGTATTCAAAGCGGCAAAAGGCGCGTTTTCCATAGCGGCAATTTTGCCCAGCCAGCGACGGCAGATTTCATTATCGGCAATTGCTTCATCCAGCGGCAAAACCGTAACGCCTTCCGGCAAATGATTATGTTCATGCTGCCAAAAGCCGTTTTCAAAACGAATCTGATAAGCCTCAAGAGGCAAGTTTTGTTTGCAGCAGCAGTCTTCTCCGTTATGATGACTGCAACCGCAGGAACATTCGTGCGCGGCCGGCGCTTCAGGCCAAACAAAATCATCCGCGTTCAAAATCCGGGGCTTGGTATATTTCCAATCTTCCACTTTTGCACCCGGAACGCCCAGGCGCCGGAAAATATCGGCGCCTTTTTCACGCAGAGCACAGAGCCAGGGGATATCTTCCCCGAAAAATTTTTTATCTTGCAGCAATCCCGGCATTATTTTTCTCTCACAAAATCGGCATAACCTTTTTCTTCCAGCTCCAGCGCCAGATTTTTATCACCGGATTTTACGATATGACCGTCGGCGAAAATATGAACATAATCCGGAACAATATAGTTCAGCAGGCGCTGATAATGAGTAATGACCAGCATTGAACGCTTGCCGTCACGCAGAGCGTTGACCCCGCCGGCAACAACTTTTAACGCATCAATATCCAGTCCGGAATCGGCTTCATCAAGAATCGACAAGTCGGGTTTCAGGATTGACATCTGGAGCGTTTCCAGCCTTTTCTTTTCTCCGCCGGAAAAACCGACGTTGACCGGACGTTTTATCATCTCGTTGCCAATTCCGAGGTTTTGCCCCTCTTCCCGAACCAGTTTTAAAAATTCAAACGTATCCATTTCCGGCAGATTTTGGTGTTTGCGCACGGCATTGACGGCATGTTTCAGAAAAGTGGCGGTCGGCACGCCGGGAATCTCGACCGGATACTGCATACAGAGAAAGATACCTTCCCGGGCACGCTCTTCCGTTGACATAGCGGTTAAATCTTTTCCCTTAAAACGTACGGAGCCGGAGGTTATTTCGTATCCGGGCTTGCCGGTCAAGACATATGACAAGGTAGACTTTCCGGCACCGTTCGGCCCCATAACGGCGTGAACCTCGCCTTCATTTATCGTCAGGTTAAAGCCTTTAATAATTTCTTTATCGCCAACGCGGGCATGTAAATCTTCAATTTCCAAAAGCGGCGTCATTTTCTTCTCTCAAATTTTGATTTTGTAACTTTAGTTTTATATATAGAGTATTTTTTTACATTTTCCAAGCAATCTTTACACGAGCCAGTTCACGCCCATCATTCAGGGAACAAATGCGGTGCAGCGATATCTGTCCGTTTCGCTCGGTTTCTACAATCACCTTTTCTCCCAGGCGGCATTCTTTTTCAAACGCGACTTCAATTTCTTCCGGCGTGTGAGCGGTACGAAAATCCGCTCCGACGGCTTCGGCTGCCCATAACGGATAGACAGCATTGTTCACATGCTTGTTGAAATCGATATCGTCAAAGCGGACGTTGAACTCCATCTGACAGTCAACGCGCGAAACATCGGCGATTTTCGGGAAATCGGTTTGCAGCGCGCGTTCGGGAATAACCTGATATGCCGGCAGTCCCTCACGGGAAACAAGCGGGCGTTTTTTGTGAAAATCTATCAGAATCCATTGGCTGGAAGCCGTTATGATATTTTCTCCGCTGCTGTCCGCCACGATAAAATCCCGGATTTTACCCAGTTTCTTTTCTGCTGACGGCCAGGTCAGAACCGTGATTTTTTCATGAAATTTCGGCAGGCGGTCAATGTGAATATGATAATTCGTCCCGACCCAGGCAAGCCCTTGTTCCCGGCAGAAATCAAGCCCGAGTCCCATATTCGCGATATGATTGTCGGCAATGTCCTGAAAAATATTCATTAACGTAATCAAGCGCAGTTCGCCGTTTTTATCACATTCATAACTGCGAATCAGATAGTCTTTTTTGAGTTTTTTCAGCATTACAGATTTCCTTCTCCAACCGATGCCGAATCATTTTGAACTTTCTCCGGCACCGCTTCCGGCTGATGGTTCTTTTTAAAAATCCCAGACCGGACGTCGGTTTTTGTGCAACTTCGGTCAATTTTTGAGCGGGGTTATCATAACTAACGACCAGCCATTTCGCAACGCTGTCGGCGATTTTTACACATTCCCGGTTTGAAATTTTGAAGATATTGCCGTTTAACGGGGTTTGGTCTATCAGCTTTATGTCCAACAGCGGCGCAAGCTCCCGGAAATAATCCGTTACATAGGCCGGACAATGGGTCGGTATCAGCAGCGGCGCCTGCAAAATCTTGTTCATTTTTACGATATCGCCGAGAAAACCGTGGCCGTAACCCTGCAAAAGCGGCTCGTCCACGACGCTGGTAAATTTGATGCCGTGCAGATTCAATTGTCCGCGCAGCGGGTTGAAGAACGTTCTGGCCGTGATAACGGCAAAGCTGTCTTTCCGGCGGACGGAAAATTCATGGCCGATATGGTTATATGTGCCGATGACAACATAATTATCTCCCAATTCTTCCAAACCGAAATCAGGGTGATAAATGACCTTTATCCGATTTTGAGCCAGTTTTCTGAAGTCCAGACCGTATTCTATCATCAGATTGAGGTAGATATAAAAATCGCGCGTGCCATAAAAAACAACATTCTTTTTGAGCTTTAGCGCCACCAGAAATGCAATGACATACATTTCGGGATGGGTCGGATAAACCGGAATGAATATTTTCGGTTTGCCGCTTTTACACACAAGTTCTACCATTTTTTTGAAAGTATCGCTTTCTTTCGGAGCAAAACCGTCATCCATCAGGCGGCAGCAATCGGCAACCATACAATCAACTTTTCCGGACAACTCCGCCAAACGGAGAAAATCCGTCGGCCGGCGGAAATAAATGCTGTCATCGGCTTTGAAATCTCCGGTATGATAAACCGTTCCGTTAGCCGATTTAATGATAAATCCCAAAGAATCAAAACAGGTATGCGAGGCAGAAACGGCCTCAACCGTCATACTGCCGATTGTTATGACGTCACGCGGACGAATCTCCACAATCGGCGGACAGGACGAAGAAGGAATCTCAAAATCTTTCAACAGGTCTTCAAAAATCATCCGGGTATAACGGCTCATATAAACCGTAGGAAAGCGGTAGCCGAGTTTCAGATAATGCGCCAGGCCGTTTAAATGATCGGGATGAGAATGGGTGATAAAAACTGCGGAAACCGCCTGAGACGAGGGCGGCAAAAATTTGCGAATGTCCGGAACGGCGGTATCGGCACAGGGGACGCCGAGAGCCGAATAGTTATCATATTTTCCGACATCAACAAGAATACTGCAGGTTCGGATTCCGGACGCAGAACGGGTGCAATCGATATATCTGTAACAATGGCCGCTTATCTGGTCAACATTATTGCCGCCGAGAGGCTGCCAATACAGGCCTATATCTTTACACCCGTTCACAATCCTTGTTTTCTACTAATATTGTTTGTTTTGGCGGTATTCTTCCAGCTTTGCTTCGCGCCAGGCCTTGGAATCTGCAATCAGACGGGCCTCACGTTCGGCATTTGCAGGAACAGGACGAAGTCCGGACGAGCTTTTGCGAACAATCTTTTTCAGCTGTTTGCCGTCTGGTTCGGCCATTGATGCCAATTTTTTAAGTTCCATCGTATTATGCGCCTGTTTTACTTTTTCGTAAGCAGACACTAATTTGTTTTTGTAACGCAAAGCCTTTTTAGGAACGCTGGAATGATAAGCCATTGCGGCCTTAATCCAATCGTTATCGCGGCTTTCATACAAGTTTTTCAAAAATTTTGCGGCATATTCGGCGTTTTTATACGGATCAAAAGCCTCTTCAAGATTTTTGAAAGCATCCGGATGATAAGCCAGATTAATCTGCATACAGCCGACATCTATGCTTCTGACGCCCTGCGCCTGAAGTTTTTTAACGGCTTGAATTGCTTCGGCTTTGGTTTTGTAATAAGTTCCCTTTCCTTGGGAGTTGACAGTCCAGGGCCAGGCGAGGCTCTGCTGCATTTTTGCATTCCAACGACCCGTCTCAACACTGGAGATTGTGGTCAGCAAATGTTCTTTAATCTGGTATTTTTCTTCTAATTTAGTGGTGGCGTTCAGGCAGGCAATCGCATCGTCAGCAACAGCTTTTTCAACGGCTTTTGCCTGTACGGGCTGAATCAACATCAGCACAATTAAAAAAAACATTAAAAACTTTGACACGCTCAAACGTATCCCTCTTCTCCCTCAAAACGCCACAAATATCCTTCGTCTGCGGTAATGCAGCCAATTTCAATCTGCTAACGGCATGATGTAAACTTAATTTATACTATCTATTTTGAGGTTGGTTAAAAAAATTTAAGTATAAACTCCTATTTGTTATCTATAACGTCGCAGATATAAAAAAGGCGACATGCAATATACAAAATAAAGCAACTTAACGCTTACCATATAAACAAGATAAGCTTAAAAACAAGGGTGTTTATAGCATTATTATTTCGGAGAGTCTAGCAAAAATTTTCCCAGAGCCGTCAGGGACTCGCAGATGTCATCACTAACTTTCTGAAAATTCTTTGTTTTTTTATACACATTTTCATCCATATAAAGACGTCTGTTTATCTCTAACTGCAATGTATAGATGTTTTTTCTCGGCTGACAATAATTGAAAGTTATATAGGCTCCGGCATAAGGACGGTTGTATTCCACCCGGTAGCCGTCTTTGGCAAGTGCCTCATACAGCCGGGAAGATATGCGCGGCGGGCAGCTTTCATCAAAAAGCGTGCAGAGGCAAAATTCTACCGGGCGTTCTTCCGTCATAATCCGGCAGATTTTAGACGGCATGGAATGGCAGTCTATCAAAAGGCAGAAACCAAATTTTTTGGCACAGCGGTCAACCAGCTGTTTTAACTTTTTATGATAAACGTCATACACGTTTTTTATGCGTTCCTGAACCTCGTCATAAGAAAGCAAACCGTCATAAATGTTTTTGTTCTGAGCGACGATGCGGTGAACGACTCCTAAGCCGACCCGGCAACGGCGACTGCCTCCGGCATTGTTTTGCGGCTGGGGATGGTTGAAATACATTGTGTCGTCGATTTCAATTTTGTCGCGGTTGACATCAATAAACGTCCGGGGAATGTTCATGGCAATCATCGGCATTCCGGCATCGGACGCTCCGCGCACCAATTCATCGACAAAACAATCTTCCGACATCCGAAGCTCGTTTTCCTCCAGACAGCTATGCGCCAGAAATTCGGGAGGAAAATCATGACCGCTGTGCGGCGAAGACAAAACAACCGGATACGCAAAATCTTTGGTATTGTATTCGGTAAAGATTTTAAGCTTGGAATAGTCTACTTTGAAATCCAGTTTTTTTACGGCCACATTCAGTCCTTTCGTTGTTTGAGTGGGTATTATGGCAAAAAATCTTTAAATTTTTGATAACAAAACTTATAAAAAAGCTGCGCAAGAGCGCATTTTGACGGCAATTTTAATTTTTATAAAAAATTTTCTTGCCTTTTTAATTTTCATCCTTTATATATCTTGGATATTGACGGGTGTGTAGCTCAGCGGGAGAGCACTACGTTGACATCGTAGGGGTCACAAGTTCGATCCTTGTCATACCCACCATTTTTTGAAACAGCCTGACTCCTGCAGGCTGTTTTTTTATTGCCCGGGATTTGCGTTTGTGGTATAGTGAAAAAATCAGCAACCGGCAGGAGCCTATTTATGATTTCGCAACAAGAAGCTTTACAAAACTGGCAGAATAACGGGATGGACGAGATTGTCCGCCGCATTGCCCAAAACTATTTTTATTCTGATGTTAATCCGGATTCCTTTGGATATGAAGAAAAAACCGAATGCGCCCTGTTTTCGGAAAAGACGGCGAAAACTCTTTATAATCTGGGATTTGAAGATTTTTTTCAAAAAGAAAAGGTTGCCAAAAAAGACATTTATACGTTCTGCGGCTGCAACACATATCTGGCTCTGGTCAATTTGTTTGACAGGGGATTGTCCGGGCAATGTGCAGAACATTCAAAAGTTTACGGGCAGATGCTGCAAAAATGCGGTTTTGAAAATGATTATAAGGATTTGGCGGGAGAAATTCTGCCCGGCGTTGTAAAATGCGCCGATTTTTTATGCCCCGAAAAACCGAAACTGATTTTTGAAAACGTTTTTCTGACCTTAGGTAAATTTGCCGAACGGGGCGATGATGCCGAGGATATCTCCTCCCTTTTAAGCAACATTTACAGCGTGGATTATGAAAACAGCCGCAATTTTAAAGCCATCCAGCTGAAATATCTGCAGGAAATGTTAGTGCGCGAGGTTGATACTCCTTTGCTAAAAACGCTTAACTCCGCCTTTTATACAATTTATTCCGACCGCTCACAGCGTTTGAGCGAAACAACTTATCAGGGGTTGGTGCAAAATGTGCTGCCGGAAGCTCTCGCCAATCCGGGTTCGCTGTTTTGCAAACAGACCAATATGTACGGGACGCAAAATCATACCTACGGGATCGGGGATTATACTTATCAGGCTTATACCAGCAGAGTTACACCGGGAAATATTCACGAGCTGAGGACAATCGCCAGAGAACTTCCGGCGACGGATTTTGACATTTTTCAAAGCAACCGGCAGGACGGCATTGCCCTGAGCCAAACATACGGTAAATTGCGAGACCTCATTCACGATGAAATCCGGGGAATTGACGAAGTTATTGACCAGATGGTTGCCTTTTATGACAGCAAAGGAAAGTCTCCGACCGACAAAATTATTAAAGCTCTGGGAAAGGATAATGCCGCTCTTGAGCTCTCAAGCTATGAAAAAAATATTACCTACAAAACCAGAGACCGAAAAAAAATTACGGAAAGCAACATTGTCGTTTTACGCAGACTGCAGGAAAATATGCGGCAAAGCCGGGAGAAATGTCCGCAAAACGGCGGAGAGAACCAAGAACTGATTAACGACATTGAAAACAGCAAATATGTTCCGGGTAAAAAACTGCGGGCTTTGCTGACCGTTTTTAACCAAAGGCTTGCAGCCCGGACAGAAGTCAAAGAGATTGGGATTACACCGCAGGAAATCGAACTTATCAACTGGCTTGATAAAAAATCCCAGCAATATCTTAATGATATGTCTTTTGAAGAGCAATGCGGCTTTTATAAAACCCCGTTATGTTATGAAATTCTTAAATTTAACGAACTGTCCAACAGTCCGGCGGCAGAATTTTCCCGTCAGGAATTTGAGCATTTTTATCAGACGCAGGTTTTGCATGCTCCGACAATGCAGCAGGCTTATCAAAACATTGCCAACCGGCAAAATAAAAATATGTTCGGGCTTATGGCAAAATATCATACGATTGCCGAAAACAATATCAGACAGGCAAAGTTCATTTTTTCCGATCCCGAATCCGTTTACAGCGAAAGTTTTAAATCTTCTGCTCTGGAAGATATCCGGATGCAGCGGCAAGCACGCATTTCTCAGATTGCATCCGGCAACAGTCTGAAAGCTTTGCAGAATCTTACACAATACAAAGACGCTTCCTGCGAGGTCGGTGCCCGATATCGCAAAGAACTGCAAGACACCGACCCTTTTTATCGCGATTTTGACATTCTGCTGAAAGATATGAAGGAAAAAGGGATTGACCTTTCTGTTCACATCAGACGCAGCGACGGGCGGGACTAATCCCAACGTTTCTTTTGCAACAGATGATACTGTGCCAGAAAAATTATGGCAATTAACGGCAGCAGCATTTCGCCGGTTTCTTCAATCAGCATCAGGTTGTTTCTTATTTCCGGATTTAAATATTCTCCGGTATAGTGCCGGAAATTTGCCGGGAAACGGTCTATAAATTTGGAAACAACCAGCATTGTGCACAAAACGGCAGTCGACCAACCGATTAAACGGAACTTTAAGAAAGAAACTACCAGAAAACGGGCATATTTTACGGCCAGATAAGCAATTATTCCAAAAATCACCAATAAAACGAAACCAAAAAGGATTTTTTCATCCAACGGATTGGCGGGGTTGGTGAAAAAACGCGACTTGAACGGCGTTGTATCATGGGTAGTTAAATGATGTTGTATTCCGGCCTCTCTCAAAAAGGCGCAAATTGCTAAAAAAACAAAAATAAAATAGTCGCTACGAATACAAAAAAAATCCTTATAGCATAGTACCAAAGAAATCAGCAGCAATATATACAAAAAATGCGTACCATATTCTATCAGCCCGCCTTTCTGAGCGATTGCAGGCAGAGTTTCCGGGAAAAAAGCAAAAATGACATCTTGTGTAAACAGCCAAAAAAAAGAGATAACCACCGGCATAAAAAGCGGTGACAAAAAATACTTTTTCATCTTTATGCAGTCCTTTAAGGTTAAATTTGAATCGGATTTTAGATTAATTTCAGATTTATGCAAATTCAGAATGTTAGAAGGTATAATAAAGTATGTATAATTTTGCAGAATTAAAAATTTCGTATTGCACAAAACGCTTCCCTATTGATTCCCGTAAAATTCCGCGATAGATTGAGACAGAAAATCCAATCAGGCGAGGAAAATCATAATGGCAGAAAATACAGCAAAAAAAACTAATAAAAAAGGAAAAATGGCGAGGTATAATAAACATTCCCACTTAAAGAATACTCCCCCAACAACGCCGGCAACCGATAATGTTCAAACAGAGGAAAAAGAGAAGACTTTTTTGGCAGCTCAAACAAAGATAAATGCCGAACCGGCACCGATTAAGTTAAGACCTTACGAAATTTATATTATTGTGGCCGTAATTGCCCTTTTGGCTTTAATCGGATATACAATCAGCAGAAACTCTTTGCCTGAGAAGAGTTTGCCACCACAAAACGAAAATACGGAGCTTAAAGAAAACAATGAAGAACCACAAAGCATTCTTGGCTTTACCGAACTTAAAGACCAATATGCCCTTTGTGCCAATTTGCTGTTTTTGTCGCAATATGATGCCGGAAACGAGGCCGGCAGTATGGATATTCTGCGAATTGCTAATCAAAAATATCAAAAACTGACGGGAGAGCTGATTGAAGAGAATCCGGCCATGCAGGCACAAGAAATGGAAATTTTGCGTAAAATCATTAATGACAAAGAGCATCCGGAAGCCAAGCAGAAACTCGTTAAAGACTGTACGGAAGCTATTACGGTTTTTGAAGAGATTTATGACCGTCAGGAAATGCTTGACCATAATGCAGAAAATGCCGGAGATTAACCCCGGCATTTTTCTTAACAAATTATATCAAATTCGCTTTTCAAATCTCTTTCAAACATTGATTTTAAGACTTCTTTGATATCGGCTTTTTCATATACCGCTTTATACAGCGCCTGACAAATCGGCATATCAATGCCCTGCTCGTCGGCAATCAGTTTTACGGCCTTTAAAGTGGCCACGCCTTCTGCCAGCTTGCCGAAGTTCTCTCCTTTGGCAAACATTTCGCCGAATTTACGATTATGGCTGTGCGGGGAGAACAAAGTGGCCTCATAGTCGCCCAAGTGAGCCAAACCATAAGCATTTTGAGGATTGCCGCCGAAATGCTTGATAAAACGACCGACTTCTATCGGCGCTCTAGCCATCAGCGCCCCTTTCAGGCCATACCATTCCAAACCGTCTAAAATACCGGCAGCAATACCGACGACATTTTTCAAAGCTGCACCGATCTGATTGCCTACCATATCTGTTCCATAATAAAAACGAATCAGATTGCTAGACAGGAGTTTAATCAGCCGGTCTTTGGTTTCGGGCTCATAACTGTCAATTACCGCACAGGACGGAACGCCTTTCATATAATCCTGAACATGGCCGGGACCGACGATAATTGCTACATGGATATCTTGTTTGATTTCTTCCTGAAATACCTGCTGCAGGGTTTTGGCGCTCGGCTCTTCCAAGCCTTTCATTGCCAGCAGGAAAGTTTTGCCCGACAAATCGTAACCATTCAACTGACGGGCCAGAGAGCGAAGATGCTGGCAGCCGATTGAGATGATAACAATATCATTTTGCAAAACTTCCGCCACATCCTCGTGCAGCACCATATTATCAGAAAGTTTAAGATAAGCGTTTTTGCGCGTATCGCGAAGTTCAATAAAATTCGGAGAGGTTGGAATATCATACATATCAACCTGATCAAACCCGGCATAATTTCCGGCATACCAGCCCAGAAACGTTCCCCAGCGCCCACATCCGATTAATGAAATTTTTTTCATGGCTCGTCCTTTGTAAAAGTTCAAGAATTGTAATAGTTATTTTATAGGATATTCTATGAAGATTGGCAAACGCTTTAATTGACTTATTGCCATAAATTGAGAGAAAGGAAAACAGCGAAGAATTTTTAAGACAGGCTGCTTTTTCTGGTGAGCTGCCGGTTGACGATGGCGCCTACGTAGTCAAATTCTTCAAAAGACTGGTAGGCAACATCATGACGTTTCTTATCATAATCATAAAAAACTTTGTTGGCCAGGTTGTCGATAGCCTCGTCTATTTTTTGAAAGGCCGCGTTATAGTCATTATTATAATGATTGCGGGACTTTTTCTTGACGATTTCATGGTAAGCGGAGATGACTTTTAAAGTTTCGTCGGCTGAGTTTGCATAGCCTTTTTGTTCAAAGTCATGCATAATTTTTGCGGTTGTCTGATAGAAACATTTATTGGTTAAAATGCTTCTTTGCTTTTTATTGTTACCATCAATAATCATTACACCATCCATGGTTTCAAATCATAATAATGATGTAGCACAGACTTTCGGATTTTTCAACAGCAAAATAAAAAAAACGGCGGAATATAAGGGAAATCCTTATTTCCGCCGTGGGATAAATCAGACCTTCTTATTCAACATTGCCAAACGGGTTGACGTTTTTAGCAGCCTCCTGCGTTTTGCGCAAATCGAACAAGTTCAGGATAACGGCCGAAACATAAATTGAAGAATATGTTCCGACAACTACCCCCCAAACGATGGTGAACGAGAAGCTGCGCAATGTATCTCCACCAAAAATCAGCAGAGCCAAAGCGGCAAAGATAGTGCTCAGACCGGTTAACAACGTTCTGGAAAAAATATCGTTAATACTTTTGTTCAACAAAGCTTCCTGCGGCATTTTGGTAAACTTGCGCAGATTTTCCCTGATGCGGTCGTAAGTTACCACCGTATCGTTTACCGAATAACCGGCCAGCGTCAGAATCGCGGCAATGGTCGTCAGGCTGAAATCCATATCAAAGAGGGAAAGCAGCCCCAGCGTGATGATAACATCGTGGAACAATCCCAGCAGTGCCCCAAGAGCAAACTGCCACTCAAACCGAACCCAGATATAAGCGGAAATTGCCAGAATCGCAATCAGTGAGGCCACGGCGCCGGCAATTTTAAGTTCATTACCGACTTGAGGTCCGACGGTCTCAATCCGGCGATATTCAACATCGCTGCCTAAAACCTCTTTAATGTTTTTGACAGCAATACGCTGCGCTTCTTCGTCCAGATTATCCGCCTCGGCACGAATCATCAACTCGTCCCCTTTATCACCGATTGTCTGCAAATTAACTTCGCCGATATTAACGCTTTCCAGCTTGTTTCTGACTTCTGTTAAATTAAAAGGCTGTTCGCTTTTAATCTCCATCAAAATACCGCCGGAAAAATCAATGCCGAAATTAAAGCCTTTAACGGCTATCAAAGCAACCGACAAAACAAAGCTGACGATAGAAATACCGTAAGTCAGTTTTTTTGCGCCCATAAAGTTTATGTTCGTATCTTTGGTAATCCAACTAAAAATTCTCATTTTTCTTATCCTTACATAATCGGCAGTTTGGTCGGTTTGGCCTTATTCAGCCAGGTAGAAATGATAACGCGGGTAACGGTTACCGACGTAAACATCGACGTTGCGATACCAATGGCCAACGTTACGGCGAATCCGCGTACCGGACCGGTTCCAAAATAAAACAAAACAATTGCGGCAACCAAAGTCGTCAGGTTGGAATCCACAATCGTCGTCCAAGCCTCGGTAAAACCGGCATCAGCTGCATCACGAGGTGTGCGTCCGGCTTTGACTTCTTCTCTCATCCGCTCAAAAATCAAAACGTTGGCATCTACCGCCATACCAATGGTCAGGATAATACCGGCAATTCCCGGCAATGTCAGCGTTGCACCAATCAGGCTTAAAACCCCAAGCATTAAAAACAGGTTGGTAAAGACGGCAACCGTCGTAAAAATGCCGAACAGACCATAAGCCGCAATCATAAAGACAACAACGGCAACCAATCCGATAACACAGGCGATTTCACCGGCACGGATAGAATCGGCACCCAATCCGGCGCCAACGGTCCGCTCTTCCAAAACTTCCAGCGGCGCAGGCAAAGCACCGGAACGCAGCAACAAAGCCAAATCATTGGCAGATTTGACAGTAAAGCTGCCGCTGATGATGCCGCTGCCGCCCAAAATGGCACTTTGGATGGTCGGGGCGGAGATGACCTCGTTATCCAAAACAATTGCCAGACGTTCACCGATATTATTTTTGGTCACTTCACCAAACTTTTTGCCGCCGGTTGTATCAAATTTGAAACTGACAACAGGCTCACCTTCCTGGAAAGTTGCCTGAGCATCAACAAGATGTTCTCCGGAAACAATGGCTTTGCGTCCCAAGACATAGGTTTCGCCTTCCGTTCCCTTAACCAGTTTGGAGGTATTGGAGATCATCCCGCGACGGGCGTCTGCAGCAGAACTGCGGCTGTCAACAAGATGGAAACTCAACTTGGCCGTTTTGCCCAACAGCGTTTTGACATATTCGGGATTTTGCAATCCGGGCAGCTGAACAACAATCCGGTCTACACCCTGACGCTGAATAACCGGCTCTTTTGTTCCCAGCTCATCAATACGGCGACGGACAATTTCAATAGACTGGTCAACGACCTTGCTCTTCAATGCATTTAAGGCAACGTCGCTGTATGCGATTGTCAAACTTCCGTCGGCTGTTTCCGTCACTTCATAATCCCGATCCAATTTGCGGAACAAAGACGCAGCTTTGTTGCGAGAGTTCAGATTTTCAATTTTGACCTGAACATTTTCCGGCGAGGCTTTTAAGCTCTGATAACGAATCTTATTTTCGCGCAGCGTCTGGCGGACACTGTCTTCTATCAGATCCATCCGTTCTTTTAAGACATCGCTGATTTTGACTTCCAAAAGCAGGTTGGAACCGCCTTGCAAATCAAGTCCCAAGTTTACCGGCTGCCACCAAGACGGAAGCGAAGCCGCTTTGCCCGGCATCAGATTGGGAACAGAAAAGAAAATTCCCAAAAGGCAGATGCCGATAATAATCATTATTCTGGTTCGTGACAATTTATACATATCTATTGCTGCCTTTTAATTTTGTTTTTTGGTCTTTTTATTAGAATTTGCCGCCTTATCAAGCATTTTTGATTTAGCCTCAAGGGCAGCTTTCAGCAGCTCGGCCGTCAAGACTTCTCGTACCGTAGCACGGTTGATAACAACATTAATGCCATCGGCGATTTCAACGGTCAAATCCATCGGGTCATCAGCTTTAACAACTTTTGCGTAGATTCCGCCGCCGGTGATAATATGGTCGCCTTTCTTCAAAGCGCTGACCATCGCCTCGTGCTGCTTAATCTTTTTTTGCTGCGGACGAATCAGCAGAAAATAAAAAATCAAAAAGATTAAACCAAGCTGGATAATTGTTCCGGCCATTGAGCCCGTCGGGGCAGCAGCTCCGGAAACCTGAGCAAAAGCATCACTAATGAACATTTTTTTCTCCTATTTATCAAAATTTTGCGTGCTTACTATACACCAAATAACACTTTTCTCAACCATAAAAATAGAAAAATTCAAAATTTTCGGAATTTCCTTCGCTCTTTCCGTTTTTCATTTCTTGTTTTATGAAAAATTATTTTTCATTGTTACTTTTTGAGCTGAACTGCCGGCTTTTCGGCTGCAGCCCTGATACCAAAGCAACGAAAAGATTTTGCAAGCGGATTTTTATCCTAAATAAGATTTCGGATTAACGGCTTTTTTGCCCTGGCGGATTTCAAAATGCAGCTGCGGCGAAGCAACGCCCCCGGTTGTTCCGACCGTTGATATTTTCTCCCCACGGGCAATCCTCTGGCCTTTTTTAACCAATATTTTTTCATTATGAGCATAAGCCGTTACCCAGCCGTCATCATGCTTTATCAGGATCAGATTGCCAAAGCCTTTCAGCTCGTTGCCGGCATAAGCAACCGTTCCTTTATCTGCAGCGCGGACTGCCGTTCCTTTGGCGGCTTTGATATTAATACCGTCATTGTTCCGGCCTTTGGCAATCGGGCCGAAATTTGATATGACAGGCCCTTTAACCGGCCAAAGGAATTTGCTTTTGCGGTTTTTAGAAGGCGGGGTATAAGTGTTTTTGGCCACTTTTGTTTTTGTTGTCGTGGTTTTCTTTTTGACTGTTTTAGAAGAAGACGCTGCTTTTGACGTTGTCTTTTTCGGCGTCTGCGCTTTGCGTCCCGAAGACTGAGAAACGGAAGCAACCTGGGTTTCTCCGCCGACGATACTGTCCGGAAGCTGCAGACGCTGTCCGACGGCTAATGTATAGGGCGGACGGAGGTCATTGGCCTTGCTCAGAGAATTGATGTTTACATTATAGCGTTTGGAAATATTGTATAACGTATCGCCTTTGGCTACAATGTGGTAGCGGGCACTCGGCAGACGCACGACCTGTCCGATACGCAGGCTGTAAGGCGGTTTTAAGCCGTTTAGCTCAATAATCTCGCGCAGCGGCAGATCATAACGGCGGGAGATGCTGTATAACGTGTCGCCCTTTTGAACGACAACCGAAGACGGTGCCGGACCGCCCCATAGGTTGTAATTGAACAGCTGAATGCGGCCGCTGTCATAAGAACAGCCGCTTAATATCACCATTATCAATGTCAAAAGCACAAACTTTTTCATATTTTAAGTCCTAGCATAAGATAGTTAATTTTTGTTTACATTCAGAAAACGCTTGATTTCCTGTATTCCGGGAGTATTTTTATAAATTCCGGTTTAAGGAGAAAAATGTGCCAAATTTAAAAAATGACGTTGAAAACAGTAATCTGCTCGGACAGGACGCCAAATGCGTTATTGCCCATATTCTTGGCCGGAAAGAATCGAAAAAAGCCCTGAATATTCTGAAAGATTTTCGTGCCGGCATTGCCTTGAAAGATATTTTTGACTTTGCCGGACACAACAGCCTTTATATTGCCGACGATTTTGACGAATATAAAAAAATTTTTGATTTTATTGCCGCCGAGTCCCCTGCTTTTTCGCAATATTTGCAGGAAGCCGTTTGCTGTGCCAATCAGGGACAAGAACTTTCACAGATTATTTTGCCGCCGGTCTCCGAATATCCCGACAAGCTTTCTCTTGCGCATATAACGGCGTTGGCAGACGGCTGGTATTATGAATCTGACATCCGTGCCAAGCTGATTTGCGATTTTATCAAACGCGACAAGAATCCGACAAAGAGCGCCAAAGTTATCGGAACGGCTCTGGCAAACATCCGTTATAAAAAAAATAATCCTTTTGTTAAAGCCGTTACCCAGACTTTTATTGATAAAAACTTTCAAAACGAAGCTTGTACAAACATTTTCAGCGATTATCTTTTGGCCTCACCGGAGGCGACCGTTTCCGGACAAACGCCGGCAAAAAATATTATGGATGATTTTAAGAAAGAGATCAGAAAAATCTCTGACAACCGGGCCCGGGAAATGGCCTTTTTCGCCGCGGAAGAAAAAAACTCTCCCGTTGTCCAGAAACTTTATCACGACGATTATTTCTCTTATTCCGCCCAAAAAGCCATTGAGTTTGTTTGCGCTCTGCCCGATAACCGCCCTGATTTTTTGCTGCCGGCGGCAAAGACATTGCAAAATGTGGCTCAAGAATCGCTCAATCAAAAGCACCGCGGCGTTTTTGTTCATTTATCGGCAGCTTTATCCAAACGTCCGGCATTGGTCGAAAAACTTTTGCCTTTTTATGAAAGCGCCGGGAATTTGCCTTTTGAATATACCGGAATGCTTTTCTTTACGGCTTTGCGCGCTCCGGAATTGAGCGGCAGGATTATGACACTTTTGAAAAAATCAATCCGGTCATCGACATTTTCTTCAAAAAACCCCCTTTTTAACCTTAATCCGGTCTGCCATATATTGCGCCCGAAAAACATTCTGACGCCGGAAGCTTTTGAGTTGACATACACCTTTCTTAACGATGCTGTTTCCGACATAAACCAAATGCATATTTTTTGCAAGGACTGTCTGGAAAAACTCGGACAAAGCGACCTATCCCATCCCGAATCCAGAAATATTATCCGGACAATGCACCGTAATAAGATTTTGCGCAGCAGCCCAAAAGATTTTGCCGTTTTTATGGCTGATCTTGAAAGTTTTAGAATCGAAAATGCTTATACCGAACCGCTTAATGACTATATTAACGAGCTTAAAGAAAAAACACCGGTCAAAGCTTCGGCTTATGTCGGGCACCTTTTTAAAAACTCACTGGAATATAAGAAAAAGTTTGACTATTTTAAAAAGGAATTTCCGGTTTATTCGGATATTAACGACGACTACGTTTGCCGTCAACCGGAAAAGCATCAGAAAATGACCCTTCAGGAAACGGAAAGGCTCTTAAAAACAAGAAAGTTATCTTTGCTTGAAAAAACAAAAATTTTTTTGCTGCTGAAAAAATTTGAATATCTTGCTTTGCCGGAAAACCGGGAATACTGCAGAGAAGTGGCAAAAAGCTTGTCTTTGAATCCGTTTTATGCTAAAAGTGTGGCGTTTGCAAAATTTAATATTTTAGACGGCGGGAAGCAAACCCTAAGGAAAGTTTGGAATAAAAATGAACGATAAACAGACACAAATCATTGATGAGAGCGGCGATAAATATAAATACGGCTTTGTAACCGATATTGCGGCCGATACGGCGCCAAAAGGATTAAACGCCGATATTATCCGGCTGATTTCCGCAAAGAAGGGCGAACCGGAATGGTTGCTCGACTGGCGGCTGAAAGCTTTTGAATTCTGGCAGACGATGACCGAACCGACCTGGGCAAAACTGGCTTATGACAAGATTGATTATCAGGATTTGTATTATTACTCCGCACCGGTGCAAAAAGCCGCGCCGAAAAGCCTGGACGAAGTTGACCCCGAGCTGCTGGACACTTATGCCAAACTCGGCATTCCGCTGAAAGAACAAGAGGCTTTGGCCGGTGTGGTGGCCGTGGACGCCGTATTTGACAGCGTTTCGGTGGCAACAACTTATCGTGCCAAACTGGCCGAACAGGGGATTATTTTCTGCTCCATCTCCGAGGCCGTGAAAGAACATCCCGAGCTGGTGCAGAAATATCTCGGTTCCGTTGTTCCTTACACCGACAATTTTTTTGCCTGCCTGAATTCGGCCGTATTTACCGACGGGTCGTTTGTTTATATTCCGAAAGGCGTGCGCTGTCCGATGGAACTTTCGACTTATTTTCGTATTAATGCCAAGAATACCGGGCAATTTGAGCGTACGTTGATTATTGCCGATGATGAAAGTTATGTGTCTTATCTGGAAGGCTGTACGGCGCCGCAGCGCGATGAGAATCAGCTGCATGCCGCTATTGTGGAGATTGTTGTCAATAAAGACGCCGAAGTTAAATATTCCACCGTTCAGAACTGGTATCCCGGCGATAAGGACGGCAAAGGCGGCGTTTATAACTTTGTTACCAAGCGGGCGGCCTGCCGCGGCGATAATGCCAAAATCTCCTGGACGCAGGTAGAAACGGGATCGGCCGTTACCTGGAAATATCCGTCCTGTGTTTTGCAGGGCGACAATTCGGTCGGCGAGTTCTATTCGGTTGCCATTACCAACAACAAACAACAAGCCGATACCGGGACAAAGATGATTCACATTGGCAAAAACACAACCTCAAAAATTATTTCCAAAGGGATTTCCGCCGGTTTTTCCAATCAGACATATCGCGGCCTGGTCAGAGTTGCCCCAAAGGCCAGTCATGCCCGCAACTATTCGCAATGCGACAGTCTGCTCATTGGCACAACTTGCGGATCGCACACCGTGCCATATATTGAAAACCGCAACAAAACCGCCTGTATTGAGCATGAGGCGACGACGTCCAAAATCAGCGACGAGCAGCTTTTTTATTGCATGCAGCGGGGAATCGGACAGGAAGAAGCCGTGAGCCTGATTGTTAACGGTTTTTGCAAAGAGGTTATGCAGCAGCTGCCGATGGAATTTGCCATTGAGGCGGCCAAGCTTATCAATATTACACTTGAAGGTTCCGTCGGCTAAACAGGCGGATAATACAAAATGAAAAGGAGGCCTTGCAGCCTCCTCTTTTTATTGAAGTTCAAAAAAGCTTTTATCTACACCGCACAACGGACAAACCCAGTCTTCCGGCAGATCTTCAAAAGGAACATCTCCGTCATAGACATAGCCGCATACCGTGCAAACCCATTTTTTGCCATCGTTTTTCTTTTCTTCCGTCATTTTTTTTCCTTTCATACGGTCTTTTTGTTCATTAAAAACTTTAATGACCCCGCTTTTGTAATAGCTGCGGTAATCATTGTAGGTCAAAGGCTCGCCATCCCCGGTACCGACATAGCAGTCAAGGACTTCTGCCAAAAACAGCGTATTGCTTTCAAAGGCAATTTCCTGAATTATCTTACATTTAATGCCTGCCAGCGTGTTTTGCAAGTACGGCAGGCCGTCCTGCTCCTCAAAATCGACATTATCCCATTTGTTGACGTCGCGGCTGCTCTGAAAACCGAAATTTGCCACAATAAAAGGATCGGTGTCTTTTCCGAGGACGGAAAGAGAAAACTCTTTGGCCGTATGAAGACAGGACTTGGTATGGCTCTGGTTTCCACAGGAAAGCGCCAGGACAAACGGCTTGTGGGCAACCTGCATAACGGCATCGACAATGCTGCCGACAAAACGGGAGCCGTCCGTTGTTCCCAAAACATAAAGCCCGTGTGTTAACTTGAAAAGAGCATTTTCATCCATCGGCATTTTATCCTTTGCTTTAATAATGCGGCGGGGGTGTTTCTTCGCTTAACGGTTTGACGGCCTCCGTCCCGATATTTTCCAGAAGATATTGATTTTGTTTTTGCAAATAATCCAGACGGCGTCCCTGCTCAATAATCACCTGATTCAGGTCTTCTATGACGCGTTCCTGATTGGCCAGCGCCATTTCAATATTTATCAACCGTTCTTCAAGCTCCGTATCTGCCATTTTATCCCCTTTTGTTTTGGTTTTAACATGCCGTTGCCGGAAAATCAATCAGTATTTGTTGATATATATAAATTCAGGATTATTTGATTCAATGCATAATAATGGAGATGAGAAAATGGTGTTGGAAAGAAAACACAAAATATTTTTCGGCATTGTATTATTGTTGCTCATTTTGGCTTTGGTATTTTTTAATTAACGGAGAAAAAGATGAAATGGTGGCACGGGGTTATTTTGGCCGTTTTTGTTTTTGCGGTGCTGATTTCTTTATTTTTTTGATAAATCGGAAACCGGCGTTCGGAATTTTTGACAAAGAAACCGGAAATATGCGGCAGAACAGTTTGAAAAAAACGGCACAATGCCGCATTTGGCAGAATAAAATTGTTAAAAAAACTGATAATTTCGGAAAGTTTTGCAAAATTTTAGCTTGACAACCGGAAGAAAAGAGCGTATTTATGCACTGTCTTTCGGGAAAACTTTGAATGTATCTTATCGCGGGGTGGAGCAGCCCGGTAGCTCGTCAGGCTCATAACCTGAAGGTCGTAGGTTCAAATCCTGCCCCCGCAACCAATAAAGTCCTTGATAATCAATGGGTTATCAGGGGCTTTTTTTTGTGCGGTTTTCGGTGTGTTTGTTCGGGGCAACATCGGGGCAACATTTTTTATTAAAGATCATATGTAATCCCTAAATTTTTTATAATAATTTATAAGTTTTTGTAAAGTATAAAAAAAGCTGTTTATGGAGCCTTTACACTCATATAAACAGCTTTTTTAATTTTATTACATGCTTTACAGAAAACCCCGAGTTTACTCGGGGCTGAATGCCAAGGTATCGTTAGATACCGTTCCACGCCAACGAGCGTGGTCAAACCGTTAGGTTTGTAACTACTATAGAACCCCCAGTTTACTGGGGGATATCTATTTGTCGAACGAGTTTTATTCCCCGGGCAATATCGGCTGGCTGTCGGGTTCCAGTTTTTTTGTTTTTTTGTTAAAAACCAGTCCCTCGGTTCGGGGGATATCTTCGGGGTGTTTTTGGGCGTGGATTAAAACACTGAGTTTGATACAGGCCCAGAGCAGTTTGCGAAACAGCCACATGGCCAGGCACCCCAAAAAGAAAATTAAAAAAAGTTGGATAAGCAGTTTCATACATAAAAATATTTAAAGGTTTTACATAATGATTATTAAACGGTTTCAATGTAGTTATGATTTCAAAATTTGTCAATAAAGGATTATTTTGTTTGTATGAAAAATGGTTAATCCATGTTTGCGAAGAGAAAGACAGAATTCTTTTTTTGTGTATTTGTCTATTTTATTATTGATAAACGTCCATAGATTTGATATATTTTATGTAGTTACAAGAATTATTAACTTAAATTTTATAATTATGGAAATTAAAAGCATTAGCCGCTTCAGCTGGTATTGTTCGTCCTGGAATGTATTATTATTCTGACGGAACAATTTCGGCAGAGGTTATTCAGGAGAAACAGATTTCCGGGGTTGTCGGCTGGGTTGATGAAAGCAAAAAGCACGGTTTGGTTCTCGGGTTGCGGGAAACAAGGTTGCCGTGGTCTAATGATGAATTAGAAGTTGGTGCTTTCACAGAAAACGGCAAGGAGAATACCCGTTTGATTTTGGAAGCAGCCCAGAAACAGAATAAGAAGGCGGAGGCGGCTGAATGGTGCGCTGCGTATGATTTTGACGGTGTTCAGCCCGGAGAGGCTTTTTTGGCAAGCAGGGATGAATTGGTCAAGATATTTGGAAATCTGGGTGCCATTCAAGGAGCGCTGAATAAAATAAGAGGGTGTTCACTTGATGGAGATACTTGGCTTTGGTCTTGGTATTGGTCTTCGTCCGAGTGCTATAGTTACTCCGCGTGGCGGGTCAGACCGTCCGACGGCTACATGTTCAGCATCAACAGTAAGAATCACAGTAACTGCGTTCGTTGCGCTCTCGCTTTTTAGCTTTTTTTATTTTATCCCGGTTGGTCGTGTATCGGCCGCCGGGATTTTTTATAAAGGTGCGTTGCGGTGAAAGAAGTTTGTTTTTTGCCGGTCGCCGATGGCGGAGTTTGTGTTGAAACAAATGGTCGCGGAAAAAGGGCTGGCAGGTAGTTTTGAAATAGATTCCGCGGCCACGGAAGGATACAACGAGATGTACCATGCCGGTATTCATCATGGAACATGCCAAGTAAAGCCTTCACTTTTTGACAAATAAACGACGCATTTGACAAACCTTAGAAAATATGATATCTTATGATTCGTTAGAGATTATTACAAATATTATTAAAATTGCTTAAAAACAAGTAGGGAACCGATAATCAATAAAAGAGAAAGGTTAATGCCATTTACGTTTATGGCAGTAGGAGTGAAGTGCAGTACCTCTTATGAAATACCAAATAACTTTTGCTGATTATGCCCGAGAGGTTTTTGAGTGCATAAAAAAATAACGCATTCGTGAAGTGCGAAAGCAAATAAGCGGATGTAATGTTTATGAAAAGATTTACTATCTCATTCAATCAAACGGTTGAAAACATAGTAAAGTATGAATCAACCTATTACGCAGGCATTATCCCATGGGATAGGAAAAAAGATTTCTATTTTGAATGCGGCGGCATATGCTACTGCTATTCATCGTGGGAAAATTATACTTCTTGTGGAGAAGCTCTGCATGAAATAAGCCGGGACAGCTTTGAGAAAGGAATACGCGATCTTATTGCCGCCATACCTGACGGCAAAAAAGACGACGGCAAAAGAATCCATCTTCTTGAAAAACAAGAAACAGGGGTTTTTGCCATGACAATTCCTGTCGACGTATGTTTTCTTAAACAAGAAAGCCCGCTCAAAGCGGTTTATGATAAGGGTAAAGCCAAAGCAAAAGCTGCGGCCAAAGCGATCCGTCTCAAAGAAGAAAAAGCCCAAAAAGCTGCGAACCGGGAATACGCACGAAAGTGCGGAAAGCTGGCCCGCAAGTATGGTCTTGATTTCGGAGACGTCCTGGCTCTGGGCACAGATGAAACAACGTTAAAGAATTATATTCTTGCGTTGACAGAGGCTCGGGATATTATTCGGCAAATGGGCCAGAAAGAAAAAAACGCGCTCAAACACGAATTGTATGAGTGCGGCAGAGCAAGAAGGCGCGCCGCTATGGAATATTTGGGGATTGAAACCCTGGCTGATCCTAACCGGCTTACGTTGCAAGAACTCTGTGATGTATTCTAACCAACTTTTAGAAAAAACGGCAGGCATTTTATTGTCTGCCTTTTTTATATAAAAATACCGATTTGTATTACGATTATACTTTCCTGAAAGTAAGTATTAAACAAAAATGTAAGTATTGAACCTTATTCTTTTTCTCCTTACTATATTTATAATTTTAAGGTTTGGAGAAGCCCATGCAAAGAAGGGAATTTATCAAAACGGCTTTTATGGCGGCAGCGGTCAGCGTTTTGCCAAAAATGAGCCATACAACACAACAAGCAGGAGGAAAAATGAGCAAAAAAATTGTTATTTTAAACGGCAGTCCAAGACTGAACGGAAATACCAAAGGTCTGATTGAGGCTTTTACCAAAGGTGCCGAAAGCCAAGGACATAATGTGAAATGTTTTGACCTGCAGACAATGAACATTCGCGGTTGCCTCGGCTGCTTTGGCGGAGGAAAAGACAAGGCCAGTCCGTGTGTGCAGAAAGACGACATGATAAAAATTTATCCTGAATACGCGGCGGCGGATATTGTTGTTTTGGCCTCACCGATGTATTATTGGGGATTTTCCGGACAATTGAAATGTGCGTTTGACCGTTTGTTTGCCGTGGCCGAGTGTGACAAGTTCTATCGTAACCCGAAAAAAGACTGCATTATGCTAATGGCCTCTGAGGGCGACAGCAAAAGCAATGCGGAGCCGGTTATTAACTATTATGAATCCCTGTTAAAACATATGGGCTGGAAAGATCTTGGGCATATTATTGCCGGCGGGGTCATGAAAATCGGTGACATTAAAGGGCACAAAGCTCTGGCCGAGGCCGAAAAGTTAGGCGCTTCTTTGTAAATTTTTCTGCGGGTGCGGGCGGTTTTTATCGCCCCATTCACACAAATCGAACAACATCGGGATAAGCGATTTTCCTTTTGCAGACAGGCTGTATTCGACTTTTGGAGGCATTTGCGGATAAACTTTGCGGACAATCAGGCCGGCGGCTTCCAGTTCTTTTAAGGCCGAGCTCAGCATTTTGAAAGAAATTTTGCCAATTAAGCGGTGCAGTGCATTATGGCGCAAAACCTCAAACTCACCCAACCAGTAAAGAATAATCATTTTGTATTTGCCGCCGATAATGGACAGGGTATATCCAAAACCGGTATCCTCAATTTTAATATTCGGTTCGATACAGCGCTGCATTTTTACACTCTCCTTACGGTATATATTATACATAAAGATAACTCTTTCATTTTTTTATGCAATGTATTTTTATTATTCCCGTTATTTCCGGCGGGTGCTTGACTTGTTCAACCGGCATTGTTAGATTTACGGTTGTGGTTATCATTTTAGGAGAAAAAAAAATTAGTAAAGGCTGGATATATGTTACACTGACGTGTATTTTTGAGCTTCTTTGGATTTACGGCTTTAATGCCGCTGAGAATCCGCTTGATTTTGTGCTTATTGCCCTGATCATCATTACCGATTTTTATTTTTTGGAAAAAGCCTGCGAAACAATCCAAACCGGGACGGTTTATGCAATATTTTCCGCCATCGGCACGATTTTTACGGCATTGATGGATACGTTTCTTTTTCAGGTGGAATTTTCCTGGGCCAAAGGGATTTTCATTACCCTGCTCATTGCCGGTGTCATCACGCTGAAGCTGGCAGAAAATTCTCCCAACGGAACAGAAAAGGAGAAAAAATAAATGGGGTGGATTTATGTTTTGATTGCCTCGGCGGTTGAGATTGCCGGCGTTATCGGTCTGAAACTTTTCAGCCGGAAAAAGACGTTGCTTAATCTGGCGCTGTTTGTCAGCGGTTTTGCCCTCTCTTATCTGTTTTTATATTTTTCATTAAAATATCTGGCCATGAGCATTGCTTATGCGGTATGGATGGGATTGGGTACGGCCGGAGCGGTGCTTGTGAATATGATCTTTTTCGGAGAAAGTAAGAAGCCGGCCCGTGTTTTCGGCGTTGTGCTGATTATTATCGGCGTGGTCGGGCTGAAAATGATTTCCTGACTGAAATTTATTGAAACAAATTCGGATTTGGCCGGGGGTGATAAGCTTCCGGCTTTATCTTTTTATCATTTTTCCGAGATGAAAATGTTACAAAATTTTAAGAGCGAAACGCCTGAAAAACTCCCGGTTTGCCCTTTTCTTTCCGTTTGAATTGTTACAGCCCTTTTGACATTGTAACAGAAATTAATTTCTTTTGACGGGCTTTCCCGGCATTGTGATTTGAGTTTTCAGCCTTTTTCCGGATATCATAAAAGCATGGTTCCACTATAACGGAGAAAAAAGTTGAAACACGGAAAGAATTTTACCCTCGGGGAATATGTTATCATTAAAAAGCCGGAGCTTGTAGAAGCCGGAGACAATGTCCGAATCTCTGATTTCTGCCGGATATCCTCCGCCTGCGAGATCGGTTCCGACTGCGAGATTGCAACCGGAACATATATTTCCGGCGGCGACGGAAAATACAAATTCAAAATGGGCAGCTATTCCAGCCTGGCCGCCGGTGTCAGAATCTGGCTGAGCAGCAATGATTATGTTAACGAGCTGGTGACGCATTCCGTTCCGGAAGTCAAAGAAATCCAAGGTAATGTTACAATGGAGAAGTTTACCGGCATTGGTACAAACTCCGTTATTATGCCCAATAATCATATTCCGGAAGGCGTCAGTATCGGCGCGCTGAGCTTTGTGCCGTCTAATTATAAATTTGAACCGTGGACGGTTTATGCCGGGCGTCCCATCAAGCCCATCAAAAAACGCAATAAAGAAAATATTTTGAAAACCTTAAAAAAACTCGGCCTGCTTGACAAAGGAGAATAAACATGTGCGGAATTATCGGATATATCGGTGAAAGCTCTGCTGCGGAAAATCTGCTTGACGGACTTAAAAACCTTGAATACCGCGGATATGATTCCGCCGGAATTGCCCTGAACGACAATAACAGACTTAAAATCTTCAAAGCGGCAGGCAAATTAAACAATCTGTGCCAAATCATTCGGACGGAACCCAAAGAAAATACAGCGGCGGAATGCGGCATCGGACATATCCGCTGGGCAACGCACGGGCTGCCGAATCTGGAAAACGCTCATCCTCACCGCTCGGCAGACGGAAATCTGGCTTTGGTTCATAACGGGATTATCGAAAATTATCTTGAGCTCAGAAAGGAACTTTCGGCCGACGGCTATCATTTTACATCGCAGACAGATACGGAAGCGATTGTTCATCTGATTGACCGGGAATTGAAAAACGGCGCCGGATTTGAAGAGGCGGTACAAAACGCCGTGCGGCTTCTTGACGGTGCTTTTGCCCTGGGAATTGTCTACCAGCAGGAACCGGACAAGCTCATTGCCGTTAAGAAAAACGCCCCGCTCATTATCGGAATCGGACAACACGAAAATTTTATTGCCAGCGATATTGCCGCTTTGCTCGGAAAAGCCGAAAAAATCGTGCGGATGGAAGACGGGGAAATTGCCGTTATCCGGCGCGGAGAGATAAAAATTACGGATTTTGCCGGCAAACAGATTATGCGGCAGCCGGAATTGCTTCAGCTTTCGGCCGAATCCATTGACAAAGGCGGATATAAGCATTTTATGCTAAAAGAAATTCACGAGCAACCGGGGATTATCCGTGCCCTTCTGGCCGACGGGCTGCAAATTGATATCGGGAGCCTGCGGGATTTTAACCGAATCGAAATCATTGCCTGCGGAACCTCCTTACATGCCGCTCTGGCTGCCGCGCCTCTTTTTGAAGACTGGTGCCATTGCGAAGTTTCCGTTCAGCCGGCCAGCGAATATATTTATAAAAAACAGCGGACAGGTGCTGATACGCTGGTTATCGGCATATCGCAATCCGGTGAAACGGCTGATACCATTACAGCGCTCAAACAGGCGCAGAAAAGCAATGCTCAGGTTCTGGTTTTGACCAATCGTCCGGATTCCAGTATTGTCCGTTATGCCGATAAGGTCATTACCCTGCAGGCAGGCATTGAGGTCAGTGTTGCGGCAACCAAGTCTTATACCGCCCAGCTTTTGCGCCTTTACCAGCTTGCTCTTGCTTTGGCGGAAGACAAAAACTTTCTGTCTTCGGAAGAAATTTCCGGTCTGCACAATGCTCTTCGGCAAATTCCGGTTAAAATTGAGGAGATTCTGGCGGAAGAAGAGAAAATCAAAGCCGTTGCAAAAAAATATGCCCGTTTTCCGGCAATGGCCTATATTGCCAGGGGACAACAGCTGCCCAGCGCAATGGAAGGTGCTTTGAAGCTGAAAGAAATCAGCTATATCAATGCCTGCGCTTATGCCGCCGGTGAGCTGAAACACGGGCCGATTGCCCTTTTGGACGCCAATATGCCGGTTGCAGCCGTTTTGTGTCGGCAAGCCCCGACTTATGCCAAAACACTCTCGAACTGTGAAGAGGCCAAAGCCAGAAAAGCGCCGGTCATTATCTTCAGCGACCAGATACCGCAGGGGAATTTTGACGATATTGTTCTTCTGCCCCAAAATTGCGAAGAATTTTCTCCGCTGACAGAGGCCGCCGCATTGCAGCTTTTTGCCTATTTTATTGCCGATGAGCTCGGCCGGGAAATCGACCAACCGCGCAATTTGGCAAAATCGGTTACGGTTGAATAGCGGGAGAGCATTTAACACAAACAAAAAAAGGCTGCGAATCAGGCAGCCTTTTTTTTAAGACAATGAATATGTTAGTCGGTTACCGTTGTTGTGGTGGTTGTGGTTTCAACAATGGTATCTACCGGCTGCGGCTGAGTATGAACAACCTCTTCAATCATACCTGCACGATACGGTTCTTTTTCATAAGTAACGTCGGTATAGGTTTTGGGTTCATAAACCGTTTTGTAGGTGGTTTTCTTATACAGAATCTCAACCGGTTCTCTGGTTTCTCTGATTTCATCCGGGCAGCCTTTTCCGTTGGAAACGGTACGATAGCCGTCAACTACACGGGAACGGCGGCGGCAGGGACGTCCGTCGGAATTGGTGCTGATATAAGTGTTATCATTGTAACGCGGACGGTTGTAAATTCTGCGGGGAGCCGGATCATCATCCATAATGCGGCGCGGACGGCTGTATGAACTTTCGGTATAAGACGGCTGATACGAATCTTCAACGATTGTAGTCGTCGGTTCGTAAGACGGCTCATAAACTTCTACCGGTGTTGTACGAACAACGCGAATCCGGCGACGACCGGCATCGGCATATTGGCGGCGGCCCATATCTTCCTGATAAATCCGGCTGCCGTCATAATCACGATAAATAACACGTTCGGTTGTGACGGTTTCCGGTTCGGTTATAACTTCTTCATCCTGAGCTGTTGCGCAAGCAGACAGTGCAACGGCCATTGAGAGAACTAAAAATTTTTTCATTGTCTTTATCCTTTTCTCTTTTGTCGAGACTATTTTGTTAATTATGGCTAGTTTTTGTTAAATATAGTCTGTTTTGAAAAAAATTCAAGCATTTTCTGCACAAAAGTTCTATTTTTATTATATACATTTTCATTTAAACTTGGTTAACAAAGGTTTAGGGAATCGAAATTAACGCCTTGTTTTATCAAAAAGTTAGAAAATTATGTAAAAAAGCTGCAAAAAAAGACTTGTCTATTTTATTTTTTGTGCTATGTTCTGCTGTACCGAATGACGGAATGTAGTTCAGCCTGGTAGAACGCTACGTTCGGGACGTAGAAGTCGGAGGTTCGAATCCTCTCATTCCGACCAAATCAAAAAAAGAGTCAGCTTGTCTGGCTCTTTTTTTATTTGATAATGAAAAATACTCGTCCGGTATGTGTTTTCAGGATATAAAAAAAACAAAAGTCTTCTTGCATTTCTGCAAGCAAGGCTTTTGCTTTGATAGTGTTTAATAATTTTGGTTAAACGGATGTGTGGGATCTCCGGGATCGTAATCCTGAGATTTACTTTCCACACCAAGTTTTTTACTTACCCAGAGAACAGGATCGACAACTATTGTTCCAATTAAACCGGTACCAATAGCCCAAACGCGTCCCCAACCTGACAAATCCCTGTCAGTCAGCCCTGCTTTGAGCAAATCGAAGCAGTAGCCACCTTCATCATCTTTTGACATAACGCATTAATTTTAATGGTTTAACATCTCTTATAATAACGATAATTATTTACAAAAACTTATAAATATAGTTATAAGATAGCTTTTCTTTTGCAGATGTCAACAAGAAAACTCCGTTCGGGTAACGAATCGACAAGTCCAAAATTTTGATACAAATTCTTTTCTGATACAGTGAGAAGTTTTTTACATCTTTATATATCTTCCGGTGAGGCTTGCCGTATCCGCGGCAATCTGCTCCGGCGTGCCGACCGCCACAATCCGTCCGCCGTCTTTGCCGCCGCCCGGTCCCATATCGATAATATAATCAGCATTGCGAATCACATCCAGGTCATGTTCAATGACAATGACCGTTGCCCCCTGAGAAACAAGCGTTTGAAAAACATTAAGCAATACTTTGACGTCCAACGGGTGCAGACCGATTGACGGCTCATCAAAAACAAAAACGGCATCAGACTGGCCTTTGCCCATTTCTCCGGCCAGTTTAAGTCGCTGCGCCTCTCCGCCCGACAAGCCCGGTGTTTCTTCGCCCAGCGTCAGATAGCCCAGTCCCAAATCCTGCAAGACTTTTAGGCGTTGGCGCACAAGTTTCAAATCGCTGCAGGCTTCCAGCGCCGAATTGACATCCATATCCATCAAAGACGGAAGAGAAAAAGCTCCGCCCCTGCTGTTGAGATATTTGACGTTTTCCGCAGCTTTGGCATAACGTGATCCGCGGCATTCCGGGCACGGGATTTCAACATCCGGCAGAAACTGTACGTCTAAATTAATAACGCCGGTTCCGTCACAAACCGGACAACGCAATTTTCCGGTATTATAAGAAAAATCTCCGGCTTTATACCCCTGCTGCATGGCATCGCAGGTTTTGGCAAAAATTTTGCGCAGTTCATCATGCACATTGGCATAAGTGGCAACGGTGGAACGTACGTTAATGCCGATCGGCGTTGCGTCAACCAGTTTGACCTGGTCTATTCCGTCGGCTTGAACAGAGATGATGTGTTCCGGCAGTTTTTTACCGTTAACCGCGGCTTCCAACGCCGGAATAAGGCTTTCCAAAACCAAGGTTGTTTTGCCGGAGCCGGAAACGCCGGTAACGACCGTTAACCGCCCCTTGGGAAACTTTACGTTCAGCGGGCGGACGGTGTGAATTGCTCCGGAAGACAGCGAAATCGCCCCGTATTTAAAAATATCTTCCGGTTTGGCGCGGGGTCTGACATTAATGACATTTTCCCCCGAAAGGAAAGGCGCTATAACAGAATCGGCATTTTGCGACACTTCGGCAACCGTTCCTTCGGCAATGACCTTTCCGCCGCCGCTGCCGGCGCCCGGACCCATTTCGACCAGCCAATCGGCCTCGGAAAGAATCCGTGTATCATGGTCAACCAATACCACGGAATTGCCGTCGGCAACCAAATCACGCATCACATTTTTAAGCCCGTCAACATTTGACGGGTGCAAACCGATTGACGGCTCGTCCAAAACATACAAAACACCGGTCGTTCGGTTACGAACGGCGCGTGCCAGCTGCATACGCTGCCGCTCTCCGGTTGAAAGAGTTGAAGCCGCACGATCCAAGGACAAATAGCCCAGCCCGAGTTCCAACAGCCGTTTAGCCGCGGACTGAAACGACTCACAAATACTTTCCGCCATCGGCCGCATTTCTTCATCCAGGCTTGCGGGAACGCCTTCCACCCAGTCGATGAGTTCGGCCAGCGGCATTTTGCAGGCCTCGTCAAGAGAAATGCCGCGCAACTTCGGCGCCCTGGCGGTTTCTGACAACCGGCTTCCGCCACAAGATGGACATACCTCTTGTTTTAAGAATTTTTCCACCCGTTTCATGCCTTGTTCGTCTTTGACCTTGGCCAAAGCATTTTCAACGGTATAGATTGCGTTATAATAAGTAAAATCCAATTCGCCGGCCTGATTGGAATTTTTAGCCTTATAAAAAATATGCTTTTTTTCGGCCGGACCGTTATAAACAATGTCTTTTTCTTTGTCGGTCAGCTCCCGGAAAGGCACATCGGTGCGGACACCCATTGCCCGGCAGACATCCGTCATTAACGACCACATCAGCGAGTTCCACGGGGCGACGGCTCCCTGATCAATGGACAGGCTGTCATCAGGCACAAGTGTTTCTTTGTCTACGGTTCTTATCATTCCCGTTCCGTCGCAGGTACGGCAGGCTCCCTGACTGTTAAAGGCCAGTTCTTCCGCCGAAGGGGCATAGAATTTTGCGCCGCATTCCGGACAAACGAGTTCTTGTCCGGCGGCAACAGCAAGCGTCGGCTTTAGATAATGACCGTTCGGGCAGCGGTGGTTTGCCAGGCGGGAATACATTAAACGCAGGCTGTTCAAAAGCTCCGTTCCGGTGCCGAAAGTGCTGCGAATCCCGGGGACACCCGGACGCTGACGCAAGGCCAGAGCCGCCGGAACATAAAGGACTTCGTCTACCCGGGCTTTTTCCGCCTGAGTCATCCGCCGGCGGGTATAAGTAGACAGGGCCTCCAGATAACGCCGTGAGCCTTCCGCATATAAAATTCCCAAGGCCAGCGAAGATTTTCCGGAACCGGATACGCCGGCAATCCCGACAATCCGATTGAGCGGAATGTCTACATTAATGTTTTTCAGATTATGCACCCGGGCACCGCGGATTTTGATTTTATCAACCATTGTGTTTTGAATACCTCCACTTCCGATACCGGATATATTTACGCCAAAGTACTGCCCTGTCAAGAATTGAGCTTCCGGTTTTTCTGCAAAAATTATTTCTAAATTATCAAGATATAAAAAAATTTTAGATATTTTTTATTTTTATTCTATAAAGTTGTAATTATTAAAACAAACAGGTTGATGCAGGTTTTGAATTTTATTGTTTAAATTTATATAGGAGTGGAGTTTTGACTATATTGGTAACGGGAGCGGCAGGTTTTATCGGTTCATCACTTTGCGATGCCTTGCTGAAGCAGGGAGAATGCCTTATCGGAATCGATAATTTTGATGACTTTTACGCCAGAAAGATAAAAGAAAACAATATTAAAGACTGTCTGGAAAATGCTAATTTTAAATTTTACGAAGCTGATTTGACTAATTCCGGTTCAATAGAAAATATTTTCCGGGACAACAGCATCAGCCAGGTTGTTCATTTGGCGGCAAAGGCCGGCGTCCGTCCGTCAATCGAACATCCGCTGGATTATTGCCAGACCAACATTATCGGCAGCATGAATATTTTGGAAATGATGCGCCGTTACAATGTTCATAAACTTGTTTTTGCCTCATCAAGTTCGGTTTACGGAAACTGCCGTGCCGATATCTTTTCCGAAGACCTGAAAGTCAGCGAACCAATCTCCCCTTATGCCGCAAGCAAATCTGCCCTGGAACAGTTTATTTATACTTACGGCAAACTTTTTAATCTGCAAGCCGTCTGCCTGCGCTTTTTTACGGTTTACGGCCCCAGACAACGGCCGGATTTGGCTATTCACAAGTTTACGCGTCTGATTGACGAAGGAAAAGCCATTCCGATGTTCGGCGACGGTTCTTCTAAACGCGATTATACTTATATTGATGATATTGTCAGCGGCATTTGCGCAGCAATAAATTATACACAAACGCCATATGAAATTATCAATCTCGGCGGCGGTGAACCAGTTACTCTGCGACAGATGATTGCTGCAATTGAAAAAAATCTGGGCAAAGAAGCCATCATCAACCATTTACCTCCGCAACCCGGTGACGTTGACAAAACGGCGGCAGATATCCGGAAAGCGCAGAAACTCCTGGGCTATGAGCCACTCACGAATTTTGAACAAGGTATTCGGAATTTTGTATTCTGGTATTTAACAAACAAGAAAGCTTTAGCATCATGAACAGACGGCAAATCCTCGGAAAAATCAAAGAAGTATTTTATTCAACGCTGCTCAAAAAGCAATTTGACAATTTTCATAAATTTCAAGTCGCCATTCCTCCGCAAAAGGTTATCTATACCTGTATTACCGGAGATTATGACAGCCTTATTTTGAATACATATCTGGATCCCAATTATAAATACGTTTGTTTTACGGACAATATTTCTTATTTGAAAAAAGGGATTGTCGGTCCCTGGCATATTGAGCCCTTGCATTTTCAACAATCTGATAACACGCGGAACAACCGTTATCATAAACTTCATCCCCATTTACTGTTTCCCCAATACGAAGAAAGCCTGTTTATTGACGCAAATATTCAGCTCAGAGGAAAGCTGCTTTTTGAGACCGCCGACAAACTGCATAATGATACAAACGTATTTTTGGCCATTCCTCCTCACCGGCGCCGCAAATGCATTTATGACGAGCTTGAATTGTGCATCTCTTTAGGCAAAGATGATGAGGACACGCTTCTTAAACACCGCGCTTTTCTGGAGCAGGAAAAATATCCCCGCCAGATGGGACTTACGGAAAATAACGTTATCTACCGCAAACATATGGATCCCCGCTGCATAAAGATTATGGAGGACTGGTGGTATATGGTCGAAAATTATTCGCGCCGGGATCAGCTCAGTCTGTTTTATGTTTTGTGGAAAAACGGCAAACATATGACCTATTTGTTTGACTTTCCCATTAAGGACAACAAAGACAATTTTCGCCTGTTTCATCATAACAAACAACCCAAACACAGCTCTTTCAAGTCTGGACGTAAATTACAAAAATAAAAAAGATGCCGACGCATCTGCTGTCTTTTCTCCCGATTTTATGGAATCGGGAAGATTTTTTGTTTATTTATTTTAGATCACTAATATTTAGTATAAAAAACATCGTTTTTTTAAAAAGCCCGGATTATATAGCGTTTCGGCAGATCAGTCATAAAAAAAAAGCAAGAATGTTATGTACAACTTTAAACTTCCGTTGGAATTCTTTTCAAGCTTATGCTAGAATGATGTTAGTTTCATGTATAGCATAGGTATTAGGCATAATATCGAGGACAATATATGAGACTTTGTATGAACAGACAGCGGGCTTTTGACAAGCTCGGACAGATTAAGGCAGGCGCTTTATTTGTTAAATCAGGGGCAAGAAAAGTAGAGATTGCTCTGGAGTTTGTCAAATCGCAGCAGTTCAAAGTCGATTATATTGTTTGGATAGCTCCGGCCGCCTTTTTATCCAGTCGTTCTTATAAAGACGAGATAAAAAAGTGGTCTAGAGGATTGGAAAGAAAGATTTACTTTTACTCCATTGAAGCAGTAGCAGCTTCAGATACGAAATATTTGAGCCTATATAATTTAATTGATAAATTTAGGACATTTTGTGTGGTGGATGAAAGTATTACCATAAAGAATACCGAAGCTGGGCGAACCCAACGCTTATTGAATATTGGGCGGAAGTTTAAGTATCGGTTACTTTTGAGCGGAACCCTGCTCACGCAAGGGCTCATAGATTTGTATGCTCAAATCCAATTCATCAACTCTTCAATTTTGAAGATGACGGAGACTCAGTTTTCCAACAACTTTTTACAATTCTTCCTCGGGGAAGACGAAGTAAAAAGAAGATGGTCAAAGCCTCAGAATGAGAAAAAACTCATTGAACTGATGCGACCATATATTTTGGAATATGATCTCGATTTTGATTGCTCAATAAAATATTTTGATGAGTATTTTGACCTGACCCCTAAAGAGGCTCAGGAATACGCGTCGGAAAAAGAGATGTATCTGCGTGAACGGGAACGCTATCCTTTTATGCAGGTGGTTCAGAGGTTTCAACATATTTATACCATCACGAAAGACAAAGTCTTTGCCCTGGTGGATATTGTTGACCAGATTCTGGCCCGCGGTGAGAAAGTTATCATCTACATCAAATATATTGATGAAATCAAATTCTTCAAAGAGTGCGGAGCTTTCGACTATCCTTTTGTCGAGCTTACAGGAAACTCTAATAAAAACAAAGTCGTGGAAGCTTTTCAAAATAAAGTCAATATTATGTTTAGTACATACGGAGCCGGGGGGTTCAGTATTAATGTGCCTTTTTGTAACAACATTATCTTTTTTTCGCAGACGTTCGATTATAAAGATAAGGTTCAATGCCTGGACTGCATTTATCAGAAAGGACTTACAAAAGAACTGAACATCTACAACTTCTGGGTCAAAACAGGGTTAGAGGATCTGATCCAACAAAGCCTGACCCGCAAGAGGCATGTGCTCTCCAATATATGTGATTTTATTTCGAAAGAGGAGATGCTGAAACTATGAAGCACTATCTTGAAAAAGATGTCTACCAAGCGACGATGGAACGACTTAAATTTGTTTTTGAAAATTTTGATAACATATATGTTTCGTTTTCCGGCGGAAAAGACAGCGGATTGCTGCTTAATTTGGTTTTAGACTACAAGCGGAAACATAATATTAAGAAAAAAATCGGCGTATTTCATCAGGATTTTGAGGCTCAATATCAGGAAACGACCAATTTTGTTTACCGGATGTTTGAAAATAATCTGGAAGATATTGAACCGTATTGGGTTTGTCTGCCGATGGGTTCAAGATGCGCCGTCAGCAATTTTCAGATTTACTGGTATCCATGGGATCCGGACAAAAAAGATTTGTGGGTTCGTCCGATGCCGACCATGCCTTATGTCATTAATCTGGATAATCAGCATTTTGACTTTTATAAGCCCAAAATGGTTCAGGAAGATTTGTATGCCGAGTTCGGCGACTGGTATTCACGCCAGAAAAAGGGAAAAACTATCTGTCTTTTGGGCGTCAGAGCTGATGAATCCCTCAACCGTTACAGAGCTTATGCCAATGCCAGAAAGCAAATTATGAAAGATGCCCAATGGACGACCAAAATGGGCGAAAACTGGTATAATGCCTATCCGCTTTATGATTGGACGACCAAAGATGTTTGGGTTGCAAATGGCAAATTCGGGTTTGACTATAATAAAATTTATGATTTATACTATAAGGCAGGATTATCAATCCACCAGATGCGTGTAGCCAGTCCGTATCATGAGAGCGCCAAAGAGAGCCTTAACCTGTACAGAATCCTGGAACCGGCAACCTGGGTGAAAGTTGTCGGGCGTGTACAGGGGGCTAATTTTGGAGCGATTTACGGCCGGACCAGTGCAATGGGCGTGCGAAATGTTAAACTGCCGGAAGGCCATACTTGGCGGACTTATGTAAAGTTTTTGCTGGCGACTTTGCCGGACAGTATGCGCAGAAACTATGTGGAAAAGTTCAAAACCTCTATTCGTTTCTGGTGGAAAAAAGGCGGCGTTGTTTGTGATGCGGCCCTGAAAGAATTGGAGGAATGCAATTATCCGATCAGACGAAACGGAATCAGCCGGTACAGCAAAACAAAAGAGCAGATTCGTTTTCTGGGGACTCCGGATAATACCGATGATATTAAATCATCCATTGATATTCCTTCCTGGAAACGAATGGCAATTTGTATCTTGAAAAACGACCATTTGTGCAAATATATGGGATTTGCCCAAACGAAAAAACAGTCGGAACGTGAAAAAGAACTTATTGCCAAGTATCGGAAACTATAAGGAGACTAAAAATTATGGCTTATCAAAGTCCTGTATATAACGTTAGGGCTGTCCCGGTTGAAAAAATCAGGGCAAATGATTATAACCCCAACCGGGTTGCTCCTCCGGAAATGAAATTGTTGGAGGTTTCTATCTGGGAAGACGGTTATACCCAGCCGATTGTTTGCTATTATGACAAAGAAAAAGATGAATATATTGTGGTTGACGGTTTTCACCGCTATACGGTTATGATGACCAGCAAACGTATTTATGAACGGGAAAACGGCATGATGCCGGTGGTTGTGATTGATAAAGACCTGAGCGACAGAATGGCCTCCACAATTCGTCATAACAGAGCCCGCGGCAGCCACAGCGTTGACTTGATGAGCAATATTGTTGCCGAACTGCTTGAGATGGGAAAAAGCGACAGCTGGATTTGCAGAAATATTGGTATGTCGGCCGATGAACTGCTCCGTCTGAAGCAAATTACCGGTTTGGCCTCTTTGTTTAAAGATGAGGAATTTTCAAAAAGCTGGGAGGTTTAATTTTCTTTCTTCATTGATATTTAACAGCGCCGTTTATCCGGCGCTTTTTTATTCTTCAGAAAATGTATGAGGGGGAATGATTTGAGGTGACAAGCTCATAACTTCTCAAAAGGCGGAAGTGAGGCAAGGAATAAAAAAACAGGCAATTAAATAATCATAAAATTGCCTGCTGTGTTTCGTCCCGGACGGTTATATATCTTGTATGAAAAACGTTGTCCGTTACAAATGCGACGAACGCCTATCTTTTCTAACTCTTTAATTGTTACAAAGACATCCCGGTTATCTGTATCAGAAACAATAAAACCATAACCCTTTTGATAGTTCACCAGTTTAAATGTCCCCTGTTTCATAAACTTAAATCCTTTATCATAAAAAACATAATTAAACGCGATTATTTCGGCTTAATTCAATTATATATTATCAAAGACAACCTAAATTACAATACCATAAAATTCGACAACTGTTATCGAATTTTTCTGGCAGTAAGAAAAGGGAAAATTTCAATGAGACTATGATAAGAGTCTGAAAAGAACATTCAATATATATGGCACTATGGGGATGAGATTGGTAGATAAAAAAGGGATAAAATTGATAAGGGATATAAATATTTAGGAAGGGATTAAGGATAGAGGAGATGAGAAGGGAAGAAA